>MEGM01000047.1 GCA_001725505.1 Rubrivivax sp. SCN 70-15 | reverse complement strand
GTGATCATCCACCAGCCCGATCGTGAACAGCGCGTCCCGCCGATCCTCGCCGAACTGCGCGATGCGCAGGGCACGATCGTATACAGCTGGACGATCAAGCCGCCGGTGCGGATGCTGCCGCCGAATGAAAAGGTCAATTTCAGCGAGGCAAAGCTCGACATCCCGCGCCGCGCGACGCAGCTGACGGTCAGCTGGGCTTTGCCGAAAAGCTAAATCTTACAATATGATCCTATGACGTCGCGGCGTCACAAGCTTAGCGCCGCTCCCAGCGACAGCGCAAAACTTGTCAGCGTTGCGACGACGATCGGCGCGAAACTCCGCCATCCCTGATCGAGCAGCAGGTGCAGCCGCGCCTTCATCGCGGTCGCGGTCGACGGCGACCTGCCCGCGGCGCAGAAGCTGGGCCAGCGCTTCCACGTCAGCGGCTACCCGACGGTGGTGCTGTTCAAGCCCGACGGCACCGAGATCACGCGCCTGCCCGGCGAGGCCGACCCCGAGCAGATGATGGCCGTGCTGCAGCTCGGCATGAGCGGCGGCCGGCCGGTGAAGGCGGTGCTCGCCGACGCGCGCGCCGGCAAGCCGCTGTCGGCGAACGACTGGCGCATGCTCGCCTTCTATTCCTGGGACACCGACGACCAGCAGCTCGTCGCCAGGAACGACCTCCCCGGCCTGCTGCTGCAGCTGGCGATGGCGGCCCCGGCCACCGACCCCGAGACCAGCACCCGGCTCTGGCTGAAGGCGATCGCCGCCAGCGATTTCGGCATGGGCGTCAAGCCCGACGCCGCCATGCGCGAGCGCGTGGCTCGCGTGCTCGCCGATCCGGTGCAGGCGCGCGCGCAGATGGACGTGCTGACCGCCGATGCGGCGCGCATCGTGCGCGTGCTCGCCGATGGCGACGCGCCCGAGAAGTCGCCGCTGCGGCCCGCGTACGACGCCGCGCTGCAACGTCTGGCACAGGACCCGACGCTGTCGCGCGGCGACCGGCTCGGCGCGACGATCGCGCGTGTCGACCTGGCCCGGCTGGGCGCGCCTCAGGGGGCGGTCCATGTCGAGCTGCCGCCGCCGCTGCTGCAGGACCTGCGCGCGCAGGTCGCGCGCGACGACCGCGAGATCACCGACGGCTACGAGCGCCAGGCGGTGATCACCGAGGCCGGCTACGCGCTAGGCCGGGCCGGCCTGTGGGCCGAGAGCGACGCGCTGCTGAAGGCCAACCTGAGCAAGAGTCATTCGCCCTACTACCTGATGAGCCAGCTCGGCGGCAACGCGCGCAAGCTCGGCCACAAGGACGAGGCGCTGCGCTGGTACGCGCAAGCCTTCCAGACGAGCGTAGGGCCGGCGACGCGGCTGCAGTGGGGTGCGGGCTACCTGCAGGCCTTGCTCGACCTGGCGCCGCAGGACAGCGCGCGCATCGAGAAGACCGCCGCCGAGATCTTCGCCGAGGCGGGCAAGGACGGCGGCGCGTTCGACGGCCGCAGCATCCACGTGCTGCAGCGCGTGAGCAACCGCCTCACCGGCTGGAACGCCGGCGGCAAGCAGACGCCGGTGCTGAAGCGGCTTCGTGCTCAGCTGGCGGGCGTCTGCGCCAAGGTCGACGCCGCCGACGGCCAGCGTGCCGCCTGCCAGACGCTGCTGAAGCCGGCCACGGCCGGCTGAGCGCCATACCCTCCCGATTCCTCTCCCTGCCCTGAAAGAGCCCATGCCGCGCGCGATCCTCGACGAAGCCCAACTCCACCCCGCGATCCGCGAACGCGTCGCCAACCTGCACGCCGACATCGTGCGCGAGGTGCAGGAGGCCGCGGCGCGGCATCCGGTGCTGGTGGTGGGGATGCGCCAGAACCCGTTCCCGAAGAAGGCGCGGCGCGCGCTGGCCGCAGCCGGCATCGCGCACGAGTACCTTGAGTACGGCAGCTACTTCGGCGGCTGGCGCCGGCGCAACGCGCTGAAGATGTGGACCGGCTGGCCGACGCTGCCGCTGGTGTTCGTCAAGGGCGCGCTGGTCGGCGGCGCCGAGGACCTGGCGAAGCTGATCGCCAGCGGCGAGCTCAAGCGCATGCTTGCCTGACCCGCCGGCCCGCTCACTCGTGACGCGCGCCGAGGGAGGTGCGCGTGAACAGGCCGCTCGGCCAACCTGGATCCCAGGCGCCGGGGCCATGGGGTCGCGGCCACGGCGGCTTTCGATCCCGCCTCGTAAAATCGGCGCTCCCCATGTTCCATCCCCAGAGCTTCGACGTCATCGTGGTCGGTGGCGGCCACGCCGGCACCGAAGCGGCGCTCGCCTGCGCGCGCATGGGTTGCGCAACTCTGTTGCTTTCTCACAACATCGAGACCCTGGGGCAGATGAGCTGCAACCCGTCGATCGGCGGCATCGGCAAGGGGCATCTGGTCAAGGAGATCGACGCGCTGGGCGGCGCGATGGCCGCGGCCACCGACGAGGCCGGCATCCAGTTCCGGGTGCTCAACGGCAGCAAGGGTCCGGCGGTGCGCGCGACGCGCGCGCAGGCCGATCGCCTGCTCTACAAGGCGGGGATCCGCCACCGGCTCGAGAACCAGCCGAACCTGTGGCTGTTCCAGCAGGCGGTGGACGACCTGCTGCTCGAGGGCGACCGGGTCGTCGGCGCCGTCACCCAGCTCGGGCTGCGCTTTCGCGCCCGGGCGGTGGTGCTCACTGCGGGCACCTTCCTGGACGGCCGTATCCATGTCGGGCTGCAGAACTACGCCGCCGGCCGGGCAGGGGACCCGCCCGCCGTCAGCCTGTCGGCGCGGCTGAAGGAACTGCGCCTGCCGCAGGGCCGGCTGAAGACCGGAACGCCGCCGCGACTCGACGGCCGGTCGATCGATTTCGCGCGCCTGCAGGAGCAGCCCGGTGATCGGGACCCGGTGCCGGTGTTCAGCTTTCTCGGCTCGCCGGACCAGCATCCGCGCCAGGTGCCTTGCTGGATCACGCACACGAACGAGCGCACGCACGAGATCATCCGCAGCGGCTTCGACCGCAGCCCGATGTTCACCGGCGTGATCGAAGGCGTGGGGCCGCGCTACTGCCCCAGCATCGAGGACAAGGTCAACCGCTTCGCCGACAAGGCCTCGCACCAGATCTTCCTCGAGCCCGAGGGGCTGACGACGCATGAGGTCTACCCGAACGGCATCTCGACCTCGCTGCCCTTCGACGTGCAGGTCGCCGCGGTGCAGTCGATGGCCGGGCTGGAGAACGCGCACATCCTGCGGCCGGGCTACGCGATCGAGTACGACTACTTCGACCCGCGCGAACTGAAGACCAGCTTCGAGACGCGTGCGGTGAAGGGACTGTTCTTCGCCGGCCAGATCAACGGCACCACCGGCTACGAAGAGGCGGCGGCGCAGGGGCTGTACGCCGGCGTCAATGCCGCGCTGCAGGTCACCGGGCGCGAGCCCTGGCTGCCGCGCCGTGACCAGGCCTACCTGGGCGTGCTCGTCGACGACCTGGTGACCAAGGGCGTCACCGAGCCCTACCGGATGTTCACGAGCCGGGCCGAGTTCAGGCTCCAGCTGCGCGAGGACAACGCCGACCTGCGCCTGACCGAGGCCGGCCGCGAGCTCGGGCTCGTCGACGATGCGCGCTGGGGCGCCTTCTGCCGCAAGCGCGAGCTGCTCGAGCGCGAACTGCAGCGCCTGCGCGCAACCTGGGTCCGGCCGGCGACGGTGCCCGCCGCCGACGCCGAGCGTTGGCTGGGCAAGGCGCTGGAGCATGAATACAGCCTGGCCGAGCTGCTGCGCCGGCCCGGCGTCGGCTTCGACGAAGCCTGGGCGCTGGCGGCCGTCGCCGGCGCCGCGCCGGCTGTTTCACGTGAAGCGCTGGCGCAGGAAGTCGGTTCGCGCGAGGCGGATGCGGTGATCGAGCAGGCCGAGATCTCGATCAAGTACGCCGGCTACATCGACAAGCAGATCGACGAGGTCGAGCGCGCCTCGCAGCTCGAGCATCTTCGGCTGCCCGAGGACATCGACTACAGCGCCGTGACCGCGTTGTCCTTCGAGGTGCGGCAGAAGCTCGGCCGCCACCGGCCCGAGACGCTGGGTCAGGCCTCGCGGATCTCCGGCATCACGCCGGCGGCGATCTCGCTGCTGCTGGTGCACCTGAAGAAGAGGCGCTTCAAGGGCTTCGTCCGGGACGAGGCCGCTTGACCGGCGCCATCGACGCGGTCTGCCGCGAACTCGGCCTGTCCCCCGAACCGGCGCAGACGGCCGCGCTGGCGAAATACCTGGCGCTGCTGCAGCGCTGGAATGCGACCCACAACCTGACCGCGATCCGCGAGCCGGCCGCGATGCTGACCCAGCACCTGGCCGACTGCCTGGCCGTGATCCCGCCGCTGCACCGGCACATGGCGCAGGGCCGGCTGCTGGATGTCGGCAGCGGCGGTGGCCTGCCGGGGGTCGTCATCGCCGTGATGCTGCCGGCCGTGGAAGTGGTCTGCGTCGATGCCGTGGGCAAGAAGGCGGCCTTCATCCGTCAGGCGGCGGGCGTGCTCGGGCTGCGCAACCTGCGCGCCGTGCACGCCCGGGTCGAGGATCTGCGCGAGGCGCCGTTCGAGGTGATCACCTCGCGTGCCTTTGCGTCGCTGGCTGACTTCGTCGCGCTGACACGGCGGCACCTGGGCGCTGACGGCGTCTGGCTCGCGATGAAGGGCAGGGAGCCCGCCGACGAGATCGCCGCCTTGCCGGCCGACACCGAGGTGTTTCACGTGGAACCGCTGCGCGTGCCGGGCCTCGATGCGCAGCGCTGCCTGATCTGGATGCGCCCGCGTCGGAACCCATGATGACGACCCGGAATCTGCGCTACGCTCGCGTCGCGCCAAAAGGCCAACCGCGTGCCGCAGCCCGGCCCACCCTCGGAGGAATCCCATGAACCGCCGCCTGCCGTCTGCCCGATGACGGCGCGAATCTTCTGTATCGCGAACCAGAAGGGCGGGGTCGGCAAGACGACGACGACGGTCAATCTGGCGGCCGGGCTGGCCCAGGTCGGGCGCCGGGTCCTCGTCGTCGACCTCGACCCCCAGGGCAACGCCACCATGGGCTCCGGCGTCGACAAGCGCTCGCTGCCGCTCAGTGTCTACGACGTGCTGCTCGAATCGGCGTCCATCGCCGAAGCCCGCCAGCGCAGCCCCAAGGGTGGCTACGACGTGCTGGGAGCGAACCGCGAACTGGCCGGTGCCGAAGTCGAGCTGGTCGAACTGGAGCGGCGCGAGAAGCGCCTCCGCCTCGCGCTGCAGGGCGTCGCGTCGGACTACGACTTCGTCCTCGTCGACTGCCCGCCCAGCCTGAGCCTGCTGACGCTGAACGGGCTGTGCGCGGCGCACGGCGTGGTGGTGCCGATGCAGTGCGAATACTTCGCGCTCGAGGGGCTGTCGGACCTGGTCAACACGATCAAGCAGGTCCACGCCAACCTGAACCCCGAGCTGCAGATCATCGGCCTGCTGCGCGTGATGTTCGACCCGCGCATCACGCTGCAGCAGCAGGTCAGCGAACAGATCAAGGCGCACTTCGGCGACAAGGTGTTCGACGCCGTGATCCCGCGCAACGTGCGCCTGGCCGAGGCCCCCAGCTACGGGCAGCCGGGCGTGACCTTTGATCCGGCGTCGAAGGGCGCACAGGCCTTCGTCGAGTTCGCGCGCGAAATGGTCAAGCGCCTTGGATGAGGCGCTGCTCGCGCGCGTCGAGGACGCCGGGCTGAACGCGAGCGCACCGCTCGAGCAGCGCTGGATGGACGGCTGGCTGGTGCGCTATTCGAAGGGCAAGGCCCGGCGCGCGCGCTGCATCAACGCCGTCGCCGCGGGCCGGCTGCCGCTGGCCGACAAGCTGCAGCGTTGCGCGGCCCTGTACCGCGACGCCGGCCTGCCGCTGGTCTTTCGCATCACCCCTTTCAGCCAGCCGCCAGCGCTGGACGCCGAACTCGCCGCGCTCGGCCTGGCCGCACTCGACGACACCCGCGTCATGGTCAACACTGCGCTTCCGGCCGGGCCGGCGCCGGCTCTTCCGCCGGGCGTGTGCTGGCTCCCGCTGCCGGCGCCGGCCTACGCCGAGGCGGTCGGGCAGTTGCGCGGGTCGCCCGAGAGCCAGCGGCTCGCGCATGCGCAGCGACTGGCGTCGTCGCCGGTGCCTTACCACGGCTACGCGATCGAGCGTGACGGCGAGGTCCTGGCCTGCGGCCAGTTCACGCAGGAGGCCGAACTGGCGGGCCTGTACGACGTCTTCACCCGCGAACGAGAGCGCGGCAAGGGCTGGGCACGGCTACTGTGTCAGCGCTTGCTTTCGTTGGCCGCAAGCCAGGGCGCAAAGGTCGGCTATCTGCAGGTCGAAGCCGACAACGCACCTGCGCGGCAGGTCTACGCGCGGCTCGGCTTCGCCGACGGCTACGCCTACCACTACCGTCAGCGGCCCGGCGACTGAACGCCGCACGGGGCCGGCCCGGCGGCCGCGGCCTTACAGCCCCAGCCCTTCGTCCAGGCCGAGGTGCACGTTCATCGCCTGCACCGCCGCGCCGCTGGCGCCCTTGCCCAGGTTGTCCAGGCGCGCCATCAGCAGCACCTGGGTTTCGTTGGCGAAGACGAAGAGGTCGACGCGGTTGCTGTCGTTGCAGCCCTGCACGTCGAAGTGGCCCGCTTCCAGCGTCGCCGGGTCGCGCAGCGGCATCACGCGCACGAAGCGCTCACCGGCATAACGCAGCTCGTAGGCCCGATGGATCGATTGCGCCGTGGTGCCGGCGGGCAGCTGCGCCGGGTGCAGCGGCACGCTGACCGCCAGGCCCTTGTAGAACGGCCCGACGATGGGCATGAACACCGGCGCGGCCGCCAGCCCGGTGTGTGCCGCCATCTCCGGCAGGTGCTTGTGCGCGAGCGACAGCGCGTAAGGGCGCGGAACCACCAGCCCGGGGTCGCCGCCGGCCTCGTACTGCTCGATCATCTTCTTGCCCCCGCCGGAATAGCCGGTGATCGAGGTCGCGCTGATCGGCGCGTTCGCCGCGACCAGGCCGGCGTCGACGAGCGGGCGCAGCAGCAGGATGAAGGCGCTCGCGTGACAGCCCGGGTTGGCGATGCGCTTGCTCGCGCGCAGCCGTTCGCGCTGGCCGGGTGCGAGCTCGGGCAGGCCGAAGACCCAGCCCGGCTGCGTGCGGTGCGCGGTGCTGGCGTCGATGAGGCAGGTGTTCGGGTTGCGTACCATCGCCGCGGCCTCGCGCGCGGCCGCGTCCGGCAGGCACAGGAAGGCGACATCGGCGGCGTTGAGCAGGCGCGCGCGCTCGGCAGCGTCCTTGCGTCGCTCGGGCGCGATGCGCAGCAGCTCGATGTCGTGCCGCTTCGACAGGTAGTCGTGGATGCGCAGGCCGGTGGTGCCTTCCTGGCCGTCGACGAACACGGTGTGGGTCATGCCTTGCCTGTTCGATGGCGATTGCGTTGGGCTGGCAAGCATAAGCCAAGGCCGGTGCGGCGGTCGGTGACAATCGCGCCCATGGTCACCAAGAAACCCAAGGGCCTGGGCCTCGGGCTCGAAGCCTTGCTCGGGCCCAAGGTCAGCGACACGCCCGCGCCCGAAGGCCCGCCGACGACGCTCGCGCTGGCGCTGCTGCAGCCTGGCCGCTACCAGCCGCGCACGCGCATGGACGAGGGCTCGCTCTACGAGCTGGCCGAGAGCATCAAGGGGCAGGGCGTGATGCAGCCCATCCTGGTGCGCCCGGTCGACGGCGGGCGCTACGAGATCATCGCCGGCGAGCGCCGCTTCCGCGCCGCGCGTCTGGCCGGGCTGGACAGCGTGCCGGTGCTCGTCAAGGCGGTGGCCGACGAGGCCGCGGCGGTGATGGCGCTGATCGAGAACATCCAGCGCGAGGACCTGAACCCGCTCGAGGAAGCGCAAGGCCTGCAGCGCCTGGTCATCGAGTTCAAGCTCACCCACGAGCAGGCGGCGCAGGCGGTCGGGCGCTCGCGCAGCGCGGCGAGCAACCTGCTGCGCCTGCTCAACCTGGCCGAGCCGGTGCAGCAGATGCTGCTCGCCGGCGACCTGGACATGGGCCACGCGCGCGCGCTGCTCGCGCTCGACGCGGCCGAGCAGGTGATGGCGGCGAACGAGGTGGTCGCGCGCAAGCTCAGCGTGCGCGATGCCGAGAAGCTGGTCGCACGCCAGGTTGCCGGCCCGCGCAGCGCCAGGCCGGCGGCCAAGGCCAAACCGCGCGACCTGGCACGCCTGGAAGAGCGCCTGGCCGACAAGCTGTCGGCGCCGGTGGCGATCCGCATGCGCTCGGGCGGGAAGGGCGGTGAGCTGGCGATCACTTTCGGCTCTCTCGACGAGCTGAGCGGCCTGCTCGAACGCCTGGGCGTCGCCGACAGCTGAATGCGGCGGTCGGCCTTCAGCCGGCGACGGTGAGCGCCGCGCGGCCCTGGCGTCGCGCCAGCCACAGCAGCGCGAGCCCGACCAGGCCGATCGGCAGCAGCGAACCGAGGTTCAGCCAGGCCCAGCCCTGGGTCGTGATCAGCGCGCCGGACGCGAACGAGCTCGCCGCCATCGTCGAGAAGACGCAGAAGTCCAGCGTGCCCTGGGCGCGGATCTTCTCTTCGGGCCGGTAGGCCTGGGTGAACAGCGTGCTGCCGCCGACGTAGAGGAAGTTCCAGCCGACGCCCAGTGCCATCAGCGCGACCAGGAACTGCATCAGCTCCACGCCCGACAGCGCGACGGCGACGCAGGCCGCGTTCAGCAGCACGCCCGCGCCCATCACCGGCAGCGCACCGAAGCGGCGGATCAGATGCCCGGTGAAGAAACTCGGCACGAACATGCCCAGCACGTGCCATTCGAGCACCAGCGCGGTATGGCCGAAGGGGTGCTGGCAAAGCTGCATCGCGATCGGTGTCGCGGCCATGAGCAGGTTCATCACGCCGTAACCCAGCGCGCAGGCGGCCACCGAGACCAGGAAGACGGGCTGGCGCACGAGTTCGGCGAGCGGCCGCCCGCGTGCGGCGCCCGGCGCCGGCGGCCGGTGCTCGGGGAAGCGGATCGCCGACATCGTCAGCAGCGAGACCAGCGCCACCGCGACCAGCGCCAGGTAGGCGCCAGCGAACGGCACCGCGAGCATCGAGCGCGTGGCGTTGGCCAGGTTCGGGCCGACGAACGCACCGACGATGCCGCCGGCGAGCACGAGCGAGATCGCGCGTTCCTTGAACGCCGGCGCGGCCAGCTCCGGCCCGGCAAAGCGGTACAGCGAAGCGTTCGCGCTGTAGAAGCCGGCCACCAGCGTGGCCGCGACGAGGAGCCAGAAATGGTGCGTGAACGCGGCCAGTGCGCACAGCCCGGCCGAGACCGCGGCGACGAGCAGGCCGATCTGGAACGCGCGCTTGCGCCCGAGCCGCGCCTGCAGCCGGGCGACCGGCATCGTCGACAACGCACCGCCGACCACGTAGCCCGTGACCGGCAGCGTCGCCATCCAGCCGACCGGTGCCATCGCCAGCCCGACCAGCCCGTTGATCGCGATGAAGGTCACGTTGTTGGTCAGGAACAGGCCCTGGCAGACGGCCAGCAGAAGCAGGTTGGCGTTCATGCCCGCGATCTTCGCATCCGGCGTCGCGGCGCCCCTCCGCGGTCAGCCAGATCTGGGCGTCACGCGTTGTGGAGCTGCACGGATCGCTGCATGCGCATGCGCAAGGCACGGGTCTTGCGAGCGTGCAGATATCCGCGACGCGGCAAGATGACGGGGAAACCGGGTTCTCATCGCGCCGTGGCCTGGAGCAGAATGAACCATGCTGAATCCATGACGTCGAAAAACATGCACCACTGGTAGACGGAAAGCTCTGATGGAGCCTGGGCCCGTACAGCCGGGACTCCATCAGAACTTCCCAGGTGCGGATCGGAGGCGAGGTCTCCATCGGCGCCTTCCTCGAACCAGGAGGTCCGCATGGACGTGATCAGCAGCCTGAAGGCGCGCTACGAACGCATGAGCGCCGAGGAGATGTCCCTCGAGGACTATCTCGCCGAGTGCAAGCGCAACCCGCTCGCCTACGCCACCGCCGCAGAGCGCATGCTCAAGGCGATCGGTGAGCCGACATCGATCGACACGCGCAACGATCCGCGCATGTCGCGACTGTTCGCCAACAAGGTGATCAAGGTCTACCCGGCCTTCGCCGAGTTCTACGGCATGGAAGACTCCATCGAGCAGGTGGTGAGCTACTTCCGCCACGCCGCGCAGGGGCTCGAGGAGAAGAAGCAGATCCTCTACCTGCTCGGCCCGGTGGGTGGCGGCAAGAGCTCGATTGCCGAACGCCTGAAGCAGCTGATGCAGGAGGTGCCGTTCTACGCAATCAAGGACTCGCCGGTGAACGAATCGCCGCTCGGCCTGTTCGACGCCGCCGAGGACGGCGCGATCCTGGAGAGCGAGTACGGCATCCCGCGCCGCTACCTGAACCGCATCCTCAGCCCCTGGGCGGTGAAGCGGCTCGAGGAATACGGCGGCGACATCCGCCAGTTCAAGGTCATCAAGCGCTTCCCGTCGATCCTCAAGCAGATCGCGATCAGCAAGACCGAGCCCGGCGACGAGAACAACCAGGACATCTCCAGCCTGGTCGGCAAGGTCGACATCCGCAAGCTCGAGACCTACGCCCAGGACGACCCCGACGCCTACAGCTACAGCGGCGGCCTGTGCCTGGCCAACCAGGGTCTGCTCGAGTTCGTGGAAATGTTCAAGGCGCCGATCAAGGTGCTGCACCCGCTGCTGACGGCGACGCAGGAGGGCAACTTCAAGGGCACCGAGGGCTTCGGCGCGATCCCGTTCGACGGCGTGATCCTCGCGCACAGCAACGAGAGTGAGTGGAAGGCCTTCCGCAACAACAAGAACAACGAGGCCTTCCTCGACCGCATCTACATCGTCAAGGTGCCCTACTGCCTCCGCGTCTCCGAGGAAGTGAAGATCTACGAGAAGCTCCTGCAGCACAGCTCGCTGTCGGAATCGCCCTGCGCGCCCGGCACGCTGGAAATGCTGGCGCAATTCTCGGTCCTGACCCGCCTGAAGGAGCCTGAAAACTCCAGTATCTATTCCAAGATGCGCGTCTACGACGGAGAAAACCTCAAGGACACCGATCCCAAGGCCAAGAGCTACCAGGAGTACCGTGACTTCGCCGGTGTCGACGAAGGCATGACCGGCATCTCGACCCGCTTCGCCTTCAAGATCCTGTCGCGCGTATTCAACTTCGACCACAGCGAGGTCGCCGCCAACCCGGTGCACCTGCTCTACGTGCTGGAACAGCAGATCGAGCAGGAGCAATTGCCGCCCGAGGTGGAACAGCGCTACATCGCCTACCTGAAGGAGTATCTGTCGCCGCATTACGCCGAATACATCGAGAAGGAGCTGCAGACCGCCTACCTCGAGTCCTACTCGGAATATGGGCAGAATATCTTCGATCGCTACGTGACCTACGCGGACATGTGGATCCAGGACCAGGAGTTCCGCGACCCAGATACCGGCGAGATTCTCGACCGTGCGCAGCTCAATACCGAGCTGGAGAAGATCGAGAAGCCGGCCGGCATTGCCAATCCGAAGGACTTCCGCCACGAGGTGGTCAACTTCGTGCTGCGCGCCCGTGCCCAGAACCACGGCAAGAACCCGGCCTGGACCAGCTACGAGAAACTGCGCGCGGTGATCGAGAAACGCATGTTCTCCAGCACCGAAGACCTGTTGCCGGTGATCTCCTTCAACGCCAAGGCGTCCAGCGAAGAGCAGAAGAAGCACCAGGACTTTGTCCAGCGCATGGTCGACAAGGGCTACACCGACAAGCAGGTGCGCCTGCTAGCCGAGTGGTATCTGCGCGCAAGAAAGGCGTCCTGAAAGGTAGGCCATGAACCGGCTTGTAGACCGTCGTCTCTCCGGCAAGAACCGCAGCGCCGTCAACCGGCAGCGTTTCCTGCGCCGCTTCAAGGCGCAGATCCGCAAGGCTGCGTCGGAAGTCGTGTCCGGGCGCAAGGTGACGGATATGGAACGCGGCGAGAAAATCTCCATTCCCTCCAAGGATCTGTCCGAGCCCATCTTCCATCATGGCCCCGGCGGCCGTCGCAACATCGTGCTGCCGGGCAATCGCGACTTCGTCACCGGCGACCGGGTGGATCGTCCCGAGGGCGGAGGGGGAACCGGCAGCGGCGGAGGCCCGGCCGACGAGAGCATGGACGACTTCGTGTTCGAGCTGTCCAAGGAAGAGTTCATGGATTATTTCTTCCAGGATCTGGCACTGCCGGACCTGGTGAAGAAACAGCTTGCCGCCGTCCCCGAAGTGAAGAAGGCCCGTGCCGGCTTTGTCAGCCAGGGCAACCCGTCCAACCTGCACGTGGTGCGCTCGATGAAGCAGGCCATCGGACGCCGGCTCGCCATGGCGGCCGGTCCGCGCGACGCGCTGCGGGAGGCCGAGGAAAAACTTGCCGAACTGGAAGCGAACGGGCTGGGTGCGAGCGCGGAGGCCGACGAACTGCGCGAGGAAATCGCGTCCTTCAAGGCCCGGCTTGCCGCCGTTCCTTTCATCGACACCTGGGACCTGCGTTACGCCAACCGGATCGAGCAGCCGACGCCCAGCAGCCAGGCCGTGATGTTCTGCCTGATGGACGTGTCGGGCTCGATGGACGAGGACCGCAAGAACATCGCCAAGCGCTTCTTCATGCTGCTCTATCTCTTTCTCACCAAGAGTTACGAACGCATCGACGTGGTGTTCATCCGCCACCACACCGTGGCCAAGGAAGTCGATGAGGAAGACTTCTTCAGTTCACGCGAAAGCGGCGGCACCGTGGTATCGAGCGCCCTCGAGCTGATGCGCGACATCATCCTCGAGCGCTATCCGAGCGCCAACTGGAACATCTACGCAGCTCAGGCTTCTGACGGTGACAACTGGGAGGATGACTCGCCGCGCTGCCGCGAGCTGCTGCATAGCATCCTGCCGCTGACGCAGTACTTCGCCTACGTGGAGATCGAGGCCGAGGAGCCGCAAAGCTTGTGGCACGAGTACGAGCGGGTGAAGGCGGCGAGCCCGCGCTTCGCCATGCAGCGCATTCTCACGCTGGAAGATATCTATCCGGTATTCCGCGAACTGTTCAGGAAGAAGGTGGCCTGAGATGGAACCCGAAATGGAATCCGACATCGCGCCGACCCCGCCCACCACTTCGCGCCAGGTCCTGTCCGAAGGCTCCGAGTGGAGCTTCGAACTGCTCGACTGCTACGACAGAGAGATCGCGCGGGTGGCCGCGCACTACGGCCTCGACACCTACCCCAGCCAGATTGAGATCATCACCTCCGAGCAGATGATCGATGCCTACTCATCGGTCGGCATGCCGGTGGGCTATCACCACTGGTCCTACGGCAAGCAATTCATCGCCACCCAGCGCGGCTACAAGCGCGGCCAGATGGGACTGGCCTATGAGATCGTCATCAACTCCAGCCCCTGCATCGCCTATCTGATGGAAGAGAACACGATGACGATGCAGGCGCTGGTGATCGCTCATGCCGCCTATGGCCACAATTCCTTCTTCAAGGGCAACTACCTGTTCCGCACCTGGACCGATGCGGAAGGCATCCTCGACTACCTGGTGTTTGCCCGCAACTTCATCGCCGAATGCGAGCAGCGTCACGGCGAGGAAGCGGTCGAGGAGCTGCTCGATTCCTGTCACGCCCTGATGAACCTCGGCGTCGACCGCTACAAGCGCCCGGCCCGGCTGTCGATGGCCAAGGAGCAGCTGCGCCAGACCGAGCGCGAAGCCTACCTGCAATCGCAGGTCAACGATCTATGGCGCACCCTGCCGACCAGGCAGGTGGCCGGGCAGGAAAAACTCGCGGCCCGCTTCCCCAGCGAACCGCAGGAGAACCTGCTGTATTTCATCGAAAAGAACGCGCCGCGGCTCGAGCCCTGGCAGCGCGAGATCGTCCGCATCGTTAGGAAGATCGCGCAATATTTCTACCCGCAGCGCCAGACCCAGGTCATGAACGAGGGCTGGGCCACCTTCTGGCACTACACGCTGCTCAACCACCTGTACGAGGAAGGCAAGCTCACCGACGGTTTCATGATGGAGTTCCTGCAAAGCCACACCAACGTGGTCTACCAGCCGCCCTACAACAGCCGCCACTACAACGGCATCAATCCCTATGCGCTGGGCTTCGCCATGTTCACCGATCTGCGCCGTATCTGCGAGCACCCCACCGAGGAGGATCGCCGCTGGTTCCCCGAACTGGCCGGCAGCGACTGGGTGAAGTCGCTGGATTTCGCCATGCGCAACTTCAAGGACGAGAGCTTCATCGCGCAGTACCTCTCGCCCAAGCTGATCCGCGATTTCAAGCTGTTTACCATGGTCGACGACGATACCGAGGAGAAGCTGGAGGTCACCGCGATCCACGACGACGCCGGCTACCGCGCCGTTCGCCAGCAGCTCGCCGAGCAATACAACCTCGGCAATCGCGAGCCGAACATCCAGGTCTACGAAGTCGACGTTTTCGGCGACCGCTCACTCAGTCTGCGTCACTACATGCACGACCGCCGCCCTCTGGGCGAGTCGACACCGGAGATGCTGCGCCACGTCGCCCGCCTGTGGGGCTACACCGTACGCATCGACAGCGTGGACCAGAACGGGGTATCGCACATGACAGCCGTGAGCGAGGTCTGACTCGTCCATCTTGCCGGCATAGTCAACTGCCGAGAGCGGGCCAGCACGACGCGGGTATTCGAATCGGTATCGAGTTCTCGCGTGCGTCACCTACACAGGTTTGCGCGTTTGGCAATATCGGGAATGTTGTTTTTACGTCGGCTGGCTGAATCCGGGCGATATGCCGAAGTAGCTGACGCGTTGATGCCGTCCGTTCATTTACAAGACTTCCAGTAAATTCAAGCGCCTAAAGCGACTGGACGGTAATTGGCGGAGAGGGTGGGATTCGAACCCACGGTGAACTTGCGCTCACGCCTGATTTCGAGTCAGGTACATTCGACCACTCTGCCACCTCTCCGGGGCGCGT
>MEGM01000046.1 GCA_001725505.1 Rubrivivax sp. SCN 70-15 | reverse complement strand
GTCAGACCCTCGGCGGCCGCTTCGGCCGCGGCCTCGGCCTCGAGCTTGCTGCCGGTGCCTTCCACCGGCTGGATGCCGTCGCGCAGCTTGGCACGCAGCGCGAGCAGCTCGTCGACGAGCTTGCGCTCCTCGCCCCAGCGCGTCTCCAGCGCCGCGAGCCGCTCGCGCTCGGCGGTCAGCAGTTCGTTGGCCTCGGCCTCGCGTTTGCCGATGTCGACGCCGATCGCCTTCTCGCGGCCGATGATGCCGAGCTCGGTCTCGAGCGCCTCGATGCGCTTCCTGCTGTCGTCCACCTCGGCCGGCGTCGCGTGCAGGCTCACCGCGACGCGCGCGCAGGCGGTGTCGAGCAGGCTCACGCTCTTGTCGGGCAACTGGCGCGCCGGGATGTAGCGGTGGCTCAGCTTGACCGCCGCTTCCAGCGCCTCGTCCAGGATCTGCACCTGGTGGTGCTTTTCCATCGTGCTGGCCACGCCGCGCATCATCAGGATGGCCTTGGGCTCGTCGGGCTCGTCGACCTGTACGGTCTGGAAGCGCCTTGTGAGCGCCGGGTCCTTCTCGATGTGCTTCTTGTATTCGGCGAAGGTCGTCGCGCCGATGGTGCGCAGCGTGCCGCGCGCGAGCGCGGGCTTGAGCAGGTTGGCCGCGTCGCCGGTGCCGGCGGCGCCGCCGGCGCCCACCAGCGTGTGCGTCTCGTCGATGAACAGGATGATCGGCTTCGGGCTGCCCTGCACCTCGTCGATGACGCTGCGCAGGCGCTGCTCGAACTCGCCCTTCATGCTCGCGCCGGCCTGCAGCAGGCCGACGTCGAGCGCGCGCAGTTCCACGTCCTTCAGGCTCGGCGGCACGTCGCCGCGCGCGATGCGCTGCGCGAAGCCCTCGACGACCGCGGTCTTGCCGACGCCGGCCTCGCCGACGAGGATCGGGTTGTTCTGGCGCCGGCGCATCAGGATGTCGACGACCTGGCGGATCTCGTCGTCGCGGCCGACGATCGGGTCCATCTTGCCGCTGCGCGCCTGCTCGGTGAGGTCGACGGTGAACTTCTTCAGCGCCTCCTGCTTGCCCATCGCCGCCGGCGCGATGGCGCCACTGGCTTCGCCGGGCGCGGCGCCGCCGGCCGCGCCCGACGAGCCGTCGCTCGCGCCCTGCCCGTCCTCGGGCGAGCCGGCGATGATCTTCGGCAGCGCGTCCGATAGGTCGTCGACCTTGAGCTTCTCGAACTGGCGGCTGATCGCGACCAGCGCGTCGCGCAGCCGCTTCGTCTTCAGCATGCCGACCAGCATGTAGCCGCTGCGCACGACGTTGTCGCCGTAGAGCAGCGTGCCGTAGACCCAGCCGCGCTCGATCGCGTCGGCGATGTTCTCGGCGATGCCGCTGATGCTGGTGGCGCCGCGCGGCAGCCGGTCGAGCGCGGTGGTCAGGTCCTTGGCCAGCGCCGACATGTCGAGCTGCGTGTGCTTGATGACGCGGTGCCAGTCGCTGTCGGCGGCCTGCAGCAGCTGGGCGAGGAAATGCTCGAGCTCGACGTACGGATTGCCGCGCAGCTTGCAGAACACCGTGGCGCCCTCGACCGCCTTGTAGGTGGGCGGGTTGAGCTTGCCGAACAGCGTGACGCGGTTGATTTCCGCCATGGTCTTGTTCCTTTCAGTGCCGGGAAGGTTTCGGTGCGAGATTCAGCGCGGCGGGCCGGTCGCCGCGCGGCCGGCCGAGCCAGGTGGTCCAGCCCAGGCGACCGTAGTGCCCCGGGCGGCAGGCCGGCACCTGGGACTTGTCCAGGTCGAGGCGCAGGTCCCAGCCGAATTCGAAGCCCACGTACTGGCGCACCAGCGCCTGCACCGCCGGCAGCGCGCTGCCCACCGGCAGCAGCGACTCGAACGCCGGCAGCGCGAGCGGCCCGAGATGGATGCGGAAATGGTGCTGGCGGTCGAACACCGCGCGGCCGAGCACCGCGCTCGCGCCGAGCTGCGCGGTCGACATCCGCCGCGACGCGCCGCGCCGGCCGATGCGCGTGCGCTCGGCCTCGGGCAGCGGCATCCAGTGGCCGACGAACTGTTCCACCCTGGCCTGCATGCCCAGGAAGCCCGACAGCAGGTGCGCCAGGCCGTCGGCGTTGCGCACCTGGCGCGACAGCAGGCCGGCGAAGGCGAGTCGCGCGTGGTCGGGTGCGGCGTCGCGGTCGCGCCATTCGCGCCCACCGACACCGGCAAACGAGCCCACGTAATCGGCGAAGCGGTCCTCGGCCGGGCGGTCCAGGCTCACCGTCGGCTGCGCCTGCGACCAGGCGCGGTAGAAGAGCAGCAGCAGCCGGTGGTGGAACAGGTCGGCAAAGCGGCCGAAGGTCTCGTCGCCCCGGTGCAGCCGGCGCTCGCGCGCGTAGGCCGTCATGTGCAGCGGCAGCGGCCCGTTCGGACCGAACAGCCCGAAGAAGCGGACCTCGATGCGCGGCCGGCCGCTGCGGTCGGCCGGGTCGACACGGAAGATGCTCGACGCGGCGAACGACAGCTCGTCCGACTGACCGAGCCGCACCGGCTCGTCGACCGGCCGCCGCGCCTGGCCCAGACGCGGCTTGTCGGGATGTGCGGCCTCGATCAGCCGCAGCGCATGGAAGAAGTCGAAACGGTGTGGCTCGGCCGCGATCGCCGGCACCGGGTCCGCCCGCGGCGTCACAGGATCGGACGTGTCCCGCACCGCGGCCTCCCGAGCAGGATGTCGCCGCGCGCGGGCGAGTGCAGCCGCATCTGCGTGAAGCCGTTGATCGACACGTGGCGCGCGACGAAACGCTCGAGCACGCAGCCGAGCAGGAAGGCGCTCGCGCCTTCGAACGACAGGTCGTCGACCTCGATCCGGACCTCGACACCGCGGCCGAAGGTGATCGGCCCGGGCATCGGCAGCCGGCGCACCACCGACTGCAGCTGCACCGAGCGCAGGCCGTCGATCTGGCGCTGCGCCCCGGCATCGCCGGTGGACGCGTACAGGCGCAGGATCTCGCGCAGCGCGGCGGCGCCGTGCTCGGCGTCGGTGTCGGTGAGCGACAGGTGGTTCAGCGACAGCTGGTTGATCAGCTTCCAGGCAACGTTGCCCTCGCGCATCGCCGACAGCGGACGTGACGGGCCCTTGACGATGGCTATGCTTTTCACCGGCGCGGTCTGCGCCAGCGTCAGGTCGCCATTCGCGCCGCCGGTGGGCATCAGCACCGGCAGGTCGCGGTTGGTGCACAGCGCGCGCACGCCGAGCTGGCGCAGGTCGGCCGGGAACGGCGCCTCGTGCGCGTCGACCACCGACAGATAGACCTCGGTGCCGATGTACGAGCTGCGCGGGCCCTCGCGCTGCTGCACCTGCGACAGCAGGCGCGGCTCGCGCTGCACCGAGTAATAGGCGTTGTGCGACCGGTCCTCGGTGTGGAAGTCGTTGTAGAAGGGCAGGAAGCGCCACTCGCTGTTCACGCCGCTGCCATAGCCGAGCACCTCGGTGATCGAATGCACCTCGTAGTCCATCGGCCGGGTGCGGTCGGGCACGACGTGGAAGTCGGCGCTGTCGGGCTTGACGTGGATGCGGTCGCAGCGGCGCTCGAAGAGGTTGATCGCCGGCACGCAGTTCAGTGCCAGGCTGCCGGCGTCGACCGCCTGCAGCAGCGCGTTGTCGACGCGCGAGAACAGCAGCACGATGTCGACCTCGTCGCCCTCGTGCGCGCGCAGCGCGGCGCCGATCCCGCCGAGGTCGAAGAACAGGAAGCGCTGCGGGAAGGCGAAATACTCCTGCAGCACCCGGTAGCCCTCGAAACCGTGCAGCGTCTGCGGCAGCAGCGCCTGCTCGTCGTCGAAGCCGATCGCGTCGATGCAGTCGCCGTCGATCGCCTCGTGCCAGGCCGCCGGGCGCCGCGCGGGCAGCACGAGCACGCCCAGCGTGTGGCCGCAGACGAGTTCGTGCAGCCGGTAGGCAACGTCGTCGATGCCGGTGCAGTGCAGGCGCAGGTCGTCGAGCGCGATCTGCGCGAAACTCAGCCCCGCGGTGCAGCGCAGCCGCAGCCTCAGCCCCGAGCGGTACTTGCGCCACGCCGGCACCGCCGCCAGCGGCAGGTCGGCGGCATGGGTGAAGTACTCGACCTGGGTCAGCTCCAGCGGCCACAGCCTCAGCTCGTGCGCGGTGCGGAACTCGCAGGTCGTCGCGCCGGACTTGCCGGGCTGACCGAGCATCACGCTGCCACGCGTCAGCGTCAGACCGGTGGCCAGGCTGGGGTCGCCGAGGTCGGGGTTCACCTGCGCGATCAGCATCGCCGGGGTCGGCGCGAGGAACTGCGGGTAGACGATCTCGAGCAGCCGCTGCGTGAAGCGCGGGAATTCGGCGTCGAGCTTGAGCTGGATGCGTCCGGCGAGAAAGGCAAAGCCTTCCATCAGCCGCTCGACGTACGGGTCGGTGACCTCGAGCCCTTCCATGCCGAGCCGGGCCGCGATCTTCGGGAACGCCTTCGCGAACTCGGCACCCATCTCGCGCAGATGGCGCAGTTCCTCGTTGTAGTAGCGGAGCAGGCGCGGGTCCATCGTGACCGGGGCTCAGTGGTCGAACTCGCGCACCGAGACGCGGCCGGTCTCGAGGTCGATGTCGGTGTGCAGCAGCAGTTCCAGCGGCACCGGCTGGGCCCAGAGCTGGCCGGTGATGCGAAAGCCGATCTGGTTGTGATGGTCGAGCTGCGTCTCGGAGACGATGACCTCGACGAGCAGCGTCTGGGGCAGGATACGCGGCTCGTGGTCCAGGATCGCCTGCTTCACCCTGGCCTGCAGCACCAGCGGGTCGATCGTCGAGGCGGTCTGGCCGGACAGCGCGGGCAGGCCGTAGTTCAGCACCGACGCGCGCGCGTGCGGGGCGGACGACCAGTCGATCGCGCTGCCCGGTGCGGTGGCATTGAACAGCCAGGCCAGATCGCGCAGCACCAGCTCGCGCAGACGGTTGCGGTTGATGACGCGCGACTCGCTGCTCTCGACCCTGGACGCCGGCTCGTCGTCGGTCAGACGGTCGAGCAGCGCCGGCTGCAGCCGGTCCTGGGCGCGCAGGTTGGCCATGCGGCGGGCGGCCGGCTCAGCCGGCCGGCTCGAGCACCACCGAGCGCATGTCCATCAGCGCGAACTCGGCGGTGTCGGTGGCGATCAGCCGCTGCCCGAGCCCGACGAAGACGCCCGGCGCCGTCTCGCGCCAGTCGGTGCTGCGCGACAGCGCGAGCAGGTCGCCGGCGGCGAGGTCGGTGTCCGGGTAGCGCGTCGGGATCAGCCCGACCACGTCGCCGCCGTTCGTGAACTCGAAGTGGGCCGGCATCCAGACGCGGTCGCGCAGGTCCTCGGGCGGGTCGATGTCGACCTTCGCGAGGCGGTTCCACGGCAGCCAGTAGTAGCGACCGTTGATCACCGCCTCGATCGTCGGGCCGAGCCGGGTGTCGGCATCGGCGATCCAGGTGAAGGCCTGGCCGTCGACGTTGCCGGCCGTCGCCGGCGCCTGCTCCAGCGCCTGCTCGCGCAGCTGGCGCGCCGCATCGGGCTCGCCGCGCCCTTCGCGCAGCAGCGCCTCGATGAGCAAGGCGATCCAGGTCTCGGGCTCGCCGAACAGCATCGGCACCTTCTGGCCGGCGAAGACCTGCAGGCGCAGCGTCTCGCAGGCGATCGCCTCGCGGTAGGTCTGCACCATCGGCAGCATCTTGGCGTCGAGCTCGAGCGCGACGTTGAGCTGGTTCAGTGCGCGCTCCCACTGACCCAGCACGCACAGCAGCTGGAAGAGGAAGACGCGCAGCCTGGCGTCCTGCGGGAACGAACGCACCTGCTCGGTGAGCAGCTTCAGGGCGCGCTGGACGTCGCCGTCCTTGAGTGCCTGCTCGGCCGCGGCGGGGTTCGACATGGGGACTCCGGGTGAATTATTCGGGCGCGGCTTCGGCGGTGAAGCTCGAGCCGCCACCGCCGCCACCCGTGGTGCCCTGCGGGACGTAGTCGATCGTCACCGACTTGTAGGTCAGCGAGAGCTGCTCGGTCAGCATCGGCGCGCCTTCGCTGTTGACGTCCGACTGGACCGCGTAGGACGTGATGCGACCTTGCGCCAGCGTCATCTTGTAGTACGGCAGCGCGGCACCGACGCCGCCCGCCTTGCGCACCGACAGCACGGCCTCGCGCAGCATCTCGTTGTTGCGCATCACCGACATCAGCGCGGTCGACGCCTTGTCCACGCGCTTGACGAGCTTGAGCTCGCCCATCAGCGTGCGGCCGGTGCGCTGGCCGCCGACGGCGGTGGGCGCGGTCATGCCCCAGCTCCAGTCGACGATGTCCATCTGGCCGGCAAACTGCTTGTCGACGGACTCGCCGGTGATGACCCCGGTGCTCTGGCCGGTGGCCTTGAAGAACATGTCCGAACGGGCCATGGCGCTCACTTCGATGACGGACTGTAGACCATCCGCCGGCGCAGGCCCCGTGGGCCCGCACCGCCGGAAGCGGCATCAAGACTGGACGACAGACTCAGGTGTTGTCGTTGGCCGCGATGTCGTAGATCATTTCCTTGGTCGTGTCGGGCGTGCCGTCGGCCTTCTGTGGCGTGTACTCGTACTTCACCTTGGCGAAGTTGAGCGTCACGTTCTCGGTCAGGCGGTCTTCGCCGCCCGAGCCGCCGCAGGAAACCGAAGTGATCAGCACTTCGGTCATCTCGATCTTGATGTATTCGATCGGCGCGCCCTTGCCGCCGGCCTTGCGCACCGTCAGATTGGCCTTCGGCACGTGCGTTCCGTTGCTGCAATGGAGCAGCAGCACGTGGGACGACGCGTCGGTGTACTTCGTGAAAGACAAGTCCTGCACGTTGGCCTTGCCGGCGCCGCCGCCGCCGCCCTGATGCGTGGTGCCGGAGTTCGACATGCCCCAGCTCCACGCCAGGACGTCGATGGACTTCGGGTGCTTTTTGTCGTCGGACTCGCCGACGATGTCACCGATCTTCATGAACATGTCTACAGCCATGATGCTCTCCTAGATTGCCCGCTCTGGGCGTTGATTGCTGCGATCCGCACCCGCTCTGATCCGGGCGCCCTTCGCTGTGCAGCCAGCGAAAGAAATGGGTTTCAGGGCGCCGTCGCTCAGCCCGCCTTGGCCGACGGCAGTTTCGATACCAGCCGCAGCGAGACCGTCAGGCCCTCGAGCTGGTAATGCGGGCGCAAGAAGAACTTGGAGCTGTAATAGCCCGGGTTCGCTGGATCCTCCTCGACCACCACTTCGGCCGCCGCGAGCGGCTTGCGCGCCTTCGTCGTCTCGGACGAATGCGCCGGGTCGCCGTCGACGTACTGCATGACCCAGCTCGAGAGCCAGCGCTGGACTTCGTCTCGCTCCTTGAACGAGCCGATCTTGTCGCGCACGATGCACTTCAGGTAGTGCGCGAAGCGGCAGGTCGCGAACAGGTAGGGCAGGCGCGCCGCCAGGTTGGCATTGGCGGTGGCGTCGGGATCGTCGTACTCGGCCGGCTTGTGCAGCGACTGCGCACCGATGAACGCGGCGAAGTCGCTGTTCTTGCGGTGCACCAGCGGCATGAAGCCGTTCTTCGCCAGCTCGGCCTCGCGCCTGTCCTCGATCGCGATCTCGGTCGGGCACTTCATGTCGACGCCGCCGTCGTCGGTCGGGAAACTGTGCGTCGGCAGGTTCGCCACCGCGCCGCCGGACTCGATTCCGCGGATGCGCGAGCACCAGCCGTATTCCTTGAACGAACGGTTGATGTTCGTCGCCATCGCGTAGGCGGCGTTGGCCCAGGTGTACTTGCCGTGGTCGGCCGAGCCGGTGTCTTCCTCGAAATTGAAGGCCTCGACGGGATTGGTCTTGGCGCCATACGGCAGGCGCGACAGGAAGCGCGGCATCGCCAGGCCGATGTACTTGGAGTCTTCCGACTCGCGCAGCGAGCGCCAGGCGGCGTACTCGGGCGTCGTGAAGATCTTGGTCAGGTCGCGCGGGTTGGCCAGCTCCTGCCACGACTCCATCTGCATCAGCGTCGGCGACGCGCCGGTGATGAAGGGGCAGTGCGCCGCGGCGGCGATCTTGGCCATCTCGCCGAGCAGTTCGACGTCGGGGGCGCTCTGGTCGAAGTGGTAGTCGCCGACGATGGCACCGAAGGGCTGGCCGCCGAACTGGCTGAATTCCTCGGCGTAAACCTTCTTGAAGATCGGGCTCTGGTCCCAGGCCGTGCCCTTGTAGCGCTTGAGCGTCTTGCCGAGTTCGGCCTTCGAGACGTTCATCACGCGGATCTTGAGCTGCTCGTCGGTCTCGGTGTTGTTCACCATGTAGTGCAGGCCGCGCCAGGCACCTTCGAGCTTCTGGAAGTCCTCGTGGTGCATGATCAGATTGATCTGATCGGACAGCTTCTTGTCGATCGCCGCGATCATCGCCTCGATCGAAGCGACGACGTCGCTGCCGATCAGCTGCGTCTGCGCCAGCGCCTGCTGGGCCAGCGTCTGCACCGCCTGCTCGACGGCGCTCTTCGCGTCCTCGGACTTGGGCTTGAACTCCTTTTGCAGCAGCGACGCCAGGTCGCTGCCTTCCATCTCTACGCTTGCCAGGCTGCTGGCGGCTTGGGTTTCGGCCATTCTCTGTGCTCCTGATCGGGTGTCGGTTGTGCGCTGCCTCAGCCGCCTTCGGTCGGCTTGGCGGTCGACGCGAGCGAGCCCAGCAGGGCCGGGTCGGACATCAGCTTGCCGATCAGCTCTTCGGCGCCGCCCTTGCCGTCCATGTAGGTCACCAGGTTCTGCAACTGCTGGCGCGCCTCGAGCAGCTTGTTCAGCGAATCGACCTTGCGCGCGACGGCATCGGGCGAGAAGTCGTCCATGCTCTCGAACGTGATGTCGACGCTGAGGTTGCCCTCACCGGTGAGCGAATTCGGCACCTGGAACGCGACTCGCGGCTTCATCGCCTTCATGCGCGCGTCGAAGTTGTCGACGTCGACTTCGAGGAACTTGCGGTCCGCCACCGGCGCCAGCGGCTCGGCCGGCTTGCCCGACAGGTCGGCCAGCACGCCCATCACGAAGGGCAGCTGGACCTTCTTCTCGGCACCGTAGAGCTCGACGTCGTATTCGATCTGGACCCGGGGAGCCCGGTTGCGAGCGATGAATTTCTGGCTGCTGCCCATGTGGGACTCCTGTGGATTGACGGGACGAAAAGGACGAGGTTTTCCTCGAAGCGCGCAAGTTCGTCAAGAGCCGCCCGGCTCCTCGACGCCGTCCGGATCGACCCCGACGATGCGCGCGACTTCGGCCAGCGCATCCGGCGCCAGCACCTTCATCAGCTGAAGGAAGTTGTGGTTGATGAGCTGGCGCGCGCGGCGCAGGAAAAGCGGCGCGGGATTCGTCGGCTCGGCGCGCTCGAGGTATTCGCAGACCAGGTCGATCGCGCGCACCGCCTCCTCGCGCGAGTTCACCGCGCCGGACAGGCCGCGCCGCGCGCCGCCCGGCGCACCCGCAGCGCCGACCTCGCCGCCGCCCTCGTCGTCGACGGCTTCGTCGGCAGCCGCCTCCGGCGGCAGCAGCGACGCGACGCCGTTCGCCAGCGCGTACAGCGGACGCAGGTCCGGCGCCGTGCCGATGCCGAGCTTGTCGTTCAACGAGGCGATCAACTGCTTGGTCTGCGCCACCGCGTCGGCACAGGTCGCGCGCAGCCAAGGCATCTTCGCCAGCGCCGCCGCCATCATCTGTGAAAGCTGCTCCTTGCTCGTCGCAGCTTCGCCCTCGCGCGCCGGCGACAGGCCGAGCGCGACCTCGACCGCGCGGCCGGTGAGTTCGCCCACCGCGCGGTCGTCGACGATGCGCGCTTCGCGCAGGTCGCCGATCAGCCCTTCGGGCTCGCGCAGCAGCGTCAGCGCATTGACGCGCGCATAGGGATCGCCATCGTCGGGGTCGGGCAGCGGGTGCACGTGATCCCACTGCGACTCGACCAGCCCGCCCAACAGACGCAGGCCCAGCGGCAGCAGCGCGTAACCCTCCAGGTGCAGGCCGGCACGCAGCCAGAGGATCGCGATGCGCAGATCGCGCGTGCGCTCGAACAGCGACTCGGCCTGCTCGGACACCGCACGCCAGTCGGGCGGCTCGGCGGCACCGAACTGGGATTCGGGTTTACCCGCCGCCGCCTGCGTGATCGCGAGGAACTCGTTGTCGTACTCGAGGTCGGGTCCGCACGGGGCCGCGTCGTCGGGCAGCGGCTGCAGCCACGAGGCAATCTTGCGTTCCAGGGCGTCGAGTTCGCTCATCGAAAGTTCTGGCTGTGCGCGCTTGGGCCGGCGCCGATGGCGCGGCAATCGCAGCCGAGGCAGCCGCGAACCGGCGCGAGTGTCGCAGGCTTGCCCGCGCCTGAGAACCCCCCGAAACCCGCGATCTGCCTGCCTCTGCCGGCCCCGGCCGCAACCCGGGACGCGGCCGCCGGGCACCGCTTCGAGGGGCTTCGCCGGATGGCGCCAGCGCCTTTGCTCCGATAGCATCGCCGCACAAAGTCACACCCCCCAACGAGGTCTGGATGGAAAACGCCCTGCGCGCGGCGACCGCGCTGCTCGTGCTGTCACTGGGCCTGCTCGGCAGTGGCGCCGCGTGGTCGCAGACCGCGCCGACGCCGGCGATCGTGCCCAAGGCCAGCGAGCTGGCGCCGCTTCAGGTGCTGCCCCGCGACGACACGGCGGCACCGGTGCGCCCCGCGCCGCCGCGCCAGCTGGGCAAGCCCGACGAGGACATCCGTGTCGACGTCACCCGCTACGAGGTCGACGCCGACGCGCCGGCCGCGCTGAAGGCGGCGCTGCCCAGGCTCACCGCGCGCTACGTCGGCAAGGGGCGCAGCTTCGAGGACCTTGCCGACGCGGCCAACGAGGTCACGCGCTTCCTTCAGCGCGAACTCGACCTCTACCTCGGCTACGCCTACCTGCCCGAGCAGACGCCCAGGGACGGCGTGATCCGCATCGCGGTGCTCGAAGGCCGGCTCGACCGCGTCGTGCTCGAATGGGGCAAGGGCCTGCCGGTCGATCGCGACGTCGTCGAGGCCTACCTCGCCCGGCTGCGTCCCGGCAGCGTGCTGCGCGTGCGCGATGTCGAGCGCGTCGTCTTCCTGATCAACGACCTGCGCGGCATCACCGCGCGCTTCGAGGTCCGCGCCGGGCGCACCCCGGGCACCGCGGAGCTGGTGGTGACGCCGCGCGCGGAAAGCGTCTGGTCCGGGCGCGCCGACGTCGACGTCAACGGCTCGCGCTTCCTCGGCCGCTACGACGTCGGCGGCCTGGTGCAGATGAACAGCCCGTTCCATCGCGGCGACGGCTTCACCGCGACCGCGCTCGCTTCGACCACGCGCGGGCTGGCCTTCGGCCTGCTCGGCTACACGACGCCGGTGGGCAGCAACGGCTTCAAGCTCGGCGCCTCGCTGTCGGGCGTGCGCTACCAGCTCGACAAGACCGACTTCCCGCTCGACCTGAACGGCACCGCCCTCACCTTCAACGGCTACGGGCTGTACCCGGTGGTGCGCTCGCGCAACCTGAACGTGTTCGCGCTCGCGTCCTACGAGCACAAGGTCTACGAGGACCGGCAGGAGGCCGCCGGCGCGAGCACCCGCAAGACGGTCGACACGCTGGGCCTGGGCACGACCGGCGACTTCCGCGACAGCGTGCTCGGCGGCGGCGTCAACACCTACGAGCTCAACCTCGTCAGCGGCAACGTCAAGTACCCCGATGGCCGCCCCGGCGGCCTGGACGACGCGCCCAGCTTCACCAAGCTCACGTTCGGCTATTCACGGCTGCAGGACGTCGTCACTGGCAAGCTGCTCGCCTACGTGGCGCTGAACGGCCAGTACGCGATGAAGAACCTGGACACCACCGAACAGTTCCGGCTCGGCGGCCCGGACGGCGTGCGTGCCTATGCCACCGGCGAGGGCACCGGCGACAGCGGCGCGGTGATGAACCTGGAGCTGCGCTTCCTGCCGCCCGAGGCCTGGTTCGGCCGCGTCGCGCGCGAGATGGTCGCGAGCGTCTTCGTCGACGCCGGTTACGTGCGCTACCGCAAGGACCCGGCGCCGGTAACGGCCACGACGAAGACGGCGCTGAAGAACACCGATGTCTTCACCGGTACCGGCATCGGGCTGGCCTGGGTGCGACCGAACCAGTACGCGCTGCGTGTCAGCCTGTCCAAGCCGATTGCCGGCACGCCGCGCAGCGATACCCAGGTGCGCGACCCTCGCCTGTACCTGCTGGCAACGAAGTTCTTCAACTGAGCATCGGCCCGTCGGCGATCGAGGATGACTCCCATGTCGAGAATGCCGCTTCAGCGCCAGCGCTTCACGCTGCACCCGATCAGCCTCGCCGCCTGCCTGCTCGGCGGCGCGCAGGCCGCGCTCGCGCTGCCGCAAGGCGCCGTGCCGACCTTCGGCCAGACCACGGTGAACCAGACCGCACCCGGCCAGCTGACCATCCAGCAAGGCACGCAGCGCGCGGGGATCGACTGGACCAGCTTCTCGATCGGCGCGAACGAGCGCGTCGTCGTCCAGCAGCCCGGCAGCAGCTCGGTGCTGCTCAACCGCGTGCTCGGCAGCGACCCCTCGCAGATCTACGGCAGCCTGCAGTCCAACGGCAGCGTCTGGCTCATCAACCCGCGCGGCATCGTCTTCGGCCCGGGCTCGCAGGTCGACGTCGGCGGGCTCGTCGCGAGCACATTGTCGATCACGAACCAGGACCTCGCATCCGGCCGCCTCGTGCTCGGCAGCGGCGCCGCCGGCGCGGGCGACATCGTCAGCGCGGGCCGGATCTCGGCCCCCGGCGGCACCGTCGTGCTCGCCGCGCCCCAGCTCACGCAGACCGGCAGCATCGATGCGCGCCGCATCGGGCTGGTGGCGGCGACCAACGTCCAGGTCGACGTCGAGGGCGACGGCCTGATCTTCTTCGACGCGCGCAACGACGGCAGCCTGCCGGCCCGGCTGTCGCTGCTGGGCAGCCTCAACGCCGACGGCGGCAGCGCCGAAGTCCGTGCCGCGGCCCGCGCCGGCTTCGCCGACACGGTGCTGAACCTCGAAGGCGTGGTCCAGGCGCGCTCGATCGGCGAGCACAACGGCCGGATCGTCATCGACGGCGGCAGCAACGGCACCACGCGCGTGGCCGGGACACTGGATGCCAGCGGCACCAAGATCGGCGAGCATGGCGGCGACGTCGCCGTGCTCGGCCAGCAAGTGCTGCTCGACAGCGGCGCCAGCATCGATGCGTCCGGCAGTGCCGGGGGCGGCGGCATTCGGGTGGGAGGCGATCTTCAGGGCAGGAACCCGTCGCTCCACAACGCCGACAACGTCTCGGTGATGGCCGGTGCGCTGCTGGATGCCAGCGCCGGCAGTGAGGGTGACGGTGGCCGAGTGATCGTCTGGTCCGACGGGACCACCCAGTTTGCCGGCGCGATCACGGCGCGAGGCGGGTCGCGCTCGGGAGTCGGTGGCTTCGCCGAGGTTTCCGGAAAGGCTCTGCTCGAGTTCACGCCTCGGCAGAGCGTCGACCTGAGCGCGCCCGGCGGACTTGCCGGAACGCTGCTTCTCGACCCTGCCGACGTCAACATCGACAACACGGGGACTGAAGTCCTCGGCGGCAGCTTCACGGGCACTGCGCCCGCAGACCGCGTCTACGGCAGTTCCACCAAGACCTCGAACCTGCTGTGGAACACGATCGTGACGCAGCTCGGCGTGTCGAACGTCGTCATCACCACCTCGGACGCGGGAACGAGTTCCGGCGCCGGCAACATCACTGTCGTCCATGGCAACACCTACAGCAGCAACAACCAGCTGAGCCTGCTGGCCAACGGCAGCGTCACCGTCAATGCCGGCGCTGCCATCACGAACAGCGGTTCCGGTGGGCTCGCGCTGCTGTCGGGCTGGGACGGTGCGTCGGTCTCGTCACCCACCTACAGTGCCAGCGCAGGCGCCGTCTCGATCGGTGCCAACATCTCGCTCGGCGGGGCGCTGACGATCCGCGCCGGCACGACCAGCGGCACGACGCTCAGCGCCAACCTCAGCAGCACGACGCTGTCGCTGACCAACGGTCTCGTGCTCTCCGGCGCGCCGCAGATTGCGGTGAGCGGCGCATCCACGATCGGGTCGGTCATCAGCGGCAGCGGCAGCCTCACCAAGGCCGGTACCGGCACGCTCACCCTCTCTGGCGCCAACACCTACACCGGCAAGACCAGCATCCAGGCCGGCACCTTGAGCGTGGCCTCGATCAACAGCGTCTCCGGTGGCGCGGCCAACAGCAACCTGGGCGCGCCCACGACGCTGGCCGCGGGCACGATCGATCTGGGCAGCGGCACCACCGCCGGCACCCTGCTTTACACCGGCACCGGCGAGACCACCGACCGCGTGATCAACCTGGCCGGCACCACCGGTGGCGGCACGATCGATCAATCCGGCACCGGCGCGCTCAAGTTCAGCAGCGCGCTCACCACCACCGGCGCCGGCAGCAAGACGCTGACGCTGCAGGGCTCGACAGCCGGCACCGGCGAGCTCGCCGGCGCGGTCGTCGACAACAGCGCCACCGACAAGACCTCGCTCGCAAAGTCCGGCAGCGGCGGCTGGACGCTCTCCGGCGCCAACACCTACAGCGGCGGGACCAGCGTCGGTGCAGGCACGCTGACGCTGGGGGCCGACGGCGCACTTCCCGGCGCCATGGTGGTCAACGGCGGCACGCTGGACATCGGCACCCACAGCGACACTGTCGCCTCGCTCTCGCTTCAAGGCGGCAGCATCACCGGCAGCACCGGCGTGCTGACCAGCCAGGCCACGATCGACGCCCAGAGCGGCAACGTCAGCGCGATCCTGGGCGGGGCCGTCGGGCTGACCAAGAGCACCGCCGGCACCGTCACCCTCTCCGGCGCAAACACCTACACCGGCACCACCACGGTGAGCGCCGGTACGCTCGCGCGCAGACAACACGCTGTCCGGCGCCGTCGTCGTCAGCGGCGGCACGCTGGACATCGGCACGCACAGCGACACCGTCGCCTCGCTCTCGCTGCAGGGGGGCGGCGTCAGCGGCACGAGCGGCGTGCTCAGCAGCAGTGCCGATGTCGACGCCCGGAGCGGCAGCGTCTCGGCCATTCTTGGCGGCACGCACGGGCTGACCAAGACCACCGCCGGCACGGTCACTCTCAGTGGCGCCAATACCTACACCGGCACCACCACCGTCGGTGCCGGCACGCTCACGCTGGGTGCAGACAACAGCAGACAACACGCTGTCCGGCGCCGTCGTCGTCAGCGGCGGCACGCTGGACATCGGCACGCACAGCGACACCGTCGCCTCGCTCTCGCTGCAGGGGGGCAGCGTCAGCGGCACGACCGGCGTGATGACCAGCAGCGTCGACGTCGACGCGCAAAGCGGCAGCATCTCGGCAATCCTTGGCGGCACCCACGGGCTCACCAAGAGCAGCAGCGGCACGGTCACCCTCTCCGGCGCCAACACCTACACCGGCACCACCACCGTCGGCAACGGCACGCTCAGCGTCGCCAGCGCCGTCGTCTCCGGCGGCGCCAGCAACCTGGGCAACGCCATCTCCGCCGTCGTGCTCGGCGACGGCACGAACCAGGGCACGCTGTCCTACACCGGCGCCGCGGCCACCTTCACCCGCGGCCTGTCCATCGGCGCCGGCGGCGGCAGCCTCGCCAACGTCGGCAGCGGCACCCTCACCGTCGCCACCGGCGGCATCGGCGGCACGGGCAATCTCACCCTGGGCGGCAGCGCCGACATCGCCGTCTCCAGCGTCATCGCCAACTCCGGCAGCCTCACCAAGACCGGCGCCGACACCCTCACCCTCTCCGGCGCCAACAGCTACGGCGCGACGAGCATCACCAACGGCGTGCTCCAGGTCGGCAGCGGCAGCAGCAGCGGCACGCTGGGCGGCGGCAGCGTCGCGATCGCCAGTCCGGGCCAGCTCGTCGTGAACCGCAGCGGCACGCTGACGATCGCCGGCGCGCTCTCGGGCAGCGGCGCGCTCACGCTGTCCGGTTCGGGCACTACCTCGCTCACCGGCGCCAATGGCAGCTATTCGGGCGCGATCACGGTCAACGCCGGCATGCTGCAGGTCTCGGGCGCGTCGGCCAACGCGGGCACCGGCAGCGTCGCGCTGGGCGGCAACACGCTGGACATCGCCAACGGCGCCGTCCTCACCAACAACCTCACCTTCAGCAGCGGGGCCAACGTCACCAGCAGCACCGGCAACGGCACGCTCGGCACCCTGGGCACGAACACGGTCATGCCGCAGTCCGGCGCCGCCACGCTGAACCTGTCCAGCGACAAGCTCGCCGACACGCTGACGGTGAACAGCCTCATCCAGGACAACGGCGCGAACGCCGCCAGCATCGCGATCACCGGCGGCACCGTGGTCCTCAACGGGGCCAACACGTACACCGGCTCGACCAAGATCAGCAAGGGGGCGAAGCTCTCGGGGAACACCGGCAACGGCCCGCTCGACATCGGCTCGGGCACGTTCGACATCAAGAACGGCGCCACTTACTCGAAGGCCCTCCTCAGCGGCGGCGGAACGATCACCAACAGCAACAGCAGCGGCACCTTGTCGGGCCTGCTCACGATCTACGGCAGCAGCCCCACGACGCTGGACAGCACCGGCTCCGGCCTGACGCTGACGGGCGGAATCAGCGAGTCTCCCCTGAATGCCGGCGTGGGCATCGTCAAGACCGGCAGCGGCACCGTCACGCTGGCAACGCCCGGCGCCTACACGTACACCGGCACCACCACCGTCAGCGCGGGCACGCTGGTGCTCGGCGCGACCAATATCTTCGCCACGGGCAACGCCCTCGTCGTCAATGGCGGCACGCTGAACATGGGCGCGACCAGCCAGACGCTGGGCTCGGTCTCGCTGCAGTCGGGCAGCATCACCGGCAGCGGCGTGCTGACCAGCGCCACCGACTACGACCTGCAAGGCGGCAGCGCCAACGTCGTCCTCGCCGGCACGGTCGGCCTGACCAAGACCGGCAGCGGCAGCGCCACCCTGGGCGGCGCCAACACCTACACCGGCCCGACCACCGTCAGCGCCGGCACGCTCGCGCTCGGGGCAAGCGAACGCCTGGCCGACACCGGCGCACTCGTCGTCAGCGGCGGTACCTTCAACCTCGGCGGTTTCACCGAGACGGTCGCCAGCGTGCAGCAGACCGGTGGCACGATCGCCAACGGCACGCTCGTCAGCACCAGTGCCTACGACCTCCAGGCCGGCACCGCGAGCGCCGCGCTCGGCGGCGCGGTCGGCCTGACCAAGACCGGCACCGGCACCGCCACCCTCTCCGGCGCCAACACCTACACCGGCGCGACCACCGTCAGCGCCGGAACGCTGGCCCTGGGCGCCGACAACGTGCTGCCCGGCGCGGTGATCGTCGCCGCCGGCGGCACGCTGGACATCGGCGCGCACAACGACAGCGTGAGCTCGCTGTCGCTACAGGGTGGCGGCGTCACGGGCAGCACCGGCGTGCTCAGCAGCAGCACAGATTTCGACCTGCAGAGCGGCAGCGCCAGCGCCCGGCTCGGTGGCGCGGTCGGCGTCACCAAGTCCACCGCCGGCAGCGTGACGCTGGCCGGCGCCAACACCTACACCGGCGCCACCACCGTGAATGCCGGCACGCTGGCGCTGGGCGCCGACAACGTGCTGCCCGGCGCGGTGATCGTCGCCGCAGGCGGCACGCTGGACATCGGCGCGCACAGCGACAGCGTGAGCTCGCTGTCGCTGCAGGGCGGCAGCATCACCGGCAGCACCGGCGTGCTGTCCAGTGCGGCCGACGTCGATGCCCAGAGCGGCAGCGTCGGCGCCATCCTCGGCGGCAGCGCCGGGCTCGTGAAGACGGGTGCATCGACCGTCACGCTGAGCGGCGCGAACACCTACACCGGCGCCACGACGGTGAACGCAGGCACGCTCGCGCTGAACGGCGCGAACCGGCTCGCCAACGCGACGGCGGTGAGCGTCGCCAGCGGCGCCACGCTGACGCTGAACGGCGACGACGCCGTCGGCAGCCTGTCGCTCGCGGGCACGCTCGGCGGCAGCGGCACGCTCAGCGCCGCGAGCTACACGCTCAACGGCGGCAGCACCGCTGCCGGCGCCAACCTCGGCACCGGCAGCCTGACCAGCACCGGTGCCAGCACGCTCGGCGGCACCGCCGGCGCCGACATCGGCGTGACCGGCGGCACGTTGACGCTCGGCGCGGCGAACCGGATCGCCGACACCGCCGCGGTCTCCGTCGCCAGTGGCGCGACGCTGGTGCTCGGCGGCGACGACACCGTGAACAGCCTGGCGCTGTCCGGCGCGCTCGCCGGCAGCGGCACGCTCACCGCGGGCAGCTACACGCTCGATGGCGGCAGCACCGCCATTGGCGCCAACCTCGGCGCCGGCACGCTGACCAATGCCGGTGGCACCAGCACGCTCGGCGGCACCTCGGCCGCCACGGCGGTCGACGTCAACGCCGGCACGCTCGCACTCGGCGCTGCGAACCGCCTCGCCGACACTGCCGCCGTTGGCGTCGCCACCGGCGCGACGCTCGCGCTGGGCGGCGACGACACGGTCGGCAGCCTGGCGCTGAGCGGCACGCTGGGCGGCAGCGGCACGCTGAGCGCCGCGACCTACGCGCTCGCCGGTGGCAGCGCGAACGCGAACCTGGGCGCGGGCACGCTGACGAGCACCGGCAACAGCACGCTGGCCGGCGGCGCGATGGCGTCCAGCATCGGCGTGAACGGCGGCGTGCTCACGCTCGCTGGGCCCAACCTGCTCGCGGACACCGCAGCGGTGTCGGTGGCGAGCGGCGCGACGCTCGCGCTGGGCGGCGACGACACGGTCGGCAGCCTGGCGCTGAGCGGCACGCTGGGCGGCAGCGGCACGCTGAGCGCCGCGACCTACGCGCTCGCCG
>MEGM01000045.1 GCA_001725505.1 Rubrivivax sp. SCN 70-15 | reverse complement strand
TAGATGTTGGGAGCCCAGAGACCGGCGAGCTGCGCGTTGCCCGACGAGACGGCCGAGATGATCTCGGCCTGACCCATGTTCTTGATCGTGACGTCGGCCTTGGTCAGGCCGTACTTCTTCAGGCATGACTGGACCGCATAGTCACCGGTGGAATTCGACGTGAGCAGGATCGTGCGGCCCTTCATCAGCATCGGGTCGGCCGCGACCTTGTCGGCGATGTCCTTGCTCGCCAGCAAGGCGTTGCCCGCCGACTCGTCGTTGGTCAGGCCGATCGTCTTGATGCCGAAGCGCACGTAGCCCAGCACGGCGGGCACCGAGCCGGTGCCGCCGACGTCCCAGGACTTCGAGGCCGAGGCGGCGATCTGCGGCACGCCGGCGGGGAAGGTGCTGAACACCGGCTTGAGGCCCACCTCCGCCCACCAGTTCTTCTCGCTCGCGACGTAGAACGGCAGCGCCCAGTAGAGCGCCGGCTGGTAGCTGATCTTGATCTCGGTGAGTGCGGGCTGCGCCGCGCTGCCGGCGGCAGCCGCGGCGGCGGTGGCAAACAGGCTCAGGCGGGCGATGCGATGGAGGATGCGGGTCATGGGGTCGGTCTCCTTCTGGGTTGACGGTTCAGTGCAAGGTGCCGCCGCCGGCGTCGCGCAGCAGCTTCCACACATGCGAGCGCAGGTGGACGAACGAGGGTTGGTCCATGACGTCCTCGATCCGGTTGTGCCGGTCCCACTGTTCGGCCTCGCGCACGGTCTTGACGTCGATGACCTCGCCGACCGTTCCGGGGCGGCCGGTCATGACGACGATGCGGTCGGCGAGGTAGACCGCCTCCTCGACCGCGTGGGTGATGAACAGCACCGTGCGCGGGTTCTGACGTGCCAGGCGGACGAGCTCCTCCTGCATCACGACGCGGGTCTGGGCATCCAGCGCGCCGAAGGGTTCGTCCATCAGCAGCACCTTCGGGTCGAGCACGTAGGCGCGCGCGATCGCCACGCGCTGCTGCATGCCGCCCGAGAGCTGATGCGGGAACGCGCGCTCGTAACCGGTCAGCCCCATCAGCCCCATGTAGTGCTCTATCCGGCGCCGCCGCTCGCCCGCGTCGACGCCGAGCGAGATCAGGCCGAATTCGACGTTGTCCCAGACCGTCTTCCACGGAAACAGTGCGAAGGCCTGGAACACGACCGCGCGGTCCGGGCCGGGCCGGCGAACCACCTCCCGGTCGACGCTGACGGTGCCCGCGCTCGGGTGCTCGAGCCCGGCGGCCATGCGCAGGCAGGTCGTCTTGCCACAGCCGGACGGGCCGACGATGGCGACGAACTCGCGGTCGCGGACCTCGATCGTGACGTCCTTGAGCGCGACGAACTCCTGCCCGTTCTGGCGGAAGACGCGCTGCACGTTGTCGAAGCGGATGCTGGCCATGTCGGTGTTCCTCGGGAGGGCTGTCAGATACCGCGTCGGCGCTCGATGCGCTGCTGGAGCTGGCGCAGGGCAGCGTCGATGACGACGCCGACGGCGCCGATCGCGACCATGCCGCTCATCACGGTCGCGGTCGACACCGAGGCCTGCCCCTTCACCATCAGGTAGCCGACGCCGCTCGAGGCCACGATGAGTTCGGCGCCGACCAGCGACTGCCAACCCAGGCCGGCCGAGACGCGCAGCCCGGCGACGATCGACGGCACCGCGGCCGGCAGCAGCACCTGCGTCATCGCGCGCCAGTGGCTGACCCCGAGCATCTGGGCGGCCTCGATGTATTTGCGCTCGACATGCAGCGCACCGCGGTAGGTGTTGATCAGCACCGGCGGGAAGGCGCCGGTGAAGATGATGAGCACCGGCCCGCCGATGCCGGTGCCGAACCACAGCGCGGCGAACGGCACCCAGGCGATCGGCGCGACGAAGCGCACCGCGTCGAACACCGGCGAGACCACGCGGTCGAGCCAGCGGAATCGCGCCATCAACAAACCCAGCGGTATGCCCACCGCGACGGCGAGGCCGAAGCCCATGCCGAAGCGCCCGAGGCTGGACAGCAGGTGTTCGGGCAGCGTGTAGCCTGCGAAGGGCGTGAACAGCAGGTGGACGAAGCGCTCCGCCACGTCCCACGGCGCGGGCAGGAAGTCGCGCGAGGTCAGGCCCGACAACGCGGCGACCGACCACAGCGCGAGGAACGCGGCGCCTCCGACCCCGCTGAGCAGGGCCTGCCGTGCCCGGGGCAAGGGTGGCTGGAGCATCACTGCACGCGCCAGGGCATGGCACGGCGCTCGAGCCAGCCCAGGCCCAGCGTCATCAGCCAGCCGCACACGGCCACGCTCGCCATGCCGACGACGATCATGGCCGGGTAGATGTCCTGCGCCGCCTGGTTCAGGATCTGGCCCAGGCCGGCGACGGCGCCGACGAGTTCTGCCGCCACCAGCGTCGTCCACGACGCCTGCAGCGACAGGCGCAACCCGGTGAAGATGCTGGGTAAGGCGCCCGGGATCAGGATCTCCCGCCAGTAACGAACGCGGCCCACGCCGAGCATCGCCGCCGCCTCGAAGACCGGCGTGTCGATCTGGCGCACGCCGGCCTGGCTGTTGATGACCGAGGGCACGAAGGCGGCGAAGAAGATGACCATGATCTTGGCCGAGTTGCCCAGACCGAGCCAGACGATGGCCAGCGGGATCCAGGCCAGCGGCGGAATCGGCCGCAGCAGCAGGAAGACCGGATTGACCAGCGCCTCGACCGTGCGACTGGCTCCCATGGCCAGGCCGAGCGCGACGCCCAGGAACGAGGAGACGACGAAGCCGGCGGTGACCAGGCTCACGCTGCGCACCACGTGCTCGAGCAGGCGCGCGTTGGCGTAGCCATCGAACGTGATCTGGCGCAGCGCCTGGCTCACCTCCAGCGGCGTCGGGAAGCGTGCCGGCGAGATCACGCCATAGACCGCGGTCAGCAGCTGCCAGACGGCCCCGACGAGCAGCAGCACGATCAAGCCCCGACCCAGCGCCAGCAGCGCGCCTCGCCCGGCGAAGGGTCGACCCGGGGCCGCGGACGGTGCCGCGGCAAGCGCTGTCGAATTCGATGTAATCGATTTCATACAGACCGATCATCGACCTCCGGATATCGACCGTCAACCGCTGTGATGTCGGTACTTTCCCTGCACAAGACCGATCCGGATCGAATTCCGGCGCCTCGGCAAGCGATTACATTCACTGCCATGCCATCCAAGGACCCGGGGTTGCCGAACATCGAAGACGTGGCGCGCGCCGCGGGCGTGTCCACGGCCACGGTCTCGCGCGCGCTGAACAACCCCGACGCGGTGCGCGAGGCACTGCGCCAGCGCGTCACCGACGCCGTCGCCCGGCTCGGCTACGTGCCGCACGCGGGGGCGCGCGCTCTCAAGCTGCAGCGCAGCGGAACCGTCGGCGCCATCTTCCCGACGATCGACAATGCCATCTTCGCGCAGGCCATCGACGCGCTGCAGCGCAGGCTGGCCGAGGCGGGCATGCAGCTGCTGATCGCGACCAGCGGCTACGACAGCCAGACCGAGATGCGCCAGGCGACGAACCTGGTCGCGCGCGGGGTCGAAGGGCTGGCGCTGTGCGGCGTGGGCCAGCGGCCCGAGCTGCTGCAGTTCCTGCGTCAGCGCGAGCTGCCGACGGTGCACGCGATGATCTGGCCGGGCCCGCCGGACGCCGTCTGCGTGGGCTTCGACAACGCGCGCGCCATCGCCCAGGCGGTGCGCTACCTGCTCGACCTGGGGCACCGTCGCATCGCGATGCTCGCCGGCGTCACGCGCGGGAACGACCGCGCCGCCGCGCGCGCGGTCGGCGTGCGCGGTGCGCTGAAGCAGGCCGGCCTGGAACTGGCGCCGCGATACTTCGTCGAGCGCCGCTACGACCTGGCCGAGGCGCGTGAGGGTCTGCGCACGCTGATGCGCGCGCGGCCGGCACCTACGGCGATCGTCTGCGGCAACGACGTGCTCGCCTTCGGCGCCCTGCTCGAGGCGCAGGCGATAGGGTTGCGGGTGCCGCAGGACGTCTCGATCGTCGGCTTCGACGATCTCGAGCTGGCGCGCCATATCCACCCTGCGCTGACCACGCTGCACGTGCCCACCGAGCGGATGTGGCGCGCGGTGGCCGACCGCCTCGTCGCTGCCATCGAACGGCGCAGCGTGCCGCCACCGATCGAGGTCGAGGTGGAACTCGTGGTCCGCGAGTCGACGGGCCCCGCGCCGGGCGTCTGAACGAGCCTCGCGGTCGCGCGGCTCATGCGCCGGGGTTGCATCGCTTGCGCACATGGGCGCGGTCGAGGCGCGGCGGCCTTGCCTCGATGCAGCATTGCTCTGGCGCACCGCGACACTGTTGTCCCGCGTCGCAGCGCCTTGACCATCCGCAGCCGCTCATTCCGCGCGCCCGCTCTCGCAGACGTAGACGTGGTCCTTCGTGTTCACGTACGAATTTCGATACTCGACGGGCTGGTCTCGAAACGTATAGGCCACGCGCCTGATCAGAAGCAGCGGCGAACCCTGCGCGAGGCCGAGTGTCTCGGCGTGGAAGGCATCGGCCGTCACCGCGCTGATCTGCTCCTCGATGCGAACCACCGAGATGCCGAAGCGCTCCTGGTAGAAGTGATAGATCGTGTTCGGGCGCTCGCGCAGGCTTTGCTGGGTCAGCTCCGGGAACAAGGCCTCGGATACCGCGATCTCGTCGATCACGGCGGGAGCGCCGGCGATGCTGAGCTTGTTGACGAAGCTGATCAGGCGCGCGCCCGGCGTCACGCCCAGACGAGCCGCCTGCGTCGCGTCGGCCTTGGTGCGGGCGAAGTGGAGCAGCTCGACGCTGGGCACCTGTCGCGTGCCGTCGGCGCCGACGATGCGGAAGAAATAGAAGAACTGGCGCTGGTTGCTGTGCGAGACGACGTAGGTACCACGGCCCTGATGGCGTACCAGCAGCTTTTCGGCCACCATCTCGTCGACCGCCTTGCGCACCGTGCCGATGCTCACGCCGTAGCGCGCCGCCAGCTGCTTCTCGGACGGAATGACATCGGCGGGCTTCCACTCGCCGCCGCGCAGTGAATCGATCAGCTTGCGCTTGACCTCCTGGTACAGCGGGCTGCCAAGAGCAATGCCCTGGTCCTGCCCTCGCATGTCCCCCGCGACCACCTGTGACGCGCCGCTTCGACGCAGATTGCCGGCCTTATCCATAGGGGTGAACTCTAACAGGTCGCTGCTGTGAATCATCTAATTGACTCACATGACTTCCGTGGCTAGGATGCATTTGCACTGCTGCTTGATCGTCCGCCCGATGCGGCGACGTTGATCTCACCACACCGCGAGCGCGTGCCGCGACAACCTTCACCCTGAGGAAGCGAACATGAAATTCAAGGCGATTCTCAGCACGGCGCTGGTCGTGACGCTGGCGGCCGGCACGGTCCCCGTGCGTGCCGAAGTCAGCGAACTCCACGTCGCCGCACAGTACGGCATCAGCTACCTGCCGCTGATGATCATGCAGGACCGCAAGCTGATCGAAAAGCATGCGCAGGCCGAAGGCATTTCCGACCTCAAGGTCTCGTGGTCCAAGTTCGCCGGCGGCAATGTCATGAACGACGCGCTGCTGTCCGGCAGCCTGCAGTTCGCCTCCGGTGGCGTGGGCCCGCTGGTGACGCTGTGGGCGAAGACCAAGGGCCTTTACGACGTCAAGGGCGTCGCGGCGATGAACGTGATGCCGCTCTACCTGAACACGAACAACCCGAAGGTCAAGACGATCGCCGACTTCACGAGTGCGGACAAGATCGCGCTGCCGGCGGTCAAGGTGTCGATCCAGGCCGTCACGCTCCAGATGGCCGCCGAACAGGCCTTCGGCCCGGGTCAGCAGAACCGCCTCGATCCATTGACGGTCTCGATGAGCCACCCGGACGCGCAGACCGCACTGCTGTCGGCCAACAGCGAGATCACGGCGCACCTGGGCGCGCCGCCGTTCCAGTACAACGAATTGAAGGACCCGCGGGTGCACACCGTGCTCAATTCCTACGAGGTGCTGGGCGGGCCGGCGACCTTCAACGTGATCTGGACGACCTCGAAGTTCCGTGAGCAGAACCCCAAGGTCTACAAGGCGTTCGTCGAGGCCTTCGACGAATCCATCGCGATCATCAACGCCGACAAGAAGAGCAGCCTGGACGACATCCTCGCGATGCTCAACGACCCCAAGATCGAGTTCACGACGACGCCGCACAACGTCATGAAGTACGTCGACTTCATGTACAAGATCGGCTCGATCAAGGTCAAGGCGGACTCGTGGAAGGATCTCTTCTTCCCGAACGTCTACAACCTGCCCGGCAGCTGAGTCCTTCAGCGGACCAGCGCCAGAAGCACCCCGGCAGACCGATGCAGAACCCACCGCCCCACGGGCCCGCCGCCCAGCCCTCGCCGGCAACGCCCCTGCTCGACGTGCGCGGCGTCACGCTGCAATACAAGACCAAGGACCATCTCGTCACCGCGACCTACCGGGTCGACTTCCAGGTCTTCAAGTCCGACCGCTACGTGCTGCTCGGGCCTTCGGGCTGCGGCAAATCGACCCTGCTCAAGGCAGTCGGTGGCTACCTGACGCCGATCGAGGGTGACATCCGCCTCAAGGGCGTGCCGGTCACCCGCCCCGGCCCGGACCGCATGATGGTGTTCCAGGAGTTCGACCAGCTCCTGCCCTGGAAGACGGTCAGGGAGAACGTCATGTTCCCGCTGCTGTCCACGGGCAAGCTCAAGGGCCGGGCTGCGGCAGAGCGGGCGACGCAGTACATCGAGATGGTCAACCTCGGCAAGTTTGCCGATCATTACCCGCACATGCTGTCCGGCGGCATGAAGCAGCGCGTGGCGATCGCGCGCGGCATGGCGATGGAGCCCGACGTGCTGCTGATGGACGAGCCCTATGCCGCGCTCGACGCGCTGACCCGTCGCAAGATGCAGGACGAGTTGCTCCAGCTCTGGGACGACACCCACTTCACGGTGCTGTTCGTCACGCACTCGATCCCCGAGGCCATCAAGTGCGGCAGCCGCATCCTGCTGCTCTCGCCCCACCCGGGGCAGGTCAAGGCCGAGCTGAACAGCGTCGCGCGCGACAGCAGCGATGCGCAGGCCGCCAAGGCGCTCGAGGCGCGCATCAACGACATGCTTTTCGCCGACCAGGTCGAGGCGCCGGAGATCCAGAATGCCTAGCAAGGACGCCGTGCTCGTCTCGCGCCCCGACCTGACCCGCGAGCCGGTGGCCGCCTCGGCCTTCGGCGTCGTGCAAAAGCCGCTGTCCAGCACCGAGCGCATCTTCGACAACGCCATCGTGCGCAAGGGTCTGATCCTGGTGCTGCTGGCGGTGGTCTGGGAGATCGGTGCGCGCACGCTCAACAACGAGCTGCTGTTCCCGACCTTCCTGGCCACGCTCAAGGCCCTCTACCAGGGCCTGACCGGCGGCGCGCTGTTGAGCCGGATCGGGTCCTCGCTCAAGGTGCTGCTGATGGGCTACGGCATCGGCATCCTGCTCGCCGGTGTGTTCACGGCGGTGGGCATCGCGTCACGCATCGGCACCGATTTTCTCGAGACGGTGACGGCGATGTTCAATCCGCTGCCGGCGATCGCCCTGCTGCCGATCGCGCTGATCTGGTTCGGCCTGGGCAACGGCAGCCTGGTGTTCGTGCTCGTCCATTCGGTGCTGTGGGCGGTGGCGCTGAACACCCATTCGGGCTTTCTCGCGGTATCGCAGACGCAGCGCATGGTCGGCAGGAACTACGGCCTGTCCGGGTTCGCCTATGTCACGAGGATCCTGATCCCGGCAGCCTTCCCCAGCATCCTCACCGGCCTGAAGATCGGCTGGGCCTTCGCCTGGCGCACGCTGATCGCGTCCGAGCTCGTCTTCGGCGTGAGCTCGGGCTCGGGCGGCCTGGGCTGGTACATCTACGAGAACAAGAACGAGCTCGACATTCCCAACGTGTTCGCAGGCCTGCTCACCGTGATCCTGATCGGCCTGGTGATCGAGAACCTGGTGTTCCGCACGCTCGAAAACCACACCGTGCGCAAGTGGGGCATGCAGGCCTGAGCCGGGTTCCCCCGGTGCGGCGGCTGGGCGGTCGCGGCGGTGCGGCGCGCCGATGAGCGTCTCGCTGCAGACCACGCTCGCGGTGGGCGCCATAGTCACCGGCGCCTACACGGTGTTCGGGTTGACCGGCTTCGGCGCCTCGATCATGGCCATGCCCCTGCTCGCGCAGCTCATCGCGCTGCGCGTGGCGGTGCCGATGATGCTGGTCTTCGACCTCTGCGCCGGCAGCGCGCTGGCGTGGCTCAACCGGGGCGCGGTCGAGCGACGTGAGCTTGTGCGCCTGCTGCCCTTCATGCTGGTCGGCATGCTGCTGGGCGTGACGGCACTCATCCATGCACCCGAGCGCTGGCTGCTGCTGGCGCTGGGGCTCTTCGTGCTCGGCTACGCCGGCTGGAGCCTGCTCGTGCCCGCCAGCGGACGGTCCATCGGCGTCGCCTGGGCGGCGCCGCTCGGGGCGCTGGGCGGTGTCTTCACCGCGCTCTATGGCACCGGCGGCCCGATCTACACGATCTACCTCGCGCGGCGCATCGCCGACAAGCGCGCACTGCGCGCCAGCATCGGCAGCTTCATCCTGATGAGTGCGGTGATCCGCCTGGTGCTGTTCACGAGTGCCGGCCTCTATGCCCAGGGCGATGCGCTGCACCTCGCGGCCTGGCTGCTGCCCTGCGCCATGCTCGGCCTGTACGCCGGCAGCCACCTGCACCGCCGTCTGCCGGCGCAGCGCGTCGCCCAGGCCATCTGGGGCCTGCTCGTCGTGGGCGGCACCAGCCTGATCGTGCGCGCCCTGCACGGATAGGCGCGTGCCCTGCCGCTAGCCTACGGTCTCGCCCGGTCGAACGCGCGTGTAGGCCACCGGCTCGCGCGTGAGACCGAGTCGTCCGCCGCCATCGCGCACCACGGTGTAGGTCGACGCAGCCAACTCGCCGGTAGCCGGAAAGTCCTCGCGAAAGTGAGCGCCGCGCGAGTCCTCGCGTGCGCGCGCGGCCAGCGCGATGACGCGGCTCACGGCAATCAGGCTGCGCAGGTTCAGCCAGTCGTGCCAGCTCAGGTTGTAGCCACGATCGCCGTCGGCGATGCCGGTGCGCTGCAGCCGCGCGTCGAGCTCGTCCAGCGTCATCAGCGCGCGATCCAGGCCCTGCGCCGTGCGCAGGATGCCGACGTCGGCCCACATGCACTCCGACAGCGCATCGCGTATCGCGGCCAGGTCGCCCGCGGGCCGACCGAAGGGCGCCTCGTGACACGCGACGCTGGCGGCGATGACCGCCTCGTCCGGCGCGCGCACTTCGGGATGCCGGCGCACCCACGCCGCCATCGTCTCGCCGGCGATGCCGCCGAACACGGTGGAGTTGGCCACGCCGTTGCCACCCAGGCGGTTGGCGCCGTGCACGCCGCCGGTGTCTTCGCCGGCTGCGAACAGGCCCGGCAACTCGGTCCGACAGTCGGGTTCGAACACCACGCCGCCCATCATGTAGTGCGCCGTGGGCACGACCTCGACGCGGCCGGCGGCGAGGTCGAAGCCGCAATCGGCGCAGCGCTCGACCATGCCCTTGAATTGCCGCCGCACCTTGTCCGGCCCCAGGTGCGCCATCTCGATGTAGACGCCCCCGTTGGGCGAGGTGCGGCCGGCGCGCATCTCGGCGTAGATGCTGCGCGAGACGATGTCGCGCGTGGCGCGCTCGGCGCGCGGGTCGTAGCGCTCCATGAAGCGCTCGCCCTGGCCGTTGAGCAGCCAGCCGCCGGCGCCGCGCAGCCCTTCCTCGAGCACGGTGCCGGTCATCCGGGTGTGGGTGCCGGCGAGCAGCCCGGTGGGGTGGAACTGCACCATCTCCATGTCGCGCAGCGGCAACCCGGTGCGCAGCGCCATCGCCAGCCCGTCGCAGCTCTTGTCGCCCGACGGGGTATGGAACTTGTACATCGTCGGCCCGCCGCCGGTGGCCAGCAGCACGGCCTTGGCGCGCACGAAGACATAGCCACCGCTGCGCATGTCGATCATCAGCACGCCGGCGAGCGCGCTGCCGTCCGCGGTCTTGACGAGCTCGACGGCGCGGTGCTCTTCGAGCCGGTGGATGCCGCGCGCCCAGACCTGCTCGGCGAGCCGGTTGACGATCTCGATGCCGGTCAGGTCGCCCTTGTGCACCGTGCGGTCGAAGGTCTGCCCGGCGAAAGCCTTCTGGTGCACCGTGCCGTCGGGGTTGCGGTCGAAGAAGCAGCCGAGTTCGTTCTCGAGTTCGTGGATGCGCTCGACCGCCTTCGTCACCAGCGTCCAGGCCAGCTCCTGGTGCGCCAGCCACTTGCTGCCCTCGATCGTGTCCATGAAGTGGCGCTCGACCGAGTCGCCCTCAGCGAGCGCGACGTTGTAGCCGCCCTGGACCATGCGCGTGCAGCCGCACTTGCCGAGCAGCCCCTTGACGGCGATCGTGATCGACAGCGAGGGATCGGCCTGGTGCGCGTGCAGGGCCGCGAACAACCCGGCGCCTCCGGCACCGAGGATCAGGATGTCGGTGTCGACGCGTTCGATGCGGGCGGCGCTCATCGCGGCCCGACCCCCAGACCCGCCAGCGCCGCACCGCGGCGCGCGTCGACGGCCTGCTTCACCTCGCGGTAGAGACTGCCGCCGTGGCTGTCCATCGCGACCAGCAGCGGACCGAAGTCGCGGACGCGAAACTGCCACAAGGACTCGGGGTTGAGGTCGTCCAGGTCGACGTCCTCGATCTGCTCGATCCAGGTCGTCTCGAGCGCCGCGGTGCCGCCGACGATGGCGAGATACGCGCCCCCGAGGTCGGCGAAGGCATGCTCCGAGGCCTCGCGCAATCCACCCTTGCCGATGATCAGGCGCACGCCATACCGCTCCATCAGCGGCCGCGTGAAGCGTTCCATGCGGTCGGAGGTCGTCGTCCCGATGCACACCGGTGCGTAGCCGGCCGGGTGCTCGGCGCTCGCGCCCACCTTGCGCACGTTCGGTGCGGTGTGGATCACCGCGTGGCCGCGCAGGTCGAAGCGCGTCGTGCGGCCGCGGTCGAACAGGTGGATCTGCGTCGCGTCGCGGATCCCGAACAGGCGGCGCTGCAGCGTCACGGTGTCGTTGACCCGCAGCGCGCGGACCTGGGCCTCGGTGACCGGCATCTCGAGTTCGTGGTGGGCCATGTTCAGAATCCGTAGCTCACGCCTGCGGGGCCGAAGGTGGCGCGCGCGCGGCGCGCCGAATGGCATTGCATGTTGACCGCGACCGGGTTCATCGTGATGTGCGTGGCCGCGAGCTCGATGTGCACCGCGAACGCGGTCGCGTCGCCACCCAGACCCTGCGGGCCGACGCCGAGCTGGTTGACCGCGCGCGACAGCTGCTGTTCGAGCTGCGCACCGTCGGGGTCGCTGCAGACACTGCCCAGCGGCCGTGTCGCGGCGCGCTTGGCCAGCGCCACGCACAGGTCCGAGGTGCCGCCCACGCCGACGCCGACGATCGTCGGCGGGCAGGTCTTGCCGCCGGCGTTGATGACGCAGTCGACGACGAAGGCCTTGATCGCATCGACCCCTTCGGCCGGGATCGCCATCTTCAGGAACGAGTTGTTCTCGGAGCCGCTGCCCTTGGGGATCATCTCGATCGCCAGGTGGTCGGCGGTGGCGACGAAGTCGACGTGTATCACCGGCACTTCGATGCCGCAGGACGTGTGCTCGTTGCGCCTCGTCAGCGGGTGCACGACCGACGAGCGCAGCGGGTACTCGCGCGTCGCGCGCTCGCAGCCGCGCCGGATCGCGGCCTTCAGCGCGACCCCGTCGACCTCGACGCCGCGGCCGATCTGCAGGTTGTAGATCGGCACGCCCGTGTCCTGGCACAGCAGGTTGTCAGTGCGCTCGGCCACCGCGATGTTGGTGATCATCGTCGCGAGCAGGCTCTGCGCGCGCGGTGCGGTCTCGGCCTCGGCCAGCCGCTCGAAGCCCTTCTTGATGTCGGGCGGCAGCACTTTCAGCGCCCGCACGTAGAGTTCCTTGGCCGCGTCCTCGACGGCCTGCAGGTCGATCTTCATTGCCGTGTCCCCCGATCCAGACGCAAGATCATCCGAGCAGCGCGAGCGCGAACGCCAGCCCGGCGACCACACCGGCACCGAGCGTGGCGGCGATCAGGTCCTTGCGCACACCGCTCCAGGGGCCGAATTCGATCAGCAGCAGGCGCACGCCCCCCGTCAGGTGCAGCGCGAGCAGCACGACGAGCCCGCCCTCGGCCACATGGAACAGCGGTCGGTCGGCGAAGCGCAGGAAGCCGTCGAGCGCGGCCTCGCCATGGATCGCCTGGCCCAGGGCCCAGAAGTGGAACGGCAGGAAGGCGGCCAGCGCCAGCCCCGAGAGTCGGTGCACGACGAAGGCCCAGTAGGCCGCGTGGCGGCGGGCGCGCATGTCGTTGTGGCGCATCACGATCAGGGCGCTCCCACCACGGCCCACACCGCACGCAGCCCCGCGCCCAGCAGCAGCAGTGCGAACAGGCCCGCCAGCCAGGCGACCCGGGCGCCGCGCCAGCCGAAGGTCTCCTCGACGACGTTCGCCAGCCCGATCGGCGCATGCACCGCACAGGCCACGACGAAGACGAGGTAGAAGCTGCCGAAGGCCCAGCTGCCGCGTGTGCGGCCGAGGATCTCGGCGGCCGTCAGTCCGCCGCGCACCGCGACGACGATGATCACCAGGTGGATCAGCACCGCCAGCGCCAGCACCATGGCGCTGATGCGCTGCCAGTACCAGAGCCGGGCCTGAAGCCGAACGCTCGTCATGGCCGGCGTGGCCCCGGTTCGCGCGCGATCGTCCGCTTCAGGCCGGCGATGCCCGCGGTCGGCGACAAACCCTTGGGGCAGCGTTCGGTGCACGAGGCGTGGGTGTGACAGGCATGGCAGCCAGCGTCGCCGGACACCGCGGCCAGGCGATCGGCGCGCGCCACGTCGCGCTCGTCGTTGACGAGGGTCCAGGCCCGGTTCAGTGCCGCCGGCCCGAGGTAGTCGGGGCGCCAGCTCACCACGTCGCACGACGCATAGCAGACCGCGCAGCCTATGCACTCGATGGCCGCATCCACCGCACGGCGCCGCGGACCGCCGGGGTCGACCGCGGCAAAGGGTTCGTGGCGCGAGGCGCTGCCGCTGAACTGCCCCTTCGCGCGCGCCCACTTGTCGAAGAACCCGCTCATGTCGGTGACCAGGTCCTTGATCACCGGCAGATTCGACAGCGGCGCGATCTCGAGCTCCCCCTTCACCGCGACCTTGGCCACATGGGTGCGGCAGGTCCAGCGGGCCACGCCGTTGACCGTCATCGCGCAGGAGCCGCACATCCCGACGCGGCACGCAAACCGGTAGCTCAGGTCGGGGGCGAGATGGCGCTGGACATGGGTGACGACGTCGAGCACGGTCTGGCTCTGCAGGCGCGGAACCTCGTAGCGGACGAAACCGCCTGCGGCCTTGCCGCGCCAGATCGAGACCGCGAGCGACTGGGGCGCGGCGCGGTCGGGCGTGTCGGGCGTGTCGGGCGGTGCCATCGTGCGCCGTCCGCGCTCAGTGGGCGTGCCAGGACTGCAGCAGCGCGTCGGCCACGTCCACGCCGTCGCGCTCGGCTTGTCGAAGCAAGGCCTCGCGCCGCGCTCCCGGCAGGCGCACACCCTCGTCGCGCAGCATCTCGGCCACCAGCACTTCGACCCGCTCGAGGTACGACGCTCGCCCGGCCAGCGCGTCCGGATCGATGACGATGAACACCTGCCCCAGGCCGGGCCGGTTGCCTTCATCGACGAAGAAGCTCGAGGCCTCGAATCCGAAATTGGCGCCGATTACCGCCGTCACCAGCAGCTCCACCACCAGCGCCAGCATCGCGCCCTTGGGCGAGGTCGCGGCACCCATGGGGAGCATCGAGCCTTCGAGTGCCGCGTTCGCGTCCGTCGTCGGCCGACCCTGCGCGTCGAGCGCCCAACCGGCCGGGATCGGCCGCCCCGCCTTGGCCGCGACCATCACCTTGCCGCGCGCGACCTCGCTCAGGCTCAGGTCGATCAGCAGCGGGTCGGCCTGCGCGCGCGGGAAGGCGGCGGCCACCGGGTTGGTGCCGAAGATCGGATGCCGCCCGCCCGCCGCCGGCATACCATGCCGGCCTGCGTGACCGCCCGCAGGTGGTCGACGAGCACGCCGCAGTGCTGGCTGCGCACGACGCCCGCCAGCGCCACGCCATGCTCGCGCGCTGCGGCGATCGCCTCCTGCACCGCCAGCGCGCAGGCACCGAAGGCCAGGCCCTCCGCGGCATCGATCACCAGCGCGCCGCCGCGGCGCCGCAGCAGCCGCGGCACGGCCGCGCCGTCGACGCGCCCGTTGCGCAGGTGGGTGGCGTACTGCGCCACGCGCGACAGGCCGTGCGAGCCCAGGCCCTGGGCCTCGGCCAGCACCAGCGCGCGTGCCGCGCTCTGCGCCATCGCCTCGGACGCACCCGCCTGCCGCAGTGGCGCGGCGACGAGCGAGCAAAGCTGCTCGATCGACACCTTCATCGCAACGCCTCCAGCACGCGCTGGGCGATGAGCGAGCTGACACGCTCGTTCGCCTCGGCCGTGACCCCCGCGACATGGGGAGTCAGCACGAGTTTGGGCAGGTTCTCGAAGTGCGGCGCCGACGGCAGCGGCTCGACGCCGAAGACGTCGATCGCGGCGCCGCCGAGACGGCCGCCCTTCAACGCCGCGGCCAGCGCGAGCTCGTCGACGATCTCGCCGCGCGCGGTGTTGATCAGCACCGCGCCACGCTTCATCACGGCCAGACGCGCGGCGCCGAACAGGCCGCGCGTGGCATCGACGAGAGGCACGTGCAGGCTGACCACGTCGGCCTCGGCGACCAGCTCGTCCAGAGTGCAGCAGTGCACCCCGGCCTGGGCGAAGACCGGGTCGGTCGGCGCCAGCATCGCGTCGTGTGCCAGCACCTGCATCCCCAGGCCCCGGGCGAGCCTCGCGGTGAGCTGGCCGATCGAGCCGAAGCCGACCAGCCCGAGGGTCTTGCCGCCGATCTCGCGCCCCTTGGACAGCGCGTTGCGCGGCCATTGCCCGGCTGCCACGGCGGCGCTGGACTGGTAGGCACCCCGCAGCAGCAGCATCGCCGTCGCCAGCACGTACTCGGCGACGCTCAGCGCGTTGGCACCGGTGGCCGGAACGACCTGGATGCCACGTGCCGCGCAAGCCGGCAGGTCGATGTTGTCGAGCCCCACGCCCAGCCGGCCGACGACGCGGCAGCGCGACAGCGCCGCGAGCAGCTCGCCGCGCACCTGGGTGCGGTTGCGCACGACGATCGCATCGGCGCCGGCGGCCTCGGCCTGCAGGCGTCGCGGGTCGTCGACCAGCCCGGCGTCGTAGAGCACGTCGTGCTGCGCGGCCAGCTGCGCCACCGCGGGCGCGTCCATGAATTCGGTGACGACGACCCGCGCCACGCTCAGGCCGACTCGTAGAGCCGGGTGAGGACGAACTCGCGGTGTCCCAGCGCCTCGGCGGCGGTCAGGCGACCGTTGGCGGTGCGCAGCATGCATTCGAGCAGCTTGTCGCCGGCCTGGTCGAGCGTGAGCTCGCGCTGCAGCAGACCCGTGACGTCGACGTCGACGTGCTCGCTCATCGTGCGCACGGTGCGCGGGTTGGCGCAGATCTTGATCACCGGAAGGATGGGGTTGCCGATCACGTTGCCCTGGCCGGTGGGGAACAAGTGCACCGCGTAGCCCGAGGCGGCGCACAGCGTGACCATCTCGGCCGCAGCGCTGCTCGAGTCCATGAACCAGAGACCCGGATGGGTGGGCGCCTCGGCCTTGTCGAGAACGCCGTCGACGACGCACTTCTTGCCGATCTTCTGGATGTTGCCGAGTGCCTTCTCCTCGATCGTCGTCAGCCCGCCGGCGATGTTGCCCTTGGTCGGCTGGCTGTCGGAGAGGTCGCTGGTCTTGTGCCGGTTGATCACGTCCTGGTAGCGGTCGAACATGAACATGAAGCGCTCGCGCACCGCGTCGTTGGCGCAGCGCGCAGCGACGATGTGTTCGCCCCCGGTGAGTTCGGTGGTCTCGCCGAAGCACAGCGTGCCGCCCAGCCCGTACATCTTGTCGAAGGCGTTGCCGACCGACGGATTGGCACCGCAGCCGCTGGTGGTGTCGCTCTCGCCGCACTTGGTGCTGACCCACAGCTCGTGGATCGCACAGGTCTCGCGCTGCTTCTCGCTCGCCCATTGGACGTACTCGCGCGCCGCCTTGCTCGCGCGCATGATCGTGTCGTGGTCGCCGTGCTGCTCGATGCCGAAGCCGACCACCGGCTTGCCCGTGGCCTTGATGCCGTCGACGACCTTCTGCGTCCAGCCGTCCTCGATCCCGATCACGACCACTGCCGCGACATTGGGGTTGGAGCCGGTGCCGATGAGGGTGCGGAAATGCAGGTCCAGGTCGGCGCCGAACTGCAGCCGCCCGTACGGGTGCGGAATCGCCAGCGCGCCCTTGATGTTGTGGGCCACCGCCTCGGCAGCGGCGTTGGACAGGTCGTCCAGCGGCAGGATGACGACGTGATTGCGCACGCCCACGCGACCGTTCTCGCGCCGGTAGCCGAGGAAGGTCGTGTCCTTGGAAATGATGCTCATGACGGCCTGACTCCTTACCAGCGCTTGGTCTTGATGTTGTGGACATGGGCGTGCTCGCCCACTCGAATCGGCGCCACGACCTTGCCCATGTCGATGCCGTACTTGATCACCGTATCGCCCGGCGACATGTCCTTCAGGGCCACCTTGTGGCCGATCGGGATGTCCTGACGGGCCTGGACGTCGACCATGCGGTCCTCGTCCATGATCCAGCCCTTCATGGCCATGCCGGCCTTGACACCTTCGACCACCACGACCGCGACGCTGTCATGAGCGTCGTGCAGCACGAAATGAATCATCTTTGCTCCTGTTCTTGCCGGCCCGTGAGGGCGGGCCAGGGCCTCAGTATCCGGGCCCGGGCACGCTGTGTCAACCAATTCATCTAGATGACATGCATGGCTAAGTGGAGCGCGACGGCCTGCTGCGCCGGCGCGGCGGCACCACGGCCGCACCACTCGTGGGACGCCAGCCATCTCGTCACCAGCCTGGCCACCTTCCACCTGCAGCGCCAAAGCGACCGCCATGCGCGCCCATCGCGCCGCTACCAGCGGCCTGCGTCACTTCGACGACCGGCCCCGGCTTCCGAGCGGCTACGTCGACAGGTCTGCGCTGCCTGCCGCCACGGTGGTTCCGCGTCATGGATGCAAGGCCGCTCGTGCTGCAGCAGGTGCACGGCGACCTCGACGCCGCGTCCACGTCGACCCGCACCGGCGCGGCGCGCTGCGGGATGTCCGTCGCTCCAGCCAGGCCGCGCCGGGCGCCGCCGCGCAAACTCAGAACGGCAGTCCGACGTAGTTCTCCGCCAGGGAGCGCTGCGCCGCCTCCGACGAGAACAGGTACTCCAGTTCGGTCTGCTGCAGCCGCTTGTCGTACTCGATCGAGTCGGGGAAGCTGTGCAGGAGCGTGGTCATCCACCACGAGAATCGCTGTGCCTTCCAGACGCGCGCCAGCGCCTTGACCGAGTAGTTGTCCAGACCGCTGTCGTCGCCCTTCTGGTAGTGCGAGAGCAGCGCGTGGTAGAGGTAGTAGATGTCCGACGCGGCGCTGTTCAGGCCCCGCGCACCGGTGGGCGGCACGATGTGCGCGGCGTCGCCGGCGAGGAACAGCCTGCCTTAGCGCATCGGCTCGGCGACGAAGCTGCGCAGCGGCGCGATCGACTTCTCGATCGACGACCCGGTGATCAGTCGCGCCGCCACTTCCTGGGGCAGGCGGCGCTTCAGCTCGGCCCAGAAGGCATCGTCCGACCAGTCCTCGACCTTGTCCGTCAGCGGCACCTGGATGTAGTAGCGGCTGAGCACCTGCGAGCGCAGCGAGCACAGCGCGAAGCCGCGTTCGCTCTTCGCGTAGATCAGCTCGGGCGACACCGGCCTGGTGCGCGACAGCACGCCGAGCCAGCCGAAGGGGTAGACCTTCTCGTACTCCTTCAGCACGTTCTTCGGGATCGACTTGCGGCTCACGCCGTGGAATCCGTCGGCACCGATGACGTAGTCGCAGTCGATGCGCACGACCTCGTCGCCGCTGCGGTACGTGACGTAGGGGCTCTGGCCGGTCAGGTCGTGCGGCTGCACGTCTTCGGCGTTGTGGATCACCACCCCCTTCATGCGGTCGCGCGCTTCGTAGAGGTCGCGCGTCAGCTCGGTCTGGCCGTAGACCATCACCGAACTGCCGCCGCTGTACCTGTGCAGGTCGACGCGGTCGAGCCTGCCGTCGTGCGCGATGAAGAAGCCTTCGTGGATCTCGCCTTCGCGGTCCATGCGCTCGCCGCACTGCGCCTCGCGCATCAGCTCGGCGAAGCCGTGCTCGAGCACGCCGGCGCGGATGCGGCCGAGCACGTACTCGCGGCTCTGGCGTTCGAGCAGCACGCTGCCGATGCCCTTCAGATGGAGCAGCTGCGACAGCATCAGCCCCGACGGGCCGCCTCCGATGATGCACACCTGGGTCTTCATGGTCGTCTCCTTGGGTGGGTTGCGCGGCTGGCGCCGCCGCCCGGAAATTACGCCTCGGCGCGCCGGCACGAAAGGGCTGGATCGCGCCAGCACTTGTACATTTCGGACATGCGCCGCGCCTCGATCCGCAGCTTCGGCGTGTTCGGCGAATCGGCCCTGCGCCGGATCGACGCCCGGTGCCAGCGCGAGGCGCGGCGCCAGCCGGCCCGCACCAACCTGCTGGTGACGACCATCGTCTACACGCTGGGCTTTGCCGATCCGAGCTGCTTCAGCCGCGCCTTCACCCGCGTCGAAGGCCTGTCGCCGCGCGCCTTCCGCGAGCGCTTGTCGGGGCCGCAAGGCGAGGCGGCCGCTGGCGCACCGCACGCGCCGGGCTGAAGTGCCGGCGCGGTCGGCTGGGTCGCCGCGAAGCCTTTTTTTGTATACGTGGAGGCCTCAGAACAAGGGGTTTCCTGTTGTCTTCAGGCCATTCGATGGCTATCATGAGCCTGTTTTGTATACATACGGAATTCATTCATGGCTTCGGCGGGCGAAGAGACGGCGGTCGACAACGGGCTGTCGCAGACGATCAAGGCCCAGCTGCGGCTGCGTGAGCTGATCGTCGGCGGCGAGTTGCCGGCCGGCCAGCGCATCGTCGAGCTGGCACTGGTCGAGCGCCTCGGGGTCTCGCGCACGCCGGTTCGCGCCGCGCTGACGCGCCTGGCCGAAGAAGGCCTGCTCGAGGCCCTGCCCGGCGGCGGCTTCGTCGTCAAGGCCTTCTCGGAGGCCGATCTTCACGATGCGATCGAGCTGCGCGGCACGCTCGAGGGCCTGGCCGCACGGCTGGCCGCCGAGCGCGGCGCGTCGCCGCTGACGCTGGCCCGGGCGCGCGAATGCGTCGACGCGATCGACGAGGTCCTCGCGCGGCCGGCGCTCGACGAAGCCGCCTTCGCCGACTATGCGGCGCACAACGCACGCCTGCACGCGCTGCTGCTGGACATGGCCGGCAGCGCGCTGCTGCGCCGGCAGCTCGAGCGCGTGCAGACGCTGCCCTTCGCCGGCCCGAACGCGTTCGTGCTCACCGGCCCCGAGCACGGCCGTTCGCGCGAATCGCTGCTGATCGCGCAGGCGCAACACCGCGCCGTCGTCGACGCGATCCAGGCGCGCGAAGGCGCGCGCGCCGAAGCACTGATGCGCGAGCACGCGCGTGTCGCGCAGGCCAACCTGCGCCTCGCGCTGCGCAGCGCGCACGCGCTGCCCAGCCTTCCCGGTGCCGGGCTGATCCGCCGCGTCGCCGTCCGCTGACACCCTGCCCTTCGATCGAGGAGATTCGCGATGTTCCCGAAGAACACCTGGTACGTGGCCGCCATGCCCGACGAGATCGACGCGAAGCCGCTCGGTCGCAAGATCTGCGGCGAGCGCATCGTCTTCTTCCGCGGCCCCGGCGGCGCCGCCACCGCGCTCGAGGACTGGTGCCCGCACCGCGGCGCACCGCTGTCGCTGGGCCGCGTCGTCGAAGGCAACCTGGTCTGCGGCTACCACGGCCTGGCGATGGGATGCGACGGCAAGACCGTCTCGATGCCGGGCCAGCGCGTGCGCGGCTTCCCGCCGGTGCGCAGCTTCCCGGTCGTCGAGCGCCATGGCTTCGTCTGGGTCTGGCCGGGCGAACCGGCCCTCGCCGACGCATCCAAGCTGCCCGAGCTTGCCTGGTCGAACGACCCCGAATGGGCCTATGGCGGCGGCCTGTACCACATCGGCTGCGACTACCGGCTGATGATCGACAACCTGATGGACCTGACGCACGAGACCTACGTCCACTCGACCAGCATCGGCCAGCCCGAGATCGACGAGACGCCGTGCAAGACCACGGTCGAGGGCGACATGGCGATCACGAGCCGCTTCATGAACGGGATCTCGGCGCCGCCGTTCTGGCGCACCGCGCTGCGCGCCCATGGCCTGCCCGACGACCAGCCGGTGGACCGCTGGCAGATCTGCCGCTTCACGCCGCCGAGCCACGTGATGATCGAGGTCGGCGTCGCGCTCGCCGGCCGCGGCGGCTACGAAGCCCCGAGGCAGGACAAGGTGTATTCGATCGTCGTCGACTTCATCACCCCCGAGACCGAAAGCTCGATCTGGTACTTCTGGGGCATGGCGCGCAACTTCCGCGCCGACGACAAGGCGCTGACGGCGCAGATCCGCGAAGGCCAGGGCAAGATCTTCGCCGAGGACATGGAGATGCTCGAGCGCCAGCAGCAGAACCTGCTGCAATGGCCCGAGCGCGAGCTGCTCAAGCTCAACATCGACACCGGCGGCGTGCAGGCACGCAAGATCCTCGATCGAGTCATCGCGGCCGAGCGCTCGACGGTGGCGGCATGATCGGCGCGCCTCGGCCCCCCTTCGGCGCGCGCAGGCTCGCGCGATGAATGCGCCGTCCTCGCTACAGGTGCGCGTCGCGCGCAAGGCCGTCGAGGCCGTGGACATCTGCAGCTTCGAGCTCGTCGCCGCCGACGGTCGGCCCCTGCCGGCGTTCTCGGCCGGGTCGCATGTCGACGTGCAACTGCCGGACGGATCGACGCGGCAGTACTCGCTGTGCAACGACCCGGCCGAGAGCCATCGCTACCTGATCGCCGTGCTGCGCGACCCGGCCTCGCGCGGCGGCTCGGCGGCGCTTCACGAGCGCGTGCACGAAGGCGACACGCTGACGATCAGCCCACCGCGCAACCACTTCCCGCTCGCGCACGACGCGAAGCGCCACCTGCTGCTGGCCGGCGGTATCGGCGTCACGCCCATCCTGTGCATGGCCGAGCGCCTGGCCGTCGCCGGCGCCGATTTCGAGATGCACTACTGCACGCGCTCGCGCGAGCGCACCGCGTTCCACGACCGCATCGCCGCTTCGACCTTTGCGCCGCGCGTGCGCCTGCACTTCGACGACGGCGCGGCCGGGCAGCGCTTCGACATCGCCGCGCGCCTGGCCACGCCCGAGGCGGGCACCCACTTGTACGTGTGCGGGCCGAAAGGCTTCATGGACGCGGTGCTCGGCACGGCGCGTGCGCGCGGCTGGCCCGCGGCGCAGCTGCACTACGAGTTCTTCGCCGCCGACGTCGCGCCGCAGCAGGGTGACACCGCCTTCGAGGTGCAGCTGGCGAGCTCGGGCCGGATCGTCGTCGTGCCCAGGGACCGGAGCGTCACGCAGGCACTGGCCGACTGCGGCATCGAGGTCCAGACCTCGTGCGAACAGGGAGTCTGCGGGACCTGCCTCACGAAGGTGATCGACGGCGTGCCCGACCACCGCGACCTGTACCTGACGCCCGAGGAGCAGGCGGCGAACGACCAGTTCACGCCCTGCTGCTCGCGCGCGAAATCGGCGCGGCTGGTGCTCGACCTGTAGCGGCGCCGGCGTGCGCCGGCTGCGCGCGCGTCACGAGCCCGGCATCGACAGGCGCTTCACCGCGGCGACGAAGCGCTGCAGCGTCGGCGAGCGCACGCCGGGCTCGATCCGGATGTCGAGCAACTGGAAGCGCCCGCGCGTCGCATGGGCGGCTTGCAGTGCCGCCCGGAGCTCGGCGCGGGTGCGCACGGCGCGGCCGTCACCGCCCATGCCGGCGGCCATCGAGGCGAAGTCCCAGCGGCCGATGTCGTTGAAGCGCGACTCCGACTGGAAGGCACGCAGCATCTCCCAGCTCGCGTTGTTGAAGACGAGCACGATGGGGTCGCAGCCGCAGCGAGCTGCATTGCCCAGCTCCCAGCCGGTCATCGCGAAGGCGCCGTCGCCGACCAGAACGATGGGCCGCTGACCGGTCGCGACCTGCAGGCCCAGCCCCGCCGGCACGCCATAGCCCATGCCGGCGTAATAGCCTGGCGCGACGAGCGGCGTGCGCTCGATCTCCATCGCCGTGAACAGGCAGTCGCCGACGTCGCAGGCGAGCGGCAGGCTGCCCTGCTCGCGCATCAGCGCGTTCACCGCGACCGCGATGTCGTGCGGCGTCACCGGCTCGCCGTCTTCGGCGGGACGCGCCGCTGGACCGACGCCCGGACGTTCGCGCTGCGCTGGCGTGCCGGCCGGCGCGGGAACGCGGGCGAGAAGCGCATCGATCAGCTCGGCCGGCGGCATGCCGTGGTAGACGTGATGCCCCATCGCCACGTCGCCGTCGAAGACGTGGATCGCATGGCGGATGTCGATGCGCCGGGCCGAGACCGCGAAATCGGTGTCCGAGACGATGACGCCGAGGAGCAGCAACCCGTCCGATTGTTCGACCAGGGCCCCGACCTGCGGATCGCCGGCAAGACCGAGATAGGTGCCGGCCAGCGAGATGTCCTCGTCGGCCATCAGGCCGGCACCCATCACGTTCGTCACCACCGGAATGGCCAGGCGGCGCGCGAGCTCGGCCACCTTGGCCTCGAGCCCGTAGCGCCTGACCTCCACGCCGACCATCAGCACCGGGCGCGACGCCGAGCGCAGCCGGTCGAGCAGTTCGTCGGCGCACGCTGCGAGGCGCTCGGGGTCGAACGATGGCAGGGCCGGTGACGGCACGGCGTCGCAGGCCACCGCCGGCATGTCGCGCGGGATCTCCAGGTAGACGGGACGGGAGCGCACGAGCGCGCTGTCCAGCACCCTGGCGATCTGGTCGGGTGCGCGGCGCGCGTCGTCGAGCCGTGCCCGGTCGACCGTCAGCTCGCCGAAGACGCGCCATTGCGTATCGAGCGTCTTGACCTGATGGTGCAGCAGATAGCCGCTCGCAGCCTCGTGCGCGGCGGGCGCCCCGGAAATCACCACCAGGGGCACTCGCTCCGCGTAGGACGCCGCAACGGCATTGACGAGGTTGAAGGCGCCCGCGCCGTAGGTCACGGCGGCAACGCCGAGGCCGCCGCGCGTGCGCGCCGCGGCATCGGCCGCGAAGCCGACCGCCGGTTCGTGCGACAGCGTGTGCACCGGCAGCAGGCCGGAACGCTCGAATTCGCGAAACAGCGGCAACGCGAAGTCGCCCGGAATGCCGAAGATCTCGGTCGCGCCGCGCGCCGTCAGTGCCGCCAGCAAGGCCTGGGTCAGATTCATCTCGCTGTTCCGCGCTGCTTCTGCGGCGAGTCTGCAGGCACCGCCCGCCCTCGGAGATGGCCTATGTCAAGAAGACGCCATTTCGGGCGGACCGCGTCGCCCCCTCACTTCGGCAGTGCGAGCACGGGTCGCGGCGCGCGCGGCAGCGTGCCCGCCGCGGCGATGGCGCCGGCGTATTCGCCTTCGATCGCCTCGATGATGCGGCCCCAGTCCAGCTGCCGTGCCGTCTCGCGCGCGCGCAGGCCCATCGCGCGGGCCCGCGCCAGCGCGCCGGCCAGGCGCCCTGCCATGCGGCAGAAGTCGGCCGCGTCGTCGAGCCGCGCGAGCAGGCCGCTCTCGCCCTGGCGCACCAGCTGCCCGGCGGCGGCGTGGTCGTACGCGACGACGGCCAGGCCGCTGGCCATCGCCTCGGGCACAACGTTGCCGAAGGTCTCGGTCACGCTCGGGAACAGGAAGACGTCGGCCGACGCGTAATGCGCGGCGAGATCGTCGCCGCGGCGCGTGCCGGCGAAGATGGCATCGGGGCAGCGCTGCATCAGCCGCGCGCGCTCGGGGCCGTCGCCGACGAGCACCAGGCGCAGCCGAGGGTCCGCGCCGCGCATCGCTTCGACGGCGTCGAGCAGCGTCCCCAGGTTCTTCTCCGGTGCGAGCCGCCCGACGCACAGCGCGACCATCGTCGCTGTGTCCGCGCCCCAGCTCGCGCGCAGGGCGTCGCTGCGCCGGGCGGGGTCGAAGCGCTGGGTGTCGACGCCGCGCGCGACGACGCGCAGGCCCTCGAAGCCGGCCGCAGCAAGCTCGCTCCTCAGCCCTTCGGTGGGCACCATCGTGCAGCCGGCCCGGTTGTGGAAGCTGCGCAGGTAGGCCATCACCGGCAGACGCAGCCAGCCGACGCCGTAATGCCGGCTGTAGGCATGGAAGTTGGTGCGGAAGTCGCTCACCACCGGCAGCCGCAGCTGCAGCGCGGCCTGCAGCGCCGACCAGCCCAGCGGCCCTTCGGTGACGATGTGGACGGCATCGGGCCGGTGCTCGCGCCAGCGCCCGATCAACGCCCGGCGCGCGGGCAAGCCCATGCGCAGCTGCGGATAGCGCGGGATCGGCAGCCCGGGCAGCAGCCACTCGCTGAAGTCCTGCGCGGCGCTCGCGCTGTCGGCGCGGTCCTGGCGCGGCCGGATCAGCTGCAGTTCGTGGCCGCGCTGGCGCAGGCCCTCGACCACGCGCGAGATCGTCGCGGCCACGCCGTTGACCTCGGGCGGGTAGGTCTCGGTCACCACCGCCACGCGCAGCGAACGCCGCGCGGGCATCGGTTCGTCGACCAGGGTCGCATCGGTTCGGGGCGGCAGCATGGCGCGCATCGTCGGTGCGCCGCGCAACAGTCTGATGACAGCCCGCGCGTTCACCGCGCCGACATGCAAACGTCACGCGGCCTTCACGGCGCGTTCATCGGCGCGCGCGACGATCGCGCCGCGCGGCAGGTCTGCCGCGGGCCCGGCGTCACACCCCACTTCACGCCCGTCATCACGTCCGTCGTCGAGCGGCGGGCACGCGACAAGGAACCCTCAAGGTGAACGAATTCCTCCAGACCCTCGCCACCCAGCGCTGGGACGACCACCGCTACTACCACCACAGCCGGATCAACCAATCGCTGCACTTCGTCAGCGCGCTGAGCTTTCTGTGCGCCTACGTGCTGCTGTTCGTCGACCCGGCCCAGGCGGCGCTGCTGGCCTGGGGCGTCTCGATGACGACGCGCCAGGCCGGCCATTTCTTCTTCGAGCCGCGCGGCTACGACGAGGTCAACCAGGCCACCCACGAGCACAAGGAGGCGATCAAGGTCGGCTACAACCTGCGCCGCAAGATCGTGCTGCTGGCGGCCTGGGCGCTCGCGCCGGTGCTGCTGGCGCTGTCGCCCTCGCTCGGCGGGCTGATCCAGCCCGCGCGCGACTTCGGTGGCTTCCTGCACGACGTCGGCATCGCCTGGCTCGCGCTCGGCGTCGGCGGCCTGGTCTTCCGCACCGTGCATCTGTTCTTCCTGTTCGACCTCCGCACCGGCCTGGTCTGGGCGACGAAGATCCTCACCGATCCGTTCCACGACGTGATGCTGTACTGGCGCGCCCCGCTGCGGCTGCTGCGCGGCGAGCTGATCGACCCGATGGACCACGCGCGCCGTTCGTGAGCCGCCGACGCCGGGCCCGCGCGGACGAGCGCGGGCCCTCTCGCCCCGGGTCAGAACCGGTGGCGCAGCATCTCGCGCAGCACGCTGCGGCGGATCGATCGGTTCGTGGCGCCCGGCGCGCTCCACCACCAGCCGTCGGCCTGCATCGCGCGCGCGCCGGCGACGAAGCGGCGGCAGACCGCGTCGAACTCGGCGTCGCCGTGGTTCAGGCTGAAGATCAGGCGCCCGGTGCCGACCCAGCTCAGCAGCAGGCCTTGCTCGCGCAGGTAGAACTGCAGCATCCAGTTGTAGCGGCTCGGCTGCGTGTAGGACACGGTCCAGATGCTGCTCAGGTTGGCCACCTGCACCGGCACACCGGCCTCGCGCAACCGGGCGTTGAGCTGCTCGGCGCGCCGGTTCCAGCGCTCGTCCAGGCCGTCATACATCGCGCGCACCGGTTCGCTGTGCATGCGCTCGAGGAAGACCTGCATCGCGCCCATCACGTAGGGATGCGAGTTGAAGGTCCCGCGCGCGAAGCAGATGTCGGCGGGTCGGTCCTCGCGGAAGCGCTTCATCAGCGCGCGCCGGCCGCAGACCACGCCCACCGGCAGCCCGCCGCCCAGCGTCTTGCCGTAGGTCACCATGTCGGCGCGAACGCCGAAGTACTGCTGCGCGCCACCGGGCGCGAGGCGAAAGCCGACGAAGACCTCGTCGAAGATCAGCACGATGCCGCGTTCGCTGCAGACCTGGCGCAGCTGCTTCAGCCACGCGGTGTAGGCCTCGCGGTCGAAGTGCGCGCGGCGCGCGCTGTCGATGAGCGAGCCGTCCGAAGGCGCCGCCGCGTTCGGGTGCAAGGCCTGCAGCGGGTTGACGAGCACGCAGGCGATGTCGCGCCGCTGGCGCAGCACCTTCAGCGTGCGCTCGTCCATCTCGCGCAGCGTGTAGGTTCGGCCCGGCGGCAGCGGGTTGCCGGGGCCGGGTTGCACGTCCTCCCACCAGCCGTGGTACGCGCCCGAGAAGCGCACCAGGTAGTTGCGCTTCGTGTGGTAGCGCGCCAGGCGAACGGCCTGCATCACGGCCTCGGTGCCGCTCATGTGGAAGCTGACCTCGTCCAGCCCCGAGATGCGCTTGAGCTGCTCGACGTTCCAGGCCACCGCAGGGTGGTAGCTGCCGAGCACCGGCCCGAGGTCGGCCACCCTCGCGCTGCCTTCGGCGATGCAGGCCTTGTAGAAGTCGTGGCCGAACAGGTTGACGCCGTACGAGCCGCTCAGGTCGTGGAATACCTGGCCGTCGAGGTCGGTCACGGTGACGCCGTCGCTGCGCTGCACGAAGGCCCCGATGCCCAGGTGCTGGCGCAGATAGGCGCCGTACTGGAAGGGCACGCGGTAGGCACCGGTGAACTGCAGGTCGGAGATCGATTCGCGTGCCTGGCGGGTCGCCGCGATCGAGCGCGCATGGCGCGAATTCAGCTGCGCGGCCAGGCGCGCAAAGCCTTCGCGGCGACGCGCGAGCACCTCGGCTGGCGCGCCGTCGCTGCCGAAGAAGCGCGCCTCGTCGTAGGCATAGCCCGGCAGCAGCGAGGCCACGCGCTTGGCGATCCGTGCATGGCCGGTGAGCGACGGGTGCTTGGCGCGCGACAAGGCCAGGCGCTGGCTCAGGCGCGGCCAGGCCAGGGCCAATGCCGCCAGCGCGGAGGCGCTGGCCAGCGTGGTGAAGCCGAAGGCGTCGGTCATGTTCTGTCCGGTGGGTTCGATGCCCGTTTGTATTTCGATGTGTTGACAAGCGAATGAAAATCACGATGCGACTGGGTCAATGGCGCGACCGCCTGCTGCTGCAGGAAGACCTCAACTTCCTGCTCACGAACCGGGTGCCGCGGATCGCGCTGACGCGCTTCATGGGCTGGTTCAGCAAGATCCGCCATCCCTGGGTCGCCGCGGCGTCGATCGCTGTCTGGAGGCTGTTCACCGACCTCGACCTGCGCGACGCGAAGACGCAGCGCTTTGCCAGCCTGCACGACTGCTTCACGCGCGAGCTCGAGCCGGGCGCGCGCGAAGTCGACGAGCGCGCGGAGATGCTCGCCAGCCCCTGCGACGCGATCGTCGGCGCCTGCGGCACGGTGCGCGCGGGCACCGTGCTGCAGGCCAAGGGCTTCCCGTACCGCCTGGCCGACCTGTTCGGCCAGGCCGATCGCGCAGCGCCGTTCGAAGGCGGCTGCTACGTCACGCTGCGGCTGACCTCGAGCATGTACCACCGCTTCCATGCGCCGTGCGACGGCCGCATCGAGCATGTCAGCTACCTCGGCGGCGACACGTGGAACGTGAACCCGATCGCGCTCCAGCGCGTCGAGCGCCTGTTCTGCCGCAACGAGCGCGCGCTGATCCGCATGCGCCTGCCCGGCGGCGAGCCGCTCGCGCTGGTGCCGGTGGCGGCGATCCTGGTGGCCAGCATCCGGCTCCACTTCCTCGACGTGCTGCTGCACCTGCGCTGGCCGGGGCCGAACGAGCTGCCTTGCGCGGCCGAGGTGCGCAAGGGCCAGGAACTCGGCTGGTTCGAGCATGGCTCGACGATCATCGTGTTCGCGCCGCCCGGCTTCACGCTGGCCCCCGGCATCGTTGGCGGCCAGCGCATCCGCATGGGGCAGGCGCTGATGAGGCTGCCGCCGGGCGACTGACGCGAGCGGTCTTGTCCCCCGCTGCCCGGCGCGCGGTGCTTCGCGTGCCTCGGGTCAGCCCAGGGGCACTCAGCGTGTACCTCGGGATCTTCGCGATCCGCGCAGGCCCATGCCCCTGCGTGCGAGGTTCCTATTTCGACAGCACGACATGCATCGCGCGAGGCGAGGCGACGTGCTCCGTGCACCTGAACCCGAGTGCCATCAAATCGATGCCCGACAGCAAAGCCTCGCCCTGTCCGAGCAATGTGGGGGACAGCGCAAGGTGCACCTCGTCCACCAGTCCCGCCTGCAGGTACTGGCGGACGGTATCCACGCCGCCGCCGATGCGCACGTCACGGCCGCCAGCGACCTTCTTCGCCGCGTCCAGAGCCGCATGGATGCCATCGGTGACGAAGTGGAACGTCGTGCCGCCCTGCATCTCGATCGGATCTCTGGGGTGGTGCGTGAGCACGAAGACCGGCACGTGATACGGCGGCTCGTCGCCCCACCAGCCCTTCCATGACTCATCGGACCAGGGCCCGCGGACGGGGCCGAACATGTTGCGCCCCAGGATCCACGCGCCGACGTTGGCAAAGCCCCGCGCCGCGAAGTCGTCGTCGACGCCGGTGTCGCCGCCGCCGCTGCCATGCATTTGCTGAAAGGTGCGAGTCGGGAAGACCCATTGCATCAACGACGGGCCACCGACGCCCAACGGGTCGTCCAGACTCTGCCCTGGGCCGGCGCCGAAGCCGTCGATGGAAAATCCGAAGCTGGCCACTTTGACCTTGGACATGGGGCATCTCCTTCCGGTGATGTGGGCGTGACGCCCGTGACGACGGCATCGCTACGGTGGCCGCCGACAATACAGCAGAGCCGACGTTGGCCCTTCTGCAGACGTTCGCGCTACGACCGCACATGCCAAGGTCGCCGCCATGGGTGGCACGCGACCGGCGCCCGGCCACAACGGTGTCGGATCGGGACGCCGGGACGCGCTGCGCAGCGAAGTCAAGGAGGAGCGG
>MEGM01000044.1:15418-20124 GCA_001725505.1 Rubrivivax sp. SCN 70-15 | reverse complement strand
GGCCTCGTAGGCCTGCACCAGCGTGGCCAGGATGTCCAGGCGATCACCCTTCGGCGTGCCCGGCGCAGGGTCGGATTCCATCAAGACCGAGATGTCACCGAGCGCGGCCTGGTAGTCGGCTTCGGTGTGGATGGGACGGATGTTCACGATGACCTCGCTCAGTTCGGTTCGATGGTGTGAGCGTCGATCGCGTCGTACTGCGGGTGCGTGCCGATGAACTTCACGTAAACGATCTGCAGCCTGTAGGCGATGGCCACGATCAGCCGGTACTCGTTGCCCTTGATGTTGAAGACCACGCGCCGGTTCTTCAGGATGCTGGCACTCCGGTACTGCGCCTTGATGTCCGACGGCTGCGTCCACGAGGCTTTCGAGGCCTCCTCGAACCAGGCCTTCAGCGGTTGCTCGGCGTCCGGGTGCTGCTGCCAGAACGTTCTCAACACGGCGACTGCGATGACTCTCACGGCGCAAGTCTAGTCCCAAAATGGGACTTTGGTCGATTTGCGAGCGCTTGGCTCAGATTTGAATCGGCGCCGACAGCCGTGGAAGGTCTGCAGGTCGGGCATGGTGATTCCTGGGTTCAGCGCCACCACGGGCGATGCCGCCGGTTCACCTGGTACGCTGGCAGCCACAGCGACGACGACCAAGCCGCTGCCAGGGATGGACCACACCGACAAGTACTACGAAAAGTTCGCGGCCGAATTCTTCGGCTCGACCGTCGGCGTCGACATGACACCGATCCATCAGCGGTTCCTTGCGAAACTCACGCCCCAAGCCCACATCCTCGATGCCGGCTGCGGGTCCGGTCGTGATGCCAAGGCCTTCGCCGAGGCCGGCTTTCAGGTCACGGCCTTCGACGCGTCCACGGAGTTGACCCGACTCGCCAGCGCCCACTGCGGGTTCCAGGTCGCGGTCCGACGCTTCGAGGATATCGACGAGGTCGCGCAGTTCGATGGCATCTGGTGCTGCGCCAGCCTGCTGCACGTGCCGCTGACTGCGATGCACGGCACGCTGGCGCGGCTGTGGAACGCGCTGCGCCCAGGCGGAACGCTCTACGTCAGCTTCAAACACGGCACAGGGGAGCGCATCCACGGTGGGCGCCGGTTCACCGATGCCAATGAAGCGGTGCTGCGCGAGTGGTTCGGCCGATTGCCCGATGTGCAACTCGACGTTTGGCTTACCGACGATCAGCGCCCAGATCGCACCGAACGCTGGGCCAATGCGCTGGCCACCCGCAAGCCAGGGCCGAGCCAGCGGCTCGTCACCGGCGGCGTCGACCACTTTTTGCCTCACCTGTCGGAAGCCTTCACCTGGGCCACGCACGCCGATCTGGCCGTCGCATTCATCAAGACCACGGGACTGCGGCTTCTGCTGCCCGACCTGGAGTCGATAGTCGATGCCGGCTCACCGCGTCGCGTGCGCGTACTCACCAGCGACTACCTCGACATCACCGACCCCGAGGCGCTGCGCTTGCTGCTGCTCCTGCAGGAACGGGGCGCCGAGGTACGCGTCTACACCACGCAGGACGGCAGCTTCCACCTCAAGGCCTACATCTTTGCCAGGCTGGATCAGCACCTCCTGATAACGGGCACCGCGTTCATCGGCTCCAGCAACATCAGCCGGCAGGCGCTGCAGGACGGGCTGGAATGGAACTATCGGGTCGTTTATCCGGGCGACTCGGGCTTTCTCGAATCACGTCAGCGCTTCGAGGAACTGTTCGGACACCCCAAGACCGAGCCGCTGTCCGACGCCTGGATCGAGGCCTACGAACAGCGGCGGCTCCCGCCTTCGCGATCGATCGCGCCCGGCAGCCACGAACAGGAAGCGCAACCGGAGCCGACGAAGATCCAGCTTGAAGCGCTGGATGCGCTCGCGGCCAGCCGTAAAGGCGGCTACCGGCGCGGCCTTGTGGTGCTGGCCACAGGTCTGGGCAAGACCTGGCTGGCTGCCTTCGACGCCGTGCGCATGGGCGCTCGGCGCATCCTGTTCGTCGCGCACCGGGAAGAGATCTGGGCCAGGCCGCGGCCACCTTCATCCGCATCCTGCCGCGCAAGCGCGTCGGCTACTACACCGGCCGCAGCCGAGATGCCGATGTCGACGTGTTGTGCGCCTCGGTCCAGACGCTGGCGAAGGCCGAACATCTGGAGCGCTTCGCGCCGCAGCGCTTCGACTACGTCGTCATCGACGAATTCCACCACGCGGCCGCAGGCACCTATCGGCGGCTGCTGACCCATTTCGCCCCCTCGTTCCTGCTGGGGCTGACCGCCACGCCGGACCGCACGGATCAATCGGACATCCTGTCGCTGTGCGACGACAACCTCGTCTACAGCTGCCACCTGTTCGCCGGCATCCAGGCCGGGCTGCTGGCGCCATTCCACTACCACGGCATCCAGGACGAGTCGGTCGACTACCGTGAGGTGCCCTGGCGCAACGGCCGGTTCGACCCCGAGCAGCTGTCCAACAAGCTGGCCACGCTGGCACGCGCGCGCCACGCCTTGCGTGAGTGGCGCGGCAAGGCCCAGCAGCGCACGCTGGCGTTCTGCGTCTCGACACGGCACGCCGACTACATGGCGGAGCAGTTCACGCGCGCCGGCGTGTCGGCGGCTGCGGTGTACGCGGGCTCCACGCTGGGCCGCGCGCAGGCGCTGGAGAAGCTGCACGCCGGCACGCTGCAGGTGGTGTTCTCGGTCGACCTGTTCAACGAAGGCGTCGACCTTCCCAGCGTCGACACGGTGATGATGCTGCGGCCCACCGAGTCCAAGATCCTCTTCCTGCAGCAGTTGGGCCGCGGCCTGCGGCGCAGTGAAGGCAAGCAGCAGCTGGTGGTGCTGGATTTCATCGGCAACCACCACAGCTTCCTGCAGAAGCCGCAGGCACTGTTCGGCGTGGGCTCCACCTACCAGGCGCTGGCGGCGTTCGCGCGCAAGGCGGAGCGGCACGCGCTGGACCTGCCAGCGGGCTGCTACGTCAACTACGACCTGGCGATCATCGACTTCCTGAGGTCACTGGACAGCAGCGGCCCGCAGAAAGACTACGAGGCGCTGCGCGACGTGCTGGGCCGGCGCCCCACGCTGAGCGAGTTCTACCGCTCAGGCAGCAGCGTCCAGGCCATGCGGCAACAGGCCGGGCACTGGTTCGCGCTGGTGCGTGAGATGGGGGACCTGACCGAGAAGGAATCGGCGGCGGCTCAGCAGTTCCAGGCATTGCTGTGCGAGATCGAGGTCACCGCGATGACCAAGAGCTTCAAGATGGTGCTGCTGGAAGCGCTGCTGGAGCTGGACGGCCTTCGGCAGGCCTTGCCGCTGGACGCACTGGCGCAGCGGTCGCGCGGCGTGCTGGAGCGGCGCCGTCCTCTGCTCGCCGACCTGCCGGCGGAGGCGCGCGCCGTCGCGGCCACGGATCCTGCATGGGCACGCTACTGGCATGACAACCCGGTCAAAGCCTGGACCGGCGGGAACCGCGCACCCGGCACGACGACGCCCTTCAAGCTTGACGGGTCGACGTTCGCACTGGCGCAGAGGGTGCCGGCCGACACGGTGCCCGCCCTGGCCGCGATGCTGCAGGAACTGGTTGACTACCGCCTGGCGGCCTACGAGGTTCGCCCGGAACCCGAAGCAACGTCGAGCAACGTGGTGCCCTTCCCGGCCAGGCGAGACGACGCGGTTGAGCTGCCCTACTTCCCGAACCTGAAGATCGCCTGCGGGCACTTCAAGACCGGGCGCACCGACTCCGAAGTGCATCGCGCGCTGCCGACGGCCTACGGTCCGCTGGACCCGAGCCGGCACTTCATCGCGCGCGCCATCGGCAACTCCATGGACGGCGGCAAGAACCCCGTGTGCGACGGCGACTACCTGCTGCTGGAACTGATGAGCCCGACGCGCGCCGGCTCCATCACGGGCCACGTGGTGGCCATCGAGCGGCAAGACGAGTCCGGCGACAACCAGTACCTGCTGCGGGTAGTGACCAAGACCCGCGACGGGCAGTACGTGCTGAAGGCCAGCAACCCGGCCTACGAGGACATGCCGGCCACCGACGACATGCGCACGCTGGCGCGCCTACGCGGTGTGATCGATCCACTGGACCTGGCCGTCGGCCAGGCATTCCAGCGCGAGGAAATTCCCGCGCTGTTCGGCGACGTGTTCAACCCTGGCAGTTGGAACGTTGGGCACGTGACGCTGAACGACAAGAAGGCGCACGTGCTGCTGGTGACCTTGAACAAACAGGGCAAGGCCGAGGAGCACAAGTACCTGGACCACTGGATCGACGAGCATCACTTCCATTGGCAGAGCCAGAACGCCACGACGCCAGCGAACAAGCGGGGCAGGGAGATCATCGAGCACGAAGCACGTGGCATCGCCATTCACCTGTTCGTGCGCGATGGCAAGCTGGCGGGCGGAAAGGCAGCGCCGTTCGTCTATCAGGGGCGGGCGACGTACGAGTCGCACCAGGGGAGCGGGCCGATGAGCGTGGTGTTCAGAGTCTGACGGGGCCCAGCAGCCTTCATCGCAGCACTGCTCTTCTGGACTGGCCTCCTTCGCGCCGCTACAGCAGAACGATGTCGTACTGCTCCGGGTTCATCGTCGGCTCCGCGCTCAGCGAGATCGGCTTGCCGATGAAGTCGGACAGCCCGGCGATGTGTGCGCTCTCCTCGTCGAGCAGCATCTCGACCACCGCGGCGCTGGCGACGACGCGGAATTCCTTCGGGTCGA
>MEGM01000044.1:0-15380 GCA_001725505.1 Rubrivivax sp. SCN 70-15 | reverse complement strand
GGTCGAACTGGCGCGCCTCGCGCAGGATCTCGCGCAGGATGTCGTAGCACACGCTGCGCGCGGTCTTCACCTGGCCGCGGCCCTGGCAGGTCGGGCAGGGCTCGCACAGCATGTGCGCCAGGCTCTCGCGCGTGCGCTTGCGCGTCAGCTCGACCAGGCCGAGCTGCGTGAAGCCGCTCACCGTGGTGCGCGTGCGGTCGCGCGCGAGCTGCTTGCGGAACTCGGCCAGCACCGCCTGCTGGTGGTCCTCGCGCAGCATGTCGATGAAGTCGGCGATGATGATGCCGCCCAGGTTGCGCAGCCTGAGCTGGCGCGCGATCGCGCCGGCCGCCTCGAGGTTGGTCTTGAAGACCGTGTCCTCGAAGTTGCGCGCGCCGACGAAGCCGCCGGTGTTGACGTCCACCGTCGTCAACGCCTCGGTCTGGTCGATGATCAGGTAGCCGCCGCTCTTCAGGTCGACGCGGCGCGCCAGCGCGCGCGCAATCTCTTCCTCGATGCCGAACAGGTCGAAGATCGGCCGCTCGCCGCGGTAGAGCTCGAGCTTGGCCACCGCGCTCGGCATGTAGGTCTCGCCGAAGGCCCGCAGCGCGTCGAACTGCAGCTTCGAGTCGATGCGGATCGCCTGCGTCGCCTCGGTCGTCAGGTCGCGCAGCACGCGCTCGGCCAGGCTCAGGTCCTGGTGCAGCAGGCTGCCCGCCGGCCGGCTGTGGCTGCGCTCGCGGATCAGCGCCCAGGTCTTGCGCAGGTAGGCGATGTCGTCGCCCAGCTCGGTGTCGCTGGCTTCCTCGGCGTTCGTGCGCAGGATGAAGCCGCCGCCGTCGGTGCCAGCGAGCCGCTGCATGCGCGCGCGCAGCTGCTCGCGCAGCTCGGGGCTGCCGATCTTCTGGCTGATGCCGATGTGGTTGTCGTGCGGCAGGAACACCAGCATGCGCCCGGCGATCGAGACCTGCGTCGACAGCCGTGCACCCTTCGTGCCGATCGCGTCCTTGATCACCTGCACGGTGAGCGTCTGGCCCTCGAACACCTGGCGCTCGATCGGCGGCAGCGGCGCGTCGCCGCGGCTGCCGTTGCCATGCGGCTGCAGGTCGGCCACGTGCAGGAACGCGGCGCGGTCCAGGCCGATGTCGACGAATGCGCTCTGCATGCCGGGCAGCACGCGCACCACCTTGCCCAGATAGACGTTGCCGACCAGGCCGCGCTCGAGCGTGCGTTCGATGTGCAGCTCCTGCACCGCGCCGTTCTCGACGACGGCGACCCGCGTCTCCTGCGGGGCCCAGTTGATGAGGATGTCCTGGTTGGCCACGGCGATCCTGCGTCTAGAAACCGATTCGGACCCGCGCCCGCGCCAGCAGTTCGCGCGTCTCGAACAAGGGCAGGCCCATGATACCGGTGTAGCTGCCTTCGACCTGCTCGATCCAGGCCGAGATCGGACCCTGGATCGCGTAGGCGCCGGCCTTGCCGAAGGGCTCGCCGCTGGCGATGTACTGGGCAATCGTCTGCTCGGACAACGCGGCGAAGCGCACCTTCGACGTGCTCACCGCGAGCAGCGACTGTGGCCCGTGGCTCACCGCGACCGCGGTCAGCACGCGGTGCGTGCGCCCGGACAGCGCGCGCAGCGTCGCCGCGGCGTCGGCCGCGTCGGCCGGCTTGCCCAGGATGCGCCGCCCGAGCGCGACCGTGGTGTCGGCGGCGAGGATCGGGGCGTCGGGCAGGCCGCGCTGCGCGCGCCGCGTGCGCGCAGCGAGAAGCTTGGCGAGCGCGACGCGGCGCACGTAGTCCGACGGCAGCTCGCCCTGGCGCTCCTGCTCCAGCCGCTCGGCGTTCTCGCGCCGGTGCGGCAGCAGCGCGCGGTGCTCGACACCGAGCTGGGCCAGCAGCTGCACCCGGCGCGGGCTCTGCGACGCGAGGTAGACGAATTCGTGCATCACTCGCGATGGTAGGGGTGGCCGCTGGCGAGCGACCAGGCGCGGTACAGCGCCTCGGCCAGCAGCACGCGCGCCAGCGCATGCGGCAGCGTCAGGTCCGACAGGCGCAGTGTCTCGTCGGCGCCGGACTTCAGCGCCGGCGCCAGGCCGTCCGGGCCGCCGACGAGCAGCGCGACATCGCGGCCATCGCCGCGCCAGAACTGCAGCCGCGCGGCGAGCGCGGCGCTGTCCAGCCGCGCGCCATGCTCGTCGAGCACGACGCGGCGTGCGCCCTTCGGGATCGCCGTCTCGAAACGCAGCGCCTCGGCGGCCATGCATTGGGCGGCGCTGCGGCCGGCGCGCGGCTCGGCCTTCAAGGCCTTCAGCTCGAGCCGCATCTCGGGCGGGAAGCGCTTCGCGAAATCGGCCCAGGCCGCATCGGCCCAGGCGGGCTGCCGCTGGCCCACGGCCACCACCAGCAGCTTCATCCGCTAGCGACGCGGCGCGGTCTTCTTGGCAGCGCCAGTGCGGCGCGGTGTCTTCGCGGCCACGCGCTTGTACGCGGCCGCCTGGTTGGCCGCGCGCTTGGCCGCGACCTTCTTCGCGACCGGCTTCCTGGCGCCTGCCTGCTTCGCCGCGGCCTTGCGCGGCGCCTCGGCGCGCACCGGCGCTGCCGGCGCCGGCTCGGACGCCTTGACCAGGCCGCCCCTGGCCTCGGCGATCTTCATCCGCACCGGCTTGCCGCCCCAGATCTCCTCGAGGCGGTAATAGTCGCGGATTTCGGGCTGCATGATGTGGGCGACGGCGGCGCCGCAGTCGACGATGATCCATTCGCCGTTGTCCTCGCCCTCGGTGGCGAGGACCTGCAGCCCCTGCGACTTGACGCTGTCGCGCACGCTGGCCGCGAGCGCCTTGGTCTGCCGGTTGCTGGTGCCGGACGCGATGATCACGCGTTCGAACATCGACGAGAGATGTTCGGTGTTGAAGACGGCGATGTTCTGCGCCTTGACGTCTTCCAGGCCATCGACGATGGCCCGCTGCAGCTTTCGAATGTCCATTCAGCTCCCGCTGGCCGCCCGGTACAGGGCATGCCGGTCAATATAGCCTGCCACCTCGGGCGGCACCAGTTCGGAGACGTCGGCGGCCGACGCAACGCGGCGCCGGATCTCGGTCGACGCGATGTCGAGCATCGGCAGCGCGACGCTGCGGTGCGGGAAGCGCAGCACCTCGGGGTCCGCCGCCCGCGCAACGCCGGGCCGGTTCGCCACCGCGAGCACGGTGCGGCCGAGGAGCTCCTGCCAGCCGACCCAGCCGTGCAGGCCGGCGTACTGGTCCTGGCCGATGATGAGGAACCACTCGTTGCCGGGCTCGCGCGCCTGCAGCTCGCGCACCGTGTCCAGCGTGTAGCTCGGGCCGGGGCGCTCGATCTCGATCCGGTCGAGCACGAAGCGCGGTTCGCCCGCGATCGCGAGCCTGACCATGGCCTCGCGATGCGCGGCTTCGGTCAGCTGGCGTGCCTTCTGCCAGGGCCGGCCGGCCGGAACCCAGCGCACCTCGTCGAGATTCAGGTCGGCCAATGCCGAGCGTGCCAGCGCCAGGTGCGCGTTGTGCACCGGGTCGAACGTGCCACCGAACAGGCCGATGCGCTTCAAGCGGCGAGCCAGTCGCGCGGACGCAGGAAGTCGCTGTACAGGCGCGCCTCGGGCGTGCCCGGCTCGGGGTGCCAGTCGTAACGCCACTTCGCCATCGGCGGCATCGACATCAGGATGCTCTCGGTGCGCCCACCCGACTGCAGGCCGAACAAGGTGCCGCGGTCCCAGACCAGGTTGAACTCGACGTAGCGGCCGCGCCGGTAGGCCTGGAAGTCGCGCTCGCGCTCGCCGTAGGGCATGTCGCGGCGGCGGCGCACGATCGGCAGCCAGGCGGCCAGGAAGGCGTCGCCGACGGCGCGGATCATCGCGAAGCCGGCGTCGAAGCCGCCCTCGCTGAAGTCGTCGAAGAAGATGCCGCCGATGCCGCGCGGCTCGCTGCGGTGCTTGAGGAAGAAGTACTCGTCGCACCACTGCTTGAAGCGCGGGTACTTGTCGGCGCCGAAGGGCGCGAGGGCGTCGCGGCAGCTCGCGTGGAAGTGGCGCGCGTCGTCTTCCTGGCCGTAGTAGGGCGTCAGGTCCATGCCGCCGCCGAACCAGACCACCGGCTCACGGCCGTCGGGGAACGCGGCGAACAGGCGCACGTTCATGTGCACGGTGGGCACGTGCGGGTTGCGCGGGTGCATCACGAGCGAGACGCCCATCGCCTCGAACGGCGCGCCGGCGAGTTCGGCGCGGTGCTGCGTCGCCGAAGGCGGCAGCGCCTTGCCCTTGACGTGGCTGAAGTTGCAGCCGCCGCGCTCGATCAGCTGGCCTTCCTCGACCAGCTGCGAAAGGCCGTCGCCCTCGAGCCGGCCGCCGGGCTCGCGTGTCCAGCCGTCGCTGACGAAGGGCTTTCCGTCCTCGGCCTGCAGCGCGCTCACGATGCGGCCCTGCAGGTCGAGCAGGTAGCGGCGCACGGCGGCGGTGTCGATCATGATCCGAGCGGCCGCACCGGCGCGGCGAGCCGGGGCCGGCAGCCGCGGCAGCCGGCGAGCCGGTGCGCGAAGATCGCGAAGTCGTCCGACATCCGGCCCGAGAGCTGCCAGAAGCCCTCGAAGCCGATGCGCCGGCGCGCGAAGTCCAGCGTCACCAGCGCCGCGTCGACCGTCATCGACGGCCCGGCAGCGAGCGCGAGCGCGTCGGCCACCGGCAGCAGCGTGAACGCGGCGACCTCGCCGTCCTGGTTCGCCGGCTCCAGGCCGGCGGGGAGTTCGAGGTCGTACGCATGCAGCCACTCGTGCTGGAAGCCCTCCGGGATGTCGCGCGCGAGCTCGATCACGCCCGCCGGTCGTGCCGCGGCGGCCTGGGCCGGCGTCAGCCCGGCCTCCTCCCAGGCTTCGCGGACCAGGGTCTCGAGCGGCGTCTGCCTCCGCGGCACGCCGCCGCCGACGAGGTTGTCGTAGAGGCCGGGGTCGGTGGCCTTGGTCGGCGCGCGCTGCGCGATCCATAGATGGCTCGGCCGGCCTTCGGCACCGGCGACGAAGCCGGTAGCGTGGGCGCCGAAGGTCAGGCTGCCCCAGAAGCGCGTCGCGGCACGCTCCAGCCAGGCCAGCGGCATGCGCGTGTGCGGGTCGAAGAGCGCGAAGACCTCGTCGCGCCAGGCGACGATCAGGCCCTGCTCGCGCAGCGCGGCGTTGATCCGTGCCAGTGCGGCATCGCGCGCCGCAGCCGGGACGGCAAGCTCGACGCCGTCGTCCTGGACGCTGAGCAGGTCGCGGTGCGCGTGCAAGGCCGGCAGCGAATCGCGCGCCACCGAGCCGACGCGCCGGCCGGCCACGCGGAATGGAACGCGGGGGCGCGCGGTCCGGGTTGCGGCAGCCAGCGCAGGCCAGTGGTCGGGCGCGCGGCCGGGGTCGTGGGCAGGCTCGGCAGGCATGGCCGGCAGTCTATTCGCCGCCGGGCCCGAGACGCCGACGCTACGCCGCCGCCGGCGCGCGCCAGCGCGCCATCAAGTCGTCCCACTTGACGCGCGCGGCCGCCAGATGGCGCGCCTTGACGTGGCCATAGCCGCGGATCTCTTCGGGCAGGCGCGCGATTTCGGTGGCGAGCGCGAGGTTGCCCGCGTTCAGCGTCTTGAGCAGCTCGTCGATGCAGGCCTCGTAGTCGCCGATCAACGCCCGCTCGGCGCGACGCTCCTCGCTGCGGCCGAAGAAGTCGAGCGGACCGCCGCGCAGACCCTTCATCTTCGCGAGCAGGCCGAACGCGCTGCGCACCCAGGGCCCGAACGGCCGCTTGACGAGCTCGCCGCGCTCGTTGCGCCGAGCGATGCCGGGCGGCGCGAGATGGTGGACGAGCTTGTAGTCGCCATCGAACATGCCCGCGATCCTCGCCGTGAACGCCGGGTCGGTGTGCAGCCGCGCAACCTCGTACTCGTCCTTGTAGGCCATCAGCTTGAAGAGATACCTCGCGACGGCTTCGCTCAGCTTCGTGCTGCCCAGCGGCGCCTCGGCCGCGCGCACCTTCTCGACGAAGGCCTTGTAGCGCGCGGCGTAGGCCGCGTCCTGGTAGCCGACGAGGAATTCGGCGCGGCGCGCGACCAGTTCGCCGAGCGAGGGCTTCCTGACGATCTGGATCACCTGCTGCGCGGCAAACAGCGCCTGCACCGACGCCAGGTCGTGCGCGCAGCGGCGGCCCCATTCGAAGGCCGCCTGGTTGTTCTCGACCTGCACACCATTGAGCTCGATCGCGCGCATCAGCGCCGCATGGCTCAGCGGCACGCGGCCCTGCTGCCAGGCGTAGCCGAGGATCAGCGGGTTGGTGTAGATCGAGTCGCCCAGCATCTGCTCGGCGACGCGCTCGGCGTCGAACGCGCCGACGAGCGTGTCGCCGACGCTGGCGCGCACCGCAGCCTCGCAGTTGGCGCCGGGGAACTGCCAATCCGGGTTCTTGACGAAGCCGGCGGTCGGCGTGCCGTGCGTGTTCAGCGCGACGAAGGTGCGGCCCTGCTGCATCACCGTCAGCGTGTACTTCGACGCGCCCACGATGCTGTCGCAGGCGATCACGAGGTCGGCCTTCGCGGTGTCGACCTTGGTCGTGTAGATCTCCTCGGCGCGGTTCGCGATCTGGATGTGGCTCCAGGTCGCGCCGCCCTTCTGCGCCAGTCCGCCGGCGTCCTGCGTCACGACGCCGCGGCCCTCGAGGTGCGCGGCCATGCCGAGCAGCTGGCCGATCGTGATGACGCCGGTGCCACCGACGCCGGCGACGACGATGCCCCATGCGTTCTCCGCGATCGGCAGCACCGGCTCGGGGATCGGCGCCAGCACCGACAGGTCGCCGCGCGTTTCCTTCTTCGGCTTCTTCAGCTGGCCGCCTTCGACGGTGACGAAGCTCGGGCAGAAGCCCTTGACGCAGGAATAGTCCTTGTTGCAGCTGTTCTGGTTTATGCGCCGCTTGCGGCCGAACTCGGTCTCGACCGGCTCGACGCTCAGGCAGTTGCTCTGCACGCTGCAGTCGCCGCAGCCTTCGCAGACCAGCTCGTTGACGACGACGCGCCTGGCCGGGTCGACGAGCTTGCCGCGCTTGCGCCGCCGGCGCTTCTCGGTCGCGCAGGTCTGGTCGTAGATGATGACCGTCGTGCCCTTGATCTCGCGAAATTCGCGCTGGATGCGGTCGAGCTCGTCGCGGTGATGCACGGTGACGCCGCTCTCCAGCCGTCCTTTGACATCCGGGCCGTCGTACTTCCCGGGCTCGTCGGTCACGATGACGAGCTTGCTCACGCCCTCGCTCACCAGGCTCTTCATGATCTGCAGCACCGAGTGCCCCTCGGGGCGCTCGCCGACCTGCTGGCCGCCGGTCATCGCGACGGCGTCGTTGTAGAGGACCTTGTAGGTGATGTTGACCCCCGCGGCGATGCTCTGCCGGATCGCGAGCAGCCCGCTGTGGAAGTAGGTGCCGTCGCCGAGGTTGGCGAAGATGTGGGCTTCGTTCGTGAACGGCGCCTGGCCGACCCAGGGCACGCCTTCGCCGCCCATCTGCGTGAAGGTGCTCGTGCTGCGGTCCATCCACACCGCCATGTAGTGGCAGCCGATGCCCGCGACCGCGCGCGAGCCCTCGGGCACGCGCGTGCTCGTGTTGTGCGGGCAGCCGCTGCAGAACCAGGGCGCGCGCTCGCCGGTGTCGACGGTCAACTCGGCGAGCTGGCGCTCGCGCGCCGCGACCACCGCCAGCCGCTCGTCCATGCGCGCGGCGATGTCGGCCGAGATGCCGAGCTTCTTCAACCGCTTCGCGATCGCCTTGGCGATGATCGCCGGCGTCAGGTCGGCCTTGGCGCGCAGCAGCCAGTTCTCGCTCGGGTTCGGCATGCTCCACTCGCCGCCGGTCGCGTCGCCCTCGGGCTCGTCGAACTTGCCGAGCACGTTCGGCCGCACGTCGCTGCGCCAGTTGTAGAGCTCTTCCTTGATCTGGTACTCGATGACCTGGCGCTTCTCCTCGACGACCAGGATCTCCTGCAGCCCCTGCGCGAACTCGCGCGTGATCGTCGCCTCCAGCGGCCAGACCACGTTGACCTTGTGCAGGCGCACGCCGATGCGGCGGCAGGTGGCGTCGTCCAGCCCCAGGTCGGCGAGCGCCTGGCGCGTGTCGTTGAAGGCCTTGCCGCTGGCGATGATGCCGAAGCGGTCGTTCGGCCCCTCGATCACGTTGTGGTTGAGCTTGTTCGCGCGCACGTAGGCGAGCGCGGCGTACCACTTGTAGTCCATCAACCGCGCTTCCTGCTCGAGCGCGCCATCGGGCCAGCGGATGTGCAGGCCGCCGCTTGGCATCATGAAGTCCTCGGGCAGCACGATCTTCACGCGGCCGGGATCGACCAACACCGAGGCCGACGACTCGACGACCTCCTGGATCGTCTTCATCCCGCTCCACACGCCCGAGAAGCGGCTCATCGCGAAGGCGTGCAGGCCCATGTCGAGGATGTCCTGCACCCCCGACGGGAAGAACACAGGCAGCCCGCAGGCCTTGAAGATGTGGTCGCTCTGGTGCGCCGCGGTGCTGCTCTTGGCGACGTGGTCGTCGCCGGCGATCGCGATCACGCCGCCGTGCCTTGCGGTGCCGGCCATGTTGGCGTGCTTGAAGACGTCGGAGCAGCGGTCCACGCCCGGCCCCTTGCCGTACCAGATGCCGAAGACACCGTCGAACTTATTCTTCTCGGGGTAGAGGTCGAGCTGCTGCGTGCCCCAGACCGCGGTCGCGCCGAGCTCCTCGTTGACGCCGGGCTGGAAGACGATGTTCTGGCTGCTGAGGTGCTTCTTCGCCGCCCACAGCGCCTGGTCGTAGCCGCCGAGCGGGCTGCCGCGGTAGCCGCTGATGAAGCCGGCGGTGTTCAGCCCGGCACGCGCGTCGCGCTGGCGCTGCAGCATCGGCAGCCGCACCAGCGCCTGCACGCCGCTCATGAAGGCGCGACCGCTCTCGAGCGAATACTTGTCGTCGAGCGTGACGCTCTCCAGGGCCTTGCGGATCGACTCGGGCAGCGGGGCGTTCATGCGGCGAAGACTCCTGGCGTGGAAGCGGGAAGTTTAGGGTGTCGTCCTGCGCATGTCTTTTCTTTTGATGCCCGATCAGGCATTCTCCGAGAAAGGAGCTTGCTCTATGAAGCCGCAAAAAGCCGTGCCGTTGTGCAAACCTGCAGGAGCAGGGAAAACCAGCGGTGCCTCGGCCGAGCCCGCGGAGGCCCATGCCGCGACGCTCGACCGCTACGACATCGCGATCCTGGGCGAGCTGCAGCGCGACGCGCGGCTGTCGAACGCCGAACTCGCGCTGCGCATCGGGCTGTCGGCAGCGCCGACCTGGCGCCGCGTGAGATGGCTCGAGGCGCAGGGCTACATCACCGGCTACCGCGCCGAGATCGACCGGCGCAAGATCGGCCTGGGCGTGCTCGCCTTCGTCCGCGTCGACGCCGAGCGCAACAACGCCGAGGCGACGAAGGCGCTCGAGGAAGCGATCCGCTCCCTGCCCGAGGTCGTGGCCTGCCACTACATCAGTGGCGCCGGCACCTTCGAGCTGCACGTGATGGCGACCGACCTCGACGCGTTCTCGCGCTGGTCTATGCAGACCCTGTTCAAGCTGCCCAACGTGAAGGACCTGCACACCAGCTTCTCGCTCGGCGAGGTCAAGGCCGGCGCCGCGCTGCCGCTGGGCCATCTGAAGGCGACCACGTGAAGGCGGCGGCCTGACCTGCGCGCGGCGTCGCACCCGGCAGTGCTACCCTCGCGGCCCTTCCCGACCCTTTTCCCGCCGAGGTCGATGCGCCGCCTGATCGATGCGCTGCTGAGCCAGGATCCGCCGCAACGCCTGCGCCTGCTGCAGGCCTTGCTCGCCATCGCGCTGATGGCGGCCGGCGCGCTCGCGCTGCACTACTTCGCCTGGGTCGGCGTCGCACCGATCGCCGAGGTGCGGCTGTGGAGCGTCGCGGCGGTCGCCGGCATGACGCTGAGCTACGCGCTCATCCGCAGCGGCTGGTCGCGCCGCCTTGCCGACCCGGCGCTGACCGTCGCGCAGATGCTTTTCGCGGTCAGCTGCGCCGCGGCCGCGTACACCCTGCTCGGCGCCGGCCGCGGCGGGGTGTTTCCGGTCGTGATGGCGGTGCTGATGTTCGGCATGTTCGTCGCGACACCGCTGCAGATGGTCGCGGTCAGTCTCTACGCGGTCGCGCTGTTCGGCGCGACGATGGCGTGGATGGCCCATCGGCACCCCGCGGTCTACGCACCGCCGATCGAGCTCGGTCACTTCATCATGGTCGCGACGCTGATGCCGGCGGTGTCGCTGCTGGCCGTGCGCCTGTGCCGGATGCGCCAGCTCGAGAGCCGCCAGCGCGCCGAGCTGACGCAGGCGCTGGAGCGCATCCGCGAACTGGCCACGCGCGACGAGCTCACCGGCCTGATCAACCGGCGCCACCTCGAGGCGCTGATGGCCCAGGAGCACCAGCGCTGCATCCGCTCGGGCCACACCTTCTGCATCGCGGTGATCGAGGTCGACGCGTTCGCGGCGCTCGCCGAACGGCTGGGCCCCGCCGGCACCGACACGCTGCTGCAACGCCTGGCGCAGGAGGCGATGCGCTTCGTGCGCGTCGCCGACGCGCTCGGCCGCTGGGGCGGCGCGCGCTTCATGCTGCTGATGTCAGACACCCACGCGGTGCTGGCGCGCGGCGGCCTCGAGCGGCTGCGCGAGCGGCTCGCCGCGGCGCCGGTGCTGGCGGGCGAGCCCGGCGTCGACGTCGCGGCCGGCCTGGCCGAGCACCATGCCGGCGAGACCGTCGAGCAGACGCTCGCGCGTGCCGAGGCCGCGCTGGCCGAAGCCCGCGCCACGGGGCCCGGCCGCATGGTGGTCGCGCCATGAAGCCGGCGGCGCTGCCCTTGCGCCACCTCGCGCTCGCGCTCGCGGTCGTCGCGGTCTGGGGCACCAACTTCGTCGTCATCAAGGTCGCGCTCGCAAGCCTGCCGCCGCTGCTGTTCGCGACGCTGCGCTTCACGTTCGCGCTGCTGCCCGCGGCCTTCTTCGTGCGCCGGCCGGCAGTGCGCTGGCGGCTGCTCGCGGCCTACGGCGTGCTCATCGGCGCGGGCCAGTTCGGGCTGCTCTACGTCGCGATGCGCGGCCACATCTCGCCCGGGCTGGCCTCGCTCGTGATCCAGACCCAGGTCTTCTTCACGATCGGCCTGGCGATCGTGCTCGAGCGCGAGCGCGTGCGCGGCTTCCAGTGGGCGGCGCTGGCGCTCGCGGTGGCCGGCATCGCGATCATTGCCGACAACACCGGCGCCGGCACGACGCCGGCAGGCCTGCTGCTGGTGCTGCTGGCCGCGATGAGCTGGGCCGGCGGCAATATCGTCGCCCGGCACAGCGGCCGCGTCGACATGCTCGGCTACGTGGTCTGGTCGAGCCTGTTCGCGCTGCCGCCGCTGCTCGCGCTGACGCTGCTGCTCGAAGGCCCGCAGGCGATCGCCGCCGGCCTCGCGCACGCCGGCCCCGGCGTCTGGGCCGCGGTCGCGTGGCAGTCGGTGGGCAACACGCTGTTCGGCTACGCGAGCTGGGGCTGGCTGCTCGCGCGCCATCCGGCGGCGACGATCACGCCGATGGCGCTGCTGGTGCCGGTGTTCGGCATGGCCGCGTCGGCGCTGCTGCTCGGCGAGCCGCTGCCGGGCTGGAAGCTGCTCGCGGCGGCGCTGGTGATGGCCGGGCTGGCGCTGAACCTGCTCTGGCCGCGACTGCGCTGGCGCGGCCAGGAGGTGCTGCGATGAAGAGGCTTGCGCTGCTGCTGATGATGATCGCGCTGCCGGCGCTGGCGGCGCCGCCGCCGGTGAACCTGCGCGTCGAGCTGCGCGCCGTGGCGCTGGACGGCCAGGCCGCTGGCGCCGCCCCCGGCGACGTCGTCGTCGGCACGCGCGGCGGCACGCCGGCCGGCGCCGGCAGCCAAGTCCTGCGCAGCGCGCCCGAAGCCGGCGACGCCGACGCCCAGGTCGTCGTGCTCAACGGCGCGACGGCGACGCTGCACGCGCGCCGGCTGCGCGCACTGCCGACCGGCGACTGGGTGATCGGCGGCGCGAGTGGTTCAGCAAGCGGCCAGCCCAGCGGCGTCGGCCAGACGCGCCAGTGGATCGACGCCGGGCCCGGCATTCGCGTCCGGCCTTCGTGGCCCGGCGGCGCGGCGCCGGTCGTGCTCGACATCGCCGCCACCGGCGGTCAGAGCGCACACACTCGATTGCGCGTGCCGCTGGCCCGCTGGCGTGGCTTCGCGCGCTTCGGCGCCGACGACGGCACCGAGCTGCAGCTGCGCGTGAGCGTGGCCCCTTGACCCCCTCCGGCAGGAGCTTCCCCGTGAACCCTTGCTTCCCCGACCCCCGTCTGGCCTGGCTCCGGTCCGGCTCGGCCTTCGGCGTGCCCGAATTCCCCGTCCACCACATGCGCGGTGGCACCTCGACCGGGATCGTGCTCTGGGCGCCGCTGCTGCCGGCCGCGCCCGAGCTGCGCGACGAGCTGATCCGCCACCTGATGGGCGTGCCGCTGACGGGCCGGCTGCCCGGCAACCGCCAGGTCGGCGGCCTGGGCCGCGGCACGCCGACGAGCAACAAGGTCTTCATCGTCGAGGTCGACGCGGCGCGCCGGCGCATGACGAGCACGCTGGCCCAGCTCGCCGCCGACAAGAGCGAGATCGACTGGAGCGTCAACTGCGGCAACATGTCCGCGGCGCTGCCGCTGTACGCGCTGGACACCGGCCTCGTCGGCGCCGACGGCGGCGACTACGAGCTCGAGATCCACAACACCAACACCGACAGCCGGATGACCGCGCGCATGAGCCTGCAAGGCGACGGCCGGGTGCTGCGCGCGGACACCCGGATCCCCGGCGTCGACGGTGACTACCCGGGCGTGGACCTGTACCTGCACGAGCCGGTCGGCGCGAAGACCGGCGCGCTGCTGCCCACCGGCCAGGCCTGCGACGAGATCGACGGCATCGCCGTCAGCTGCGTCGACGTCGCGGTGCCGATGCTCATCGTCGCCGCGTCCTCGCTCGGCAAGACCGGCCGCGAGACGCCGGCCGAGCTCGACGCCGACGCCGCGCTCAAGGAGCGGCTGCGCGCGCTGTGGGTCGCGGCCGGACTGAAGATGGGGTTGAAGCTGCGCTCGGGCGAGCCGATGAGCGCAGCCCAGCTCGCGGCCAGCGAGACGATCCCGAAGGTCTGCCTGATCGCGCCGCCAGCCGATGACGGCCAGCTGCTCGCGCGCTACTTCACGCCGCAGGCGGCGCATGCCTCGCTCGCGGTCTCGGGCGGCTGCTGCCTCGCGTCGGCCTGCCTGATCCCGGGAAGCGTCGCGCAGCGGCTTGCGCGCGGCGTGCCCGCCGTCGGCCCCGACGCGGCGACCATCGACATCGCGCTCGAGAACCCGGCCGGGCTGCTCGCGACGCGCATCGAGGCAGTGCAGCGCGACGGCCGGGTGCAGATCCGCCAGGCCGCCTACCGGCGCAGCGCGCAGATCCTGCTGCGCGGCAACTTCCCGCTCTACCGCGCCTCGCCGGCCTTGCGCGCGGCACTCGCGCAACGCGCCGACCGCGCCTGAAACGGGGTCGGCGCGCGCGGTAAAGTTCGCCCATGTGGTGGCTCGTCCTCGAAGCGCTGTCCGCGCTCGCGCTGGTGCTGTTTCTGGTGTGGTGGATCGCGTTCTCCGGCCGTCGCCGTCGCGACACGGACGAGCCCGACGATTGACGGCCGCGGCGGGCGCGTTCGCCTGCTGCGGCTCCAGCGCCCGAGTCCGGGTGTCCAACGAGCACGCGCGACGCCCAGGCATCGCGCGCGCCGACCTGTCCTTCGGACGAGGAGATTCGAATGCTGTCCGACATTGCAGGCTTTCTGCAGATCACCCCCTGGCCGCCGGTGCCCGGCGTGCCGTTCTGGGCCGCGCTCGCGCTCGTCGCCGGCGGGCTGCTCGGCGAAGCGGTGCGGCGCCTGTTCGCGCTGCCGCGCATCGTCGGCTATGCGGCCGTCGGCGCGGCACTCGCGCTCGCCGGGCTGGGCGCCAACCCGCTCGTCGGCAGTGCGCGCCTGATCGTCGACCTTGCGCTGGCGCTGCTGCTGTTCGAGCTCGGCAGCCGCGTCCACCTGCGCTGGCTGCGCGCGAACCCGGCGTTGCTGGCGACCAGCATCGTCGAAGCGGGGCTGAGCTTCGGCGCGATCTACGCAGCGCTGCGCTGGTTCGACCAGCCCGTCAACGTCGCGCTGAACTGCGCCGCGCTGGGCACCTGCGCGTCGGGCGCGGTGGTCGCGCGCGTCGCGGCCGACCTGAAGGCCGCCGGCCAGGTGACCGACCGGCTCGTCGTGCTGACCTCGCTGAACACGCTCGTCGCGGTGCTCGCGCACAAGCTGGTGCTCGGCTGGCTGCACCTCGACGTCGAAGGCGACTGGGCGCGCGCCGTGGTCCAGCCGTTGTGGGCCTTCGGCGGCTCGGCGTTGCTGGCCGCGCTGCTCGCCGCCGCGGTCGCCTGGACCGCGCACCGGATCGACCTGCGCGACGAGAGCGCGGCGCTGCTGCTGCTCGGGCTGATCGTGCTTGCGCTGATGGTCGCCAAGCTGTTCACCCTGTCGACGCTGCTCGTGCCGCTCCTTGCCGGCGTGCTGCTGCGCAACACGACCGAGCGCCCCTGGGTCTGGCCGCGCCAGTTCGGCACCGCCGGCGGGGCGCTGGTGCTGATGCTGTTCGTCATCGTCGGCAGCGCCTGGTCGGTGTCCGCGGTGGCGACGGGCGCCGCCGCCGCGCTCGTGCTGCTGGGCGCGCGCGCGCTCGCGAAGACCGGCGCCGTGCTCGCGTTCGCGCCCTGGAGCGGGCTGCGCCTGCGCCAGGGGCTGGGGCTGTCGCTGGCGCTGCTGCCGATGTCGGGCACCGCGCTCGTGCTGCTCGCCGAACTGCAGGCGACGCAGCCGGCGCTCGCGGCGCTGGTCGCGCCGATCGTGCTGTCGGCGATCGCGTTCACCGAGGTGCTCGGGCCACTCGCCGTCCAATGGGGGCTGCGCATCGCCGGCGAGCAGCATCCTGAGCCCAGGCGGGGCTCGGCCCGCCGTCTGGGGGCGGCCACGGCATGAGTCTGGAGCGCTTCTCCCATTCGCGCGCGCTGACGCTGGGCGTCGAGCTCGAGCTGCAGATCGTCGGCACGCACGACAGAGCAAAAGCCGGATCAAATCCCACCGGCACGGCTCCCTGGTGCGGCGATACGCGCTTCCAGCCAGCGCCCGGCAAGGGCAATCGGATAGCAAACGACAAAGAAGGCGAGAAGCAGCGCTGTGTAGATGGCGACCGGATTGTATTCGACCTGCGCTATTTCCTGCGCAGCACCTGGGATGCGGTCCCGGCGCTGTTCATGCCGATCTTC
>MEGM01000043.1:1795-29043 GCA_001725505.1 Rubrivivax sp. SCN 70-15 | reverse complement strand
TTCTTCGACGGCATACTGGATCAGCGGCTTGTCCACCACCGGCAGCATTTCCTTGGGCTGGGCCTTGGTCGCGGGCAGGAAGCGCGTGCCGAGCCCGGCGACCGGGAATATTGCCTTCTGGATCAACATTTACTTACATACAATGAAATTTGCCCAGGTCATTGTGTCACGCCCCTTCCGGTGAAGGTCTGGCGGTCGGCTCGGCCTCACTGCGCATGGATGTCCTGATCGTCGAACCGCTGGATCCGGAGGTGCTGCAATGGCTCGCGGTGCGCCATGCGGTGCGCTACGCGCCCCAGCTCGCGCAGGACCCGCAGCAGTTCCGCCGGGCGCTGTTCCAGGTGCGGTCGATGATCATCCCGCCGTCGGTCGCGCTCGACGCCGAGACGCTGCGCGCCGCGCCGATGCTGCGCGCCGTGGGGCGGCTGTCGGCCGGCGCCGAGAACATCGACATGGAAGCCTGCGCGCGGTCCGGCGTCGAGGTCGTGCGCCCGACCACCGCCAGCGCCGCCGCCGAGGCGGAGTTCGTGATCGGCGCGCTGCTGCAGATGCTGCGCCGCGTGCCGGTGCTCAGCGCCGACGGCATGCTCGTCGGGCGCGAGCTCGGCGGCACCACCGTCGGGCTGGTCGGTATCGCGCCGGCGGCCAAGCCGCTGACGCAGCTGCTCACCGCCTTCGGCGCGCGCGTGGTCGGCTACGACCCGACGGTGCACGCGTCGGACCCGCTCTGGCAGCGCTCGGGCATCGAGCCGATGGGCCTGCGCGAGCTGTTCGAGGCCTGCGACGGCGTCTGCGTGCTGCTGACCTATTACACGCGCTACCGCGGCCTGCTCGGCGAGCGCTTCCTCGCCGGCTGCAAGCCGAACCAGGTGCTCGTGAGCCTGGCGCATTCGAACCTGTTCGACGAGGACGCGCTGGCCGAGGCACTGACCGGTGGCCGCATGGCGGCGGCCTGGTTCGACAGCATGGAGCCGGGCATGCTCGACCCGGCCCGCGTGCTGCGCCACCTGGACACCTTGCAGGTCACACCGCGCGTCGCGAGCACGACGCTGGAGTCGCGCTCGCGCAGCGCCTGGGCGGTGGCCAGGCGCATCGACGAGCTCCTCGCCGCGGCGCCGCCACGCCCCGACTTCAAGGCGACGGCGCCAGACGATCTCGCTGATCTCGCAGACGATCCAGCGTCTGGGTGAAGCCGTCCAGCCGCGCCTGCTCCTGCTGCACCACCGCGGCCGGCGCGCGCGCGACGAAGCTCTGGTTGTCGAGCTTGGCGCGGGCCTTGGCGATCTCGGCCTCGAGGCGATCGATCTCCTTGCCCAGCCGCGCCGTCTCGGCGGCGACGTCGATCTCGACGTGCAGCGCGAGCCGGACCGGGCCCGACACCGCCACCGGCGCGGCCTGCGTCGCGGCCGCGAAGGCGGCCTCGTCGGCAAGCACGCGAACCTCGGACAGACGCGCCAGCGCCTTGAGCACCGGTGCCGCCGCCTCGACGAACGCCGCGTCTCCCAGCGTCAGCAAGGGCACGCGCTCGCCGGGTGACAGCCCCATCTCGCTGCGCAGGTTGCGGCTCACGGCGGCCAACGCCTTGAGCTGCGCGACCCAGGCATCGGCCGCCGGATCGACCCTCTCCAGCTGGGCCTGCGGGTACGGCGCCGTGACGATGCTGCTCGAGTCCTTGCGCCCGGCCAGCGGCGCGACGGTCTCCCAGAGCTCGGCGGTGATGAACGGGCTGATCGGGTGCAGCAGGCGCAGCACGGTCTCGAGCACGCGGATCAGCGTGCGCCGCGTCGCGCGCTGCTCGGCCTCGGAGCCGGTCGCGATCTGCACCTTGGCGATTTCGAGATACCAGTCGCAGTACTCGTCCCAGACGAACGAATAGATTGCACCCGCGACGTTGTCGAGCCGGTACTCGGCGAAGCCCAGCGCGACCGCGGCCTCGACGCGCTGCAGCTCGCCGCTGATCCAGCGGTCGGCCATCGAGAAGCGCAGGTAGCCGTGGAACGGCCCGCCGGGACTGACGAGTCGCCCGTCGTCGGCGACGACGGGCGGTGCGCACTCGGCCCTGGTGTGTTCCTCGAGCCCGCAGTCCTGGCCCTCGCAGTTCATCAGCACGAACTTGGTCGCGTTCCAGAGCTTGTTGCAGAAGTTGCGGTAGCCCTCGCAGCGCTTGGCGTCGAAGTTGATGTTGCGGCCCAGGCTGGCGTAGCTGGCCATCGTGAAGCGCAGCGCGTCGGCGCCGAAGCCGGGAATGCCGTTCGGGAACTCCTTCTCCGTCTCCTTGCGCACGCGCGGCGCGGTCTCGGGGCGGCGCAGCCCGGTCGTGCGCTTGACCAGCAGCTCGGGCAGCGCGATGCCGTCGATCAGGTCGACCGGGTCGAGCACGTTGCCTTCGCTCTTGCTCATCTTCTTGCCCTGCGCGTCGCGCACCAGGCCGTGGATGTAGACGTCGCGGAACGGCACCTTGCCGGTGAAGTGGGTCGTCATCATGATCATCCGGGCAACCCAGAAGAAGATGATGTCGAAGCCGGTGACGAGCACGCTGCTGGGCAGGAACAGGTCCTGCTCGATCGTCCTGGCCGGCCAGCCGAGCGTGCTGAACGGCACCAGCGCCGAGCTGTACCAGGTGTCGAGCACGTCCTCGTCGCGCGTCAGCGGCCCGGTGTAGCCCGCGGCCACGGCGCGCTGGCGCGCTTCGTCCTCGCTGCGGGCGACGAAGAGCTCGCCGCCGCTGCCGTACCAGGCCGGGATCTGGTGCCCCCACCAGAGCTGGCGGCTGATGCACCAGTCCTGGATGTTGCTCATCCAGTGGTTGTAGGTGTTGACCCACTGCTCGGGCACGAAGTGCACCTGGCCGCTCGCGACCGCGTCGATCGCCTTCGCGGCGATGGTCTTGCCATCCGCACCGGCCTTGTTCACCGCGACGAACCACTGGTCGGTGAGCATCGGCTCGATGACCTGCCCGGTGCGCTCGCAGCGCGGTACCTGCAGCCGGTGCTTCTTGACCTCGACGAGCAGGCCGAGCGCGTCGAGGTCGGCGACGACCTTCTTGCGCGCGACGAAGCGGTCCAGGCCGCGATAGGCTGGCGGCGCGTTGTCGTTGATCGTCGCGTCGAGCGCGAGCACGCCGATCATCGGCAGGCCGTGGCGCTGGCCGACCGCGTAGTCGTTCGCGTCGTGCGCCGGCGTCACCTTGACGACGCCGGTGCCGAACTCGCGGTCGACGTAGGCGTCCGCGATGACCGGGATCAGCCGCTCGGTGAGCGGGAGCCTGACCTGCGTGCCGACGAGTGCCGCGTAGCGCTCGTCGTCCGGGTGCACCATCACCGCGGTGTCGCCGAGCATCGTCTCGGGACGCGTCGTCGCGACGACGACGTCGCCGCTGCCGTCGGCCAGCGGGTAGCGGATGTGCCAGAGGAAGCCGTCCTCCTCTTCGCTGACGACCTCGAGGTCGGACACCGCCGACTTCAGCACCGGGTCCCAGCTCACGAGGCGCTTGCCGCGGTAGATCAGGCCTTCGTCGTACAGGCGCACGAAGGTCTCGGTGACGATGGTCGAGAGCTTCTCGTCCATCGTGAAGTACTCGCGCGACCAGTCGACGCTGTCGCCCATGCGCCGCATCTGGTTCGTGATCGTCGCGCCCGACGTCGCCTTCCAGTCCCAGACCTGGGCGACGAAGTTCTTGCGCCCGAGCGCGTGGCGCGAGAGGCCGGCGTCCTGCAGCTGGCGCTCGACGACGATCTGCGTCGCGATGCCGGCGTGGTCGGTGCCCGGCAACCACAGCGTGTTGAAGCCGCGCATCCGGTGGTAACGCGTCAGCGCGTCCATGATCGTCTGGTTGAACGCATGCCCCATGTGCAGCGTGCCGGTCACGTTGGGCGGCGGCAGCTGGATGCTGAACGACGGCCGTGCCGGGTCCAGCGTCGGCGCGAAGGCGTTTGCGGCCTCCCAGACCGGGGCCCAGCGGGCTTCGATGGCGGCGGGGTCGAAGGACTTGGCGAGCTCGGGCATGGGGGCGTCAGGACGGTGCGATGGAACCCGCACCGGCGGGTCGGCGAGCCGTGGTGCGCGAGGGCTTGCATTGTAGGTGGCCACTGCGAGAATCCGGCTCACGATGAGCCGCTCAGCCAGTGTCCACGCCCTCCGCCGCCTGACCGTGGTGCTGCTGTCGACGCTGCTCGTCGCCTGCGGCGGCGGGGGCGGCGACACCAGTATCGCGCCGCAGAGCTGCAGCGTCGCCGACCAGAAGGCCTGGCTCGGCGACTACATGAACGAGTGGTACTTCTGGTACCGGCTGTCGCCGCAGCCCGACCCGGCTGCGTATCCGACGCTCGACGCCTACTTCAACGCGCTGCTCTACACCGGCACCGACCCCGCGTTCCCGGCCGACCGCTGGAGCTACACCGAATCGACCGAGAGCTTCAACCGCTTCTTCGGCGACGGCCAGTCGCTGGGCTACGGCGTCTCGGTCGCCGGCCTCGAGGTCACGGGCCAGCCGACCCGGCCGCTCTATGTGCGCTACGTCGAGCCGCTGTCCGACGCCGCGACGAAGGGCGTCGTGCGCGGCGACCAGGTGCTGTCGATCAACGGCCGCAGCGCGGCCGAGATCATCGCCGCCAACGACTATTCGGCGCTCACGGCCGTCAACGTCGGCGACCAGCTCGCGCTCGTGCTGCATAACGCCGGCGGCGACCGCAGCGTGACGCTGACCGCGGGCGTCTATGCGCTGACGCCGGTGTCGGTGACTTCGATCGTCAGCTCGCCGGCGGGTCGCAAGATGGGCTACGTGCTCGTCAAGGACATGATCGGCCAGGCGCTGCCGCCGCTGGACACCGCGTTCGCGCAGTTCAAGGCCACCGGCGTCTCCGAGGTCGTGCTCGACCTGCGCTACAACGGCGGCGGGCTGGTCTCGACCGCGACGACGGTCGCGTCCTATGTCGCCGGCCCGCTCGGCGCCGGCCACACGTTCGCGTCGCTGCTCTACAACGACAAGCGCGCGGCAACGGACAACCGCAGCTTCCTCTTCAGCAACCCGGCGCTCGCCGCGGCGGCCGGCGTCGCGCGCGTCTTCGTGCTCACCGGGCCGCGCACCTGCTCGGCGAGCGAGCAGGTGATCAACGGGCTGCGCGGCATCGGCATCGACGTCGTCGCGATCGGCGACACGACCTGCGGCAAGCCGGTCGGCTTCCTGCCAACCTCGGCCTGCGGCACGACCTACAGCGTCGTCAACTTCGAGTCCGTCAACGAGCGCAACGAAGGCCGCTATTTCGACGGCTTCGCGCCCACCTGTGCGGTGGCGGAGGACTTTTCGCTGCCGCTGGGCTCGCCTGCCGAGCCACTGCTGCTCGCCGCGCGCGACTACGCCGACACCGGCGCCTGCCCGGCCACCGGCGCGGCGCGCGCACTGCCGATGTCGGTGCGCCGCGCGCCGCTGCGGCGCACCGACATCGGCACGCCCCGCGGCATGATCGCGCGCTGAGCGGCCCTCACATGAACAGGTGCTCGCCGGCGTTCTCGCCGCCGAGGATCACGTAGTTCACCTTCTTCAGGTCGGCGAGGACGCGCCCGCCGGCGTAGCTGATCGAGCTCTGCAGGTCCTCGCGCATCTCGCGCAGCGTGTCGACGAGCGCGCCCTTGATCGGCTCGAGGATGCGCTTGCCCTCGACATGCTTGTACTCGCCCTTGTTGAAGTCGCTCGCCGAGCCGTAGTACTCCTTGTAGCGCTTGCCGTCGACCTCGACCGTCTGGCCCGGGCTTTCCTCGTGGCCGGCGAAGAGCGAGCCGATCATCACCATCGCGGCGCCGAAGCGCACGCTCTTGGCGATGTCGCCGTGGTGGCGGATGCCGCCGTCGGCGACGATGGGCTTGGTCGCGACGCGGGCGCACCACTTCAGCGCGCTGAGCTGCCAGCCGCCGGTGCCGAAGCCGGTCTTCAGCTTGGTGATGCAGACCTTGCCCGGGCCGACGCCGACCTTGGTCGCGTCGGCGCCCCAGTTCTCGAGGTCGATCACGGCCTCGGGCGTCGCGACGTTGCCGGCGATGACGAAGGCCTGCGGCAGCTTCGCCTTGATGTGCTCGATCGTCCGGCGCACGCTCTCGGTGTGGCCATGGGCGATGTCGATCGTGACGTAGTCGGCGCCGACGCCCTCGGCCGCGAGGCGGTCGATGGTCGCGAAGTCGGCCGGCTTGACGCCCGAGCTGAGCGAGACGAACAAGCCCTTGTCGCGCATGCGCCGCGCGAAGGCGACGCCGTCGAGGTCGAAGCGGTGCATCACGTAGAAATGACCGCTGCGTGCGAGCATCTCGCTGATCGGCTCGTCGATCACGGTCTTCATGTTCGCCGGCACCACCGGCAGCACGAAGTGGCGGCCGCCGAATTCGACCGAGGGGTCGCATTCGGCGCGGCTGTCGACGCGGCACTTGCGCGGCAACAGCAGGATGTTGTCGTAGTCGAAGATTTCCATGCTCAGGCTCCGCGGATGGCTGGGTGAGAGCGCTTGACTCGGAATCCGGTTCCGTGCCGCGAAGGCCGCCCGGCAAAGGGGCGGTGCAGCCGTGACGCACCGGGCTTCGAAATTTGGGCCCGATCGCGAATTCTACGCGGCCCGGTGCGCCGCCAAGCCTCGGCACCGAGGGCGCGCGTGGTGGCGCAGGCGCCGAGCGCCGCCTCCTAGAATCGACCGATGAAGCCCGATCCGAACGACCCGCTGCTGCGCCACCTGAATCCCGAGCAGCTCGCTGCGGTGACGCTGCCGGCGCAGCCGGCGCTGATCCTCGCGGGTGCGGGCTCGGGCAAGACGCGCGTGCTGACGACGCGCATCGCCTGGCTGCTGCAGACCGGCCAGGTCTCGCCCGGCGGCGTGCTCGCGGTGACCTTCACGAACAAGGCCGCCAAGGAGATGCTGACGCGCCTGTCGGCGATGCTGCCGGTGGCCGTGCGCGGCATGTGGATCGGCACCTTCCACGGCCTGTGCAACCGCTTCCTGCGAGCCCACTGGAAGCTCGCCGGCCTCGCGCAGGGCTTCCAGATCCTCGACAGCGCCGATCAGCTCAGCGCCGTCAAGCGCGTGATCAAGGCGATGAACCTCGACGAGGAGCGCTTCGTCCCGAAGCAGGTGACCTGGTTCATCGCCGGCAGCAAGGAAGACGGCCTGCGTCCGCGCGACGTCGAAATGCGCGACGAGCAGACGAGGAAGCTGGTCGAGATCTACCAGGCCTACGAGGACCAGTGCGCGCGCGAGGGCGTGGTCGACTTCGCCGAGCTGCTGCTGCGAACCTACGAGCTGCTGCGCGACAACGATGCGCTGCGCGCGCATTATCAGCACCGCTTCCGCCACGTGCTGGTGGACGAGTTCCAGGACACGAACCGTCTCCAGTACGCGTGGCTGAAGATGTTCGCGCCGCCACCCGGCAGGGCGGGCGCGGCCGACGCCGCTGGCACCGGCCAGAGCGTGATCGCGGTCGGCGACGACGACCAGAGCATCTACGCCTTCCGCGGTGCGCGCGTCGGCAACATGGCCGACTTCGAGCGCGAGTACCGGGTCGAGCGCGTGATCAAGCTGGAACAGAACTACCGCTCGTTCGGCAACATCCTCGACGCCGCGAACGCGCTCATCGCGCACAACGCGCACCGCCTGGGCAAGAACCTGCGCACCGACGCCGGCCCGGGCGAGCCGCTGCGCGTGTTCGAGGCGACGAGCGACTTCGCCGAGGCGCAGTGGTTCGTCGAGGAAGCCCAGGCGCTGCACCGCGCCGGCCTGGGGCGCAGCGAGATCGCGCTGCTCTACCGCAGCAACGCGCAGAGCCGGGTGCTGGAAAGCGCGCTTTTCAATGCCGGCGTGCCCTACCGCGTCTACGGCGGGCTGCGCTTCTTCGAGCGCGCCGAGGTCAAGCATGCGCTGGCCTACCTGCGCCTGCTCGAGAACCCGAACGACGACACGAGCTTCCTGCGCGTCGTGAACTTCCCCGCGCGCGGCATCGGCGCGCGCTCGATCGAACAGCTGCAGGACGCGGCCCGCGCCAGCGGCCGCAGCCTCGCGCAGAGCGTGGGCGCGGTGGGCGGCAAGGCGGGCAACAACCTGCAGGCCTTCGTCGCGCTGATCGACAAGCTGCGCGAGTCGACCCGGGGCCTGACGCTGCGCGAGATCATCGACCAGACGCTGCACGCGAGCGGGCTGCTCGACTTCTACAAGAGCGACAAGGATGGCCAGGACCGCGTCGAGAACCTCGAGGAACTGGTCAACGCGGCCGAGAGCTTCGTCACGCAGGAAGGCTTCGGCAAGGACGCGGTCGCGCTCTACGTGGATGAACTGGCGGGTCCCTCCCCCGCGGGGGGAGGGATTCAGGCAGGGGGTTCCATTGCAGGCGTCTCCCCCGACCCGGGGTCGGGGGAGATCATGAGCCCGCTCGCCGCCTTCCTGACCCACGCGTCGCTCGAGGCCGGCGACAACCAGGCACAGGCCGGCGCCGATGCCGTGCAGCTGATGACGGTGCACTCGGCCAAGGGGCTCGAGTTCGACGCGGTCTTCATCACCGGCATCGAGGAGGGCCTGTTCCCGCACGAGCAGAGCCTGTCCGACGCCGACGGCGTCGAGGAGGAGCGCCGGCTGATGTACGTCGCGATCACGCGCGCGAGGAAGCGCCTGTACCTGAGCTTCAGCCAGACGCGCATGCTGCACGGCCAGACCCGCTACAACGTCAAGAGCCGCTTCATCGAAGAGCTGCCGGAAGGCGCGCTGAAGTGGATCACGCCCAGGCAGCAGGGCTTCGGCTCGGGCTATGCGCGGCCCTACCAGGAGGCCTGGTCGCGCGGCAGCGGGCTGGGCGGCATCGTCGGCGCCGGGCGCGTCGAGCCGGCCGTGCCGTTCACTCCGCGTCAGGCGCCGGCGCTGTCCGGCGGCGCTGCGCTGCGCGCCGGCCAGTCGGTGTTCCACAACAAGTTCGGCGAAGGCGTGATCCTGACGCTGGAAGGCAGCGGTGCCGACGCGCGCGCGCAGGTCAACTTCGGCCGCCACGGCCTGAAATGGCTGCTGCTCGCGATGGCCAAGCTGACGCCGGTCGAATAGGCGGCGGCGGCGGCGCGCTACCTCGCCGGGTCGGGCGCCGGCGTCACCGCGTCGATGGTCTTCTCGACCACCTTGCCGGTCACCTTGACCGTGGTGCTGACCACCGCGCCGCCGACGTCGATCGCCGCGCCGGCGACCGCGCCGGCCACCGTGACGACGGCGCAGCCGGGAAGCGCGGGCGCGAGCAGCGTGAGCAGGGCAACGGTGACGAGGCGTGGGGTCATGGCGTCGACGTTCACGATCCTGCCTCGGTTGCGCTGCCGGCGCCAGCGTCGGCGCTGCCGAAACTGTCATTGAACGTGAACAGCAGCGAGACGTAGAACACGGTCGACAGCATCAGCCCGAGCGGCAGCACGAGCAACGAGCCCAGATCGCCGGTGCCGAGCAGGCCGAACAGCAGCTCGACGACGATTGCGAAGCCCAGGCACAGCCCGAACCAGGTCATCCCGTAGACGAGGAACGCCCCCTTGCTGCGCCAGACCGCCAAGGTGCTCGAGAACAGCGCCTGGCCGACCCCTTGGCCGCCCCAGTGGACGAGCGCTGGCGCATGCCAGAACGGCACCGTCAGCAGCGCGCCGAGGGCGAGGCCGACGAGCAAGGCGGTCTGCAGCCCGCCGTCGGACAGCAGAGTGACGACCTCGGCCTGGCTCGCCTGGCCGCGCGCCATCAGGTCCTGGAACTGCGCGCCGGCCGGCCCGGCGATCGCCTGGCACAGCAGCAGGATGCCCACCGCCGAGAGGCCGTAGATCAGGCACAGCAGCAGCAGCGAGCGGCGTCGCACCGGGTCGCCGCGCAGCGGCTCGATGAACTGCGACGGGTGGATGCGCTCGCCGAGCAGCGCCGACTGGCTGGCGATCATGAAGCCCAGCGACAGCAGCGGCGGCATCATCATCTGCAGCAGCCCGCCGATGAACGGCAGCAGCGAGACCCCGAGCGCCGCGGCCATGAAGACGATGAACAGCATCGTGAACGGCAGCGGCCGGCGCAGGAACAGCCGGAAGGCGTCGCGCAGCCAGGTCGCGCCGCGCGCGGGTTCGACTCGTTTCAGGACCAGGGGCATGGGTTCAGTCGGAGGGCGCGCCGGGGTGCCAGGGGTTGGCGATGCGTTCGCGCAGCACGCGCTCGAAATGGCCCGGGTCCTTGGGCTGGAGCAGCGCGGCGTCGCGCGGCAGATGCCAGTCCCACAGGCGCGAGAGCCAGAAGCGCAGCGCCGCCGCGCGCAGCAGCGCCGGCAGCAGCCGGCGCTCGGTGCCGGTCAGGCGGCGCACGCCGTCGTAGGCGGCGACGAAGGCGCTCGCGCGGGCCTCGTCGAGGCGGCCGCTGTCGGGGTCGCAGCACCAGTCGTTCAGGCACACCGCCAGGTCGAACAGCAGCGCGTCGGTGCCGGCGAAATAGAAGTCGAAGAAGCCGCACAGCCGGTCTTCGCCGGCGGTGGCGTCGAACATCACGTTGTCGCGGAACAGGTCGGCGTGGATCGCGCCGCGCGGCAGCGAGCGGCCGGCCGGCGACGCCGCCAGCTGGCGCTGGAACTCGAGCTCGGAGCTCAGCAGCCCGGCCTGCTCCGGGCTGACGAAGGGCAGCACGGTCGGCACCGTCGCGATCCACCAGTCCAGCCCGCGCAGGTGCGGCTGCTCGAGCGCGAAGTCGACCGCGGCCAGGTGCATCCGGGCCAGCATCGAGCCGACCTGGCGACCTTGCTCCGAGGTCGGCGCGAGCCGGTGGCTGCCGGGCAGGCGCGTGACCACCGCCGCCGGCTTGCCGGCCAGCGTGTGCAGCAGCGCCCCGGACGCGTCGGCCTGCGGCGCCGGCACCGGGATGCCGCGCTGCGCCAGGTGCTGCATCAGCGCCAGGTAGTAGGGCAGATGCTCGCGCGTCAGGCGCTCGAACAGCGTCAGCACCCACTGGCCCTTGGCCGTGGTCGCGTAGTAGTTGGTGTTCTCGATGCCCGAGCGGATGCCGTGCAGATCGGTCAGCGCACCCAGACCCAGGCGCTGCAGCAGGGCGTCGGCCTCGTCGAAGCCGACTTCCGTGTAGACGGCCATCTCAGTACCGCTCGGCCGTTCCGAAGGTACTGAGCGCCCCCTCGGGGGGCAGCGAACGCAGTGAGCTCGGGGGCGTCATCCGGTACCGCTCGGCCGTTCCGAAGGTACTGAGCGCCCCCTCGGGGGGCAGCGAAAGCAGTGAGCTCGGGGGCCACATTTCAGAAGTGCAGGATGTTCCAGACCCGCTGCCCGCCGGCGTCGCCGGGTTGCGACGGGTCGTTCGCGGCGCTCGACGGCAGGATCTCGTAGGGCTTGACGCCCGGGATCTTGCTCCTGACGACGGTGCTTTGCGTCGCGCCGCGCACGCGCAGCTCCTCGATGCGCACGTGGGCGTCCTCGGCGACGAGATGCTCGACTGCCGGCTCGGGCGGCGCCACCTTCTGCGGCTTGTCGGGCGCGGCCCGCGCGCCGGGCAGCGCCAGGCAGGCGAGGGCGACGAAGACGCAGGCTTTCATCGGCGCCATTCTACGCAGCGCCCTGCGCGCCGGGGCCGCGCCACAATGCCGGCCATGACGGAAAAGCTGCTCCTCCTCGTCGACGGCTCGAGCTATCTCTACCGTGCCTTCCCGACCGGCGCGATCCACGGCTTCATCGCGATGATGAAGCGGCTGCGCGAGCAGTTCCCGGCCGAGCACGCGGCCTGCGTGTTCGACGCCAAGGGCCCGACCTTCCGCGACGCCTGGTACGCCGAGTACAAGGCGCACCGCGCGCCGATGCCCGAGCCGCTGGTGCAGCAGATCGAGCCGATCCACGAGGTCGTGCGACTGCTCGGCTGGCCCGTGCTCGAGGTGCCCGGCATCGAGGCCGACGACGCGATCGGCACGCTCGCGCGCGTCGCCGCCGCGAGCGGCCACGACGTGATCATCAGCACCGGCGACAAGGATCTGGCCCAGCTCGTCGACGCGAACGTCACGCTGATCAACACGATGAGCAACGAGCGCCTCGACGTCGCCGGCGTCGTCGCCAAGTTCGGCGTGCCGCCGGACCGGATCGTCGACTACCTGACGCTGATCGGCGACACGGTCGACAACGTGCCCGGCGTCGAGAAGGTCGGCCCGAAGACGGCGGTGAAGTGGATCGCCGAGCATGGCTCGCTCGACGGCGTGATCGCGGCGGCTCCGGGCATCAAGGGCGCCGCGGGCGAGAACCTGCGTCGCGCGCTGGACTGGCTGCCGCAGGGCCGGCGGCTGGTCACGGTGGTGACCGACTGCGACCTGAACGGGCATGTCGAAGGCTGGCCCGCGCTCGCAGCCCTGGCGCTGCGCGAGGTCGACCGCAAGGGCCTGCACGACTTCTACCAGCGCTTCGGCTTCAAGACCTGGCTGCGCGAGGTCGAGGCCCCCGCGACGGATGCCCCGGCCGGCGCCGCGCTGCCGGGCGCCGCAGCGGCGACGAGCGCACCTGCGCGCCACTACGAGACGATCACCGACTGGGACCGGCTCGACGCCTGGATCGGGCAGCTGATGGCCGCCGGGCTGGCTGCGCTGGACACCGAGACCGATTCGCTCGACCCGATGCGCGCGCGCATCGTCGGCATCAGCTTTGCCGTCGAGCCCGGCCGCGCGGCCTACGTGCCGCTCGCGCACGACGGCCCGGATGCGCCGGTGCAGCTGCCGCTGGACGCGGTGCTGGCGCGCCTGAAACCCTGGCTCGAGGACGCGACGCGGCCCAAGCTCGGCCAGAACATCAAGTACGACCTGCATGTCTTCGCCAACGCCGGCATCGCGGTGCGCGGCTACCGCCACGACACGATGCTCGAGAGCTACGTGATCGAGGCGCACAAGCCGCACGGCCTGGAGAGCCTGGCCGAGCGCCACATCGGCCGCAAGGGGCTGAGCTACGAGGACTTGTGCGGCAAGGGCGCGAACCAGATCCCGTTCGCGCAGGTCGACGTCGCGCGCGCGACCACCTACTCGGGCGAGGACAGCGAGATGGCGCTGCAGGTGCACCAGGCGCTGTGGCCGCAGATCGAGGCCCATGGCGACGAACACGGCGGCCTGCGCTTCGTCTACGAGCGCATCGAGATGCCGGTGAGCCAGCTGCTGATGCGCATCGAGCGCCACGGCGTGCTGATCGATGCCGCGGTGCTCGCGCGCCAGAGCCAGCAGCTCGCCGAGCGCATGGTGGCCCTCGAGCAGGAGGCCTACGCGATCGCCGGCCAGCCGTTCAACCTCGGCAGCCCCAAGCAGATCGGCGAGATCCTGTTCGGCAAGCTCGGCCTGCCGGTCAAGAAGAAGACGGCCAGCGGCGCGCCCAGCACCGACGAGGAAGTGCTGCAGGAGCTGGCCGCCGACTACCCGCTGCCGGCGCGCATCCTCGACCACCGCAGCCTGGCCAAGCTCAAGGGCACCTACACCGACAAGCTGCCGCTGATGGTCAACCCGGCCACCGGCCGCGTGCACACGAACTACGCGCAGGCGGTCGCGGTCACCGGGCGCCTGGCGAGCAACGACCCGAACCTGCAGAACATCCCGATCCGCACGCCCGAGGGCCGGCGCGTGCGCGAGGCCTTCGTCGCGCCGCCCGGGCACGTGATCCTGAGTGCCGACTACTCGCAGATCGAGCTGCGCATCATGGCCCACATCAGCGAGGACCCGGCACTGCTGCGCGCCTTCGCCGACGGCATCGACGTGCACAGGGCGACCGCGAGCGAGGTCTTCGGCGTGCCGGTGGACCAGGTCAGCAGCGAGCAGCGGCGCTATGCGAAGGTCATCAACTTCGGCCTGATCTACGGCATGGGCGCGTTCGGCCTCGCGAACAACCTGGGCATCGAGCCGAAGGCGGCGCGCGACTACATCGAGCGCTACTTTGCGCGCTTCGCCGGCGTCAAGCGCTACATGGACGAGACCCGTGTCGCGGCCAAGGCCAGCGGCTACGTCGAGACGGTGTTCGGCCGGCGCCTGTGGCTGCCCGAGATCAACAGCGGCAACGGCCCGCGCCGCAGCGGCGCCGAGCGCCAGGCGATCAATGCGCCGATGCAGGGCACCGCGGCCGACCTGATCAAGCTCGCGATGATCGCGGTGCAGGACGCGCTCGACCGCGAAGGGCGTGCGACGCGCATGGTGATGCAGGTGCACGACGAACTCGTGCTCGAGGTGCCCGACGACGAGCTGCCCTGGGCGCGCGAGGCGGTGCCGCGGCTGATGGCCGGCGTCGCGCCGCTGAAGGTGCCGCTGCTGGCCGAGGTCGGCGTCGGGCGCAACTGGGACGAGGCGCATTGACTCCGACACGGCGGCGGGCTGTCATGGCCGCGTCGCGAAATCTTCTTAAACTGGGTCCATGACGGACGACTCCCGTGCCGAGGCGCCGCCGGTGGAGCCGGCGGCCGCCGAGCGGCCGCCGCTGAAGCTGCTCGACCGCGAGCGCTCGCTGCTGCAGTTCAACCGCCGCGTGCTCGCGCAGGCGCGGCGCGCCGACGTGCCGCTGCTCGAGCGGCTGCGCTACGTGACCATCGTCTCGTCGAACCTCGACGAGTTCTTCGAGGTCCGCGTCGCGGACTACATCGAGGCCGCGCGCCAGCCCGGCACCGGCGTCTCGAACGCCGACCTGGCCGCGGTCGCGGCGGCGGCGCACGAGCTGATCGACGAGCAGTACGCGCTGTTCAACGAGGTCGTGATGCCGGCGCTGCAGGCCGAAGGCATCGTCGTTCTGAACCACGCCGAGCGCAACGCGGCGCAGCGGCGCTGGGTCGAGCGCTTCTTCGAGACCCAGGTGCGGCCGCTGCTCGTGCCGGTGAGCCTGGACCCGAGCCACCCGTTCCCGCTCGTCGCGAACAAGTCGCTGAACTTCATCGCCCGGCTCGGCGGGCGCGACGCCTTCGGGCGCGCGAACCAGATCGCGATCGTCAAGGTGCCGCGCGTGCTGCCGCGCGTGATCCGGCTGCCCGACGAACTGTGCGACGGCCGCCAGGGTTTCGTGCTGCTGACCAGCGTGATGCGCGCCCACCTCGGCGAGCTGTTCCCCGGCCGCACCGTCGAGTCGTTCTCGCAGTTCCGCGTCACGCGCGACTCGGACCTCGAGGTCGACGAGGACGACATGACCAACCTGCGCCAGGCGCTGCGCACCGGGCTGACGACGCGCCACTTCGGCCAGGCGATCCGCCTCGAGGTGGTGAGCACCTGCCCGAGCGAGCTCTCGCGCTTCCTGCTCCAGCAGTTCTCGCTGCCCGAGGTCGCGCTGTACAAGGTCAACGGCCCGGTCAATCTGGTGCGGCTGAACGAGCTGATCGACCAGGCCGACGCCGAGCACCTGCGCTTCCCGGCCTACGAGCCGCGCTGGCCCGAGCTGCGCCTGCCGCGCGAGCGCTCGATCTTCGCGCGGCTGCGCGAGACCGACGTGCTGCTGCACCACCCGTTCGAGAGCTTCGAGCCGGTGATCCAGTTCCTGCGCGAGGCGGTGCAGGACCCCGACGTGCTCGCGATCAAGCAGACGATCTACCGCACCGGCAGCGAGAGCGTGCTGATGGATCTGCTGATCGAGGCCACACGGCGCGGCAAGGAGGTGATGGTCGTCGTCGAGCTGAAGGCGCGCTTCGACGAGGAGGCCAACATCAACTGGGCCGAGCGGCTCGAGGCGGTGGGCGCGCAGGTCGTCTACGGCATCGTCGGGCTGAAGACGCATGCCAAGCTGCTGCTCGTGACGCGGCGCGAGGGCCGGCGCAGCGGCGACGGCCGGCGCGCGGCGCTGCCGCGGCTGCGCCGCTACGCGCACCTGTCGACCGGCAACTACAACCCGCGCACCGCGCGGCTGTACACCGACATGGGCTACCTGACGGCCGACCCCGGGCTGTGCGCCGATGCCGATGCGGTCTTCCTGCAGCTCGCGAGCCAGGCGCGGCTGAAGCCACCGCAGCATCTGCTCACCGCGCCGTTCGTGCTGCAAAAGCGGCTGCTGCGCCACATCGCCCAGGTCGCCGACGCCGCGCGCGCCGGGCGGCCGGCGCGCATCGTCGTCAAGGTCAACGCGCTCACCGACCCGGCGCTGATCCAGGCGCTGGTGCAGGCCGGCGAGGCCGGGGCCCGGATCGACCTCGTCGTGCGCGGCGCCTGCATGCTGCCGCCAGGCGTGCCCGGGCGCACCGACAACATCCGCGTGCGCTCGATCGTCGGCCGCTTCCTCGAGCATTCGCGCGTGCTCTATTTCCGCTGGGGCGAGGGCGTCGACGACGAGGTGCTCTACCTGAGCAGCGCCGACTGGATGAGCCGCAACATGATCCGCCGCATCGAGGTCGCCTGGCCGATCCGCGACCCGGCCTTGCGCCAGCGCGTCATCGACGAAGGCCTGGTGCCCTATCTGCACGACGCGCGCGACGCCTGGGAGCTGGACGCCGAGGGCCGCTACCGCCGCGTCGGCGAGAGCGGTCCGAGCGCGCAGCAGGCGCTGCTGCAGCGCTATTCCAGCTGAGCCGGCGATGGACCTGATCCTCTGGCGCCATGCCGAGGCCCTCGAGATGCGCGAGGTCCGGGACGACCTCGACCGCGCGCTCACGCCCAAGGGAGAGCGCCAGGCGCAGCGCGTCGCGGCGTGGTTGAACCGCCAGCTGCCGGCGAGCGCGAAGGTGCTGGCGAGCCCGGCGCGGCGCGCGCAGCAGACCGCCGCCGCGCTCGAGCGCAAGGTCAAGACGGTGGCCGAACTGGGGCCGGAATCGACCGTCGACGCGCTGCTGCACGCGGTGCGCTGGCCCGACGCGCGCGAGCCGGTGCTCGTCGTCGGCCACCAGCCGACGCTCGGGCTGACGGCGGCCTACCTGCTGTCGGGCCAGGCGCAGGCCTGGCCGGTGCGCAAGGCCGGCGTCTGGTGGCTGCGCGCGCGCGAGCGCGACGGCGCGCTGCAGGTCGTGCTGCAGGCGGTGATCTCGCCCGACCTGCTGTAGGGTCCTGGCTCAGCGCGCCGGCAGCGTCAGGCGCAGCGTGCCGGCGCGGGCCCAGCTGTCGGCCTCTTCCTGCAGCAGGTAGGCGGTGCGCGGGTGCACCTCGGCCCAGCGTGCGCTGTAGCCGAGCAGCGCCTCGCGGCCGCGCCGGCGCAGCGTCATCGCGTTGCGGTCGACCTCGCCGCGCGCATGGCACTTGATCACCGCCAGCCGCAGGCACAGCACCTGCCACGCGAGGACGTCGCTGGTCAGCGACGACTCGACCTTGCGCAGCCCGCCGCGCTGGCCGAGCACGAGCTCGCCGATGCGCCGCTGCTGGCTCTGCGAGAAGCCGGGTGCGTCGACATGCGCGAGCAGGTAGGCGCTGTGCCGGTGGTGGTCGTGGTGCGAGACCATCAGCCCGATCTCGTGCAGCTCGCAGGCCCAGGCCAGCTCGCGCCGGATCTCGGCGTCGGCATCGGGCATCACGCTGTCGAACAGCTCGAGCGCGACGGCGGCGACGCGCCGCGCCTGCGCGGTGTCGACGCCGAAGCGGCGCTGCAGCTCGTGCACCGACGCGTCGCGCATGTCGCCCGGGCGTGCGCGATGGCGTGCCTCGAGCCGCTCGTGCAGGTCGACGATCACGCCCTGGCGCAGCGCGCCCTTGGCCGGCCACAGCGTCGCGATGCCGTAGTTGGCGGCAAGCGTGTAGAGGATCGCCAGCCCGCCGGGCAGCACGGGGCGCCGCTCGGGCTTGAGCCCGGTCAGCTGCAGCCGGTCGACGTGCCCGGCGTCGAGGCAGCGCTCGATGCACCAGCGCAGCCCGGCCGGCGTGATGCGGCCGTCGGTCACGCCGTTGGCCATCAGCAGCTGCGACACCGCGCTGGCGGTGCCGGACGAAGCCAGCGCCTGCTGCCAGCGGCTCGGCGCGAAGGACTGCAGCCCTTCCTCGAGCTCGGCGCCGGCGGCGACCTGGGCGGCGCGAAAGCCTTCTTCGGTGATGCGGCCACCGTCGAAGAAGCGCATCGACAGGCCGACGCAGCCGACGCCGAAGGATTCGGCCACCGTCGGCACGCGGCCGCGGCCGAGGATCAGCTCGGTCGAGCGGCCGCCGATGTCGACGACCAGGCGCGGCTCGTCGGCCGGCTGAAGGTGGACGACGCCGGCGTAGATCAGGCGCGCTTCCTCGCGCCCCGAGATGACCTCGATCGGAACGCCGAGCACGGCCTGCGCGCGCAGCAGGAAGGCGTCGCGGTTGCGCGCCTCGCGCAGCGTCTGCGTCGCGACCGCGCGCACCTGGCCGGGCGCGAAGCTGGCGAGCCGGGTCGCGAAGCGGCTCAGGCAGGCCAGGCCGCGCTCGACCGCCTCCTCGCCGAGCAGCCCTGCAGCGTCGAGCCCGGCACCCAGGCGCACCGTCTCCTTCAGGTAGTCGATGCGGCGGTAACGGCCGTGGAAGAGCTGGCCGATCTCGAGGCGGAAGCTGTTCGAGCCCATGTCCACCGCGGCCAGCGGCCCGGCGATTGGCGGGTTGTCCTGCATGACCCGATTGTGCAAGAGGCCGTTGTCGCGGCCCGCGGGCGCCTTCCTAGAATCGGCGCGGCGTCGAAACCGAGCGGGAGTGCGAGATGCTGATCGAGGAATTCGAGACCCTGGTGCCGCGGCGCGGCTTCAACCGGCGCGACTTCGTCCGCGCCTCGGTGGGCAGCGGCTTCGCCGCCGCGGTGCTGCCGACGCTGGCGCAGACCGCGATCAAGACCGACAGCGAGGGGCTGGTCGTCGGCGAGGTCACGATTCCGGTCGGCAACTTCAAGATGCCCGCCTACCGCGCTGCGCCGGCAAACCGCAAGAACGCACCGCTGGTGCTCGTCGTCAGCGAGATCTTCGGCGTCCATGAATACATCGCCGACGTCGCGCGGCGCTTCGCGAAGGCGGGCTGCTTCGCGGTCGCGCCCGAGCTCTTCGTGCGCCAGGGCGACGCGCAGTCCTACGGCGAGGTCGCCAGGCTCGTCGCCGAGGTGATCTCCAAGGTGCCCGACGCGCAGGTGATGGGCGACCTCGACGCGAGCGTCGCCTGGGCCCGGGCCCAGGGCGCCGACACCACGCATGCCGGCATCACGGGCTTTTGCTGGGGCGGGCGCATCGTCTGGCTGTACGCGGCGCACAACCCGGCGCTGAAGGCCGGTGTGGCCTGGTACGGTCGGCTCGTCGGCAGCACCTCGGCGCTGACGCCGACGAACCCGATCGATCTCGTCGCGACGCAGCACGCCCCGGTGCTCGGCCTGTACGGCGGCGAGGACAGCGGCATCCCGCTGGCGAGCGTCGAGCAGATGCGCAAGGCGCTGGCCGGCGGCAGCGCTGCGGCGCGCGCGTCGGAGATCGTGGTCTATCCCGACGCCGGACACGCCTTCCACGCCGACTACCGGCCGAGCTACCGCGCGGCGGCGGCCGAGGACGGCTGGAAGCGCGCGCTCGCCTGGTTCAAGGCGCACGGCGTCGCCTGAGCGCGCCGCGTGCGCCGGGCGCTCAGCGGACGACGAGCACCGGCAGGGTGCTGTGCGTCAGCACCTTCTGCGTCTCGCTGCCGAGCAGCAGCGCGCTCACGCCGCGCCGGCCGTGCGAAGCCATCACGATCAGGTCGCAGCCCTGGGTCTTGGCGTGGTCGATGATCGCCTCCCAGGGGTGCAGCGCCTCGACCGTGTGGCCTTGCGCGGGGACCCCGGCAGCGGCAGCGGCGTCGGTGACGGCCTTCACGCGCGCCGCGGCGATGCGCTCCTGCGCGTCGTAGAACTCCTGCGGCGGCACCGGCTGCATCTCGGAGATCGCGCTGTACGGGAACGGCTCCTTGACGCCGATCGCGAACAGCTGCCCGCCCGAACTGCGCGCGAGCTCGATCGCCGTCGCGACCGCCTTGGCGGTGATCTCGGAACCGTCGGTGGAGATGAGGATGCGCTTGAACATGGTGGTCTTTCCCTCGCTGTCGCCGGCCAGGCGCCGGCACTCGTGAACGATAGTCTTCACACAAGCCCGGACGGTGGATTGACGTGGATCAAGCCACCGAGGCTGCCCCGGAACGGCGCAGGCCATTCTGCGCTGCGACGGCGCTGGCGCAAGGAAAGCGGGTTCGGGCGCGGTGCGTGGCCGCTTCGGGCCTTCGCGTCAGCCCCGGGCGACCGGCCTCGCCGGGTCGCTGCACCACTCGCTCCATGAGCCGGCGTAGAGCGTCGAGCCTTCGAGCCCGGCGTGTGCCATCGCGAGCAGGTTGTGGCAGGCGGTGACGCCGCTGCCGCATTGGTGGACGACCCGTGCCGGCGCGTCGCCCCAGGCGTCGAACTCGGCGCGCAGCACGGCGGCGGGCTTGAAGCGGCCGTCGGGCTGCAGGTTGTCCTTGAAGAAGCGGTGCGTCGCCCCCGGGATGTGGCCAGCCACCGCGTCGAGCGGCTCGACCTCGCCGCGGAAGCGCTCGCCCGCGCGCGCATCGACCAGGCGCACGCGGCCGAGCGCGGCGAGCAGTTCGTCGGCGGCGATCGTCGGCATCGCCGCGTCGCGCGCCGGATAGGGCGCGGTCGGCCGGACGATGTTCGCGCCGTCGGTCAGTTCGCCACCGGCCGAGCACCACGCCGCACGTCCGCCGTCGAGCACGGCGACCTCGCGATGCCCGAGCCAGCGCAACAGCCACCAGGCGCGCGCGGCATAGGGCGAGCCCTGGTCGTCGTAGCACACGACCTGGACGCCGGGCTCGATGCCCCAGCGGCCGGCAGTGGCGGCGAAGTCGGCGCGATCGGGCAGCGGGTGACGCCCGTTGCGGCCGGTCTTGCGGCCCGACAGGTCGCGGTCCAGGTGTGCGTACTGCGCGCCCGGCAGATGCCCGGCGGCCCAGGCGCGCTCGCCGGCCGCGGGGTCGGCGAGGTCGAAGCCGCAATCGAGCAGCACGAGCGGCGCAGCGCTTCGGCGCAGCGCCTGCAGTTCGTCCGCGGTGATCAGCGTGGCGTGGGTCATGGTCGGCCTTCGGTGGGTGGAATCGGGATCGGGATCAGCGGGCGGACGCTGGCCCGGGTCGCGCTCAATCCCGCGACGACGATCAGCAGCATGCCGGCGATCGCCAGGCCGGTGACCGGGTCGTGGAAGAGCCAGACGCCGAAGCCGAACGAGAAGACGATGCCGAGGTACTGCAGCGCCGCGTTCGACAGCGTGTGTCCGATCGAATAGGCGCGCGTCATCATCAGCTGCGCCGCCGACGCCAGCGTGCCGATCGCGAGCAGCAGCGCGAGGCCGCGCGCGCTGTGCGCGCCGGGGCCGCCTTCGGCGAGCGTGAACAGCGCGCCGGCGACCACGCCGCCGGCGGAGAAGTAGAACACCACGCGCGTCTCGGGCTCGCCGGCGCGGCCGAGCGCGCCGACCTTCAGGTAGGCCACCGCGGCGAGCAGCCCCGATGCCAGGCCGGCCAGTCCGAAGCCGAGCTGGCGCTGCTCGAGCGTCGGGCGCAGGATCAGCGCGACGCCGGCGAAGCCCGCCAGCACGGCGAGGAGCAGGCGTGTGTCGATCCGGGTGCGCGCGCCCGGGCGCAGCACCGATGCGCCGACCAGGAACGCGGCCATCCAGACCGACGAGGTGTAGTTCAGCGTCATCGCGGTCGCCAGCGGCAGGTGACCGATGGCGTAGAACCACAGCGCGAGCGCGAGCACGCCCGACAGGCTGCGCCAGAAATGCAGCGCCGGCACGCGCGTGCGCAGCGTGCCGCCGCGCGCCTTCAGCAGCGCCGCCATCCAGCCCATGCCGACCAGGCCGCGGTAGAACACGATCTCGCCCGCGCTGTACTGCGCCGACGCGAGCTTGACGCACAGCCCCATCAGCGCGAACAGCAGCGACGCGCCGGCGATCAGCAGCGGCGCAGGAACGCGGGCGAGTGCGGCCCGGGTCGAGCTCAGCGCCGTGACAGCCCCATCTCGCGCCGGTACCACTCGTGGAACTGCTGCATGCCGTCTTCCATCGGGCTCTGGTAGGGCCCGACCTCGTCGTCGCCGCGCTCCATCAGCGCGTGCCGACCGGCGTCCATGCGCAGCGCGATTTCGTCGTCCTCGACGCAGGTCTCCATGTAGGCGGCCTGCTGCGCCTCGACGAAGCCGCGCTCGAAGAGCGCGATCTCCTCCGGGTAGAAGAACTCGACCAGGTTCAGCGTCTTGCGCGGACCCCTGGGGAACAACGTCGAGACCACCAGCACCTGCGGATACCACTCGACCATCACGGTCGGGTAGTAGGTCAGCCAGACCGCGCCCCGTGTCGGCGCAGTGCCGTTGCCGTAGGCGAGCACCTCGTCGTGCCAGCGCCGGTAGACCGGCGAGCCGGGGCGCGTCAGGTCGCGGTGTACGCCGACCGTCTGCACCGAATGCTCGCGCCCGAATTCCCAGCGCAGGTCGTCGCAGGTGACGAAGGAGCCCAGGCCGGGATGGAAGGGCCCGACGTGGTAGTCCTCGAGGTAGACCTCGATGAAGGTCTTCCAGTTGTAGTCGCACTCGTGCAGATGGGCGCGGTCGAACACGTAGCCGCTGAAGTCCAACGCCGCGCGCGGCCCCAGACCGGCCAGGTCGGCCGCGATGTCGCGCCCGTTGTGCTCGAACAACAAGCCGTTCCAGTTCTGCAACGGGTAGTTGCGCAGGCTCAGGCAGGGATCGGTCTCGAAATGCGGTGCCCCGACGAGCTGGCCATGCAGGTCGTAGGTCCAGCGGTGCAAGGGGCAGACGACATGGCGGCCGGTGTTGCCGCGCCCGCGCAGCATCACCGCCTGACGGTGCCGGCAGACGTTCGAGACGAGCTCGACGCCGTCCTTCGTGCGCACCAGCGCGCGGCCTTCGCCTTCCTGCGCCAGGGCATGGAAGTCGCCGACCTCGGGCACGCAGAGCTCGTGCCCCACGTAGCGCGGTCCGTGCTGGAACAGCAGATCCTGCTCCCGGCGGAACAGGTCTTCGTCGAAATAGCTGGAGACCGGGAGCTGCAAACTGCTGCGGTCGAGAGCTTCGAGACTGATGCTCAGGTCAGACATGATCCGGAAGGATCCTCCATCGACAGGATGTCCAAACCCCCGCCCGGTGGCCCCGCGGGCGAGTTTTCTTGCCGTTCGATCCCGTGTGGATGCGAGCGGGACCGGGATTCTACCCAGCCGCGGCTGCCCGGTCCGGCGCGTGGACGAGATGGCGCTGGCCCGGCGGGGCCAGCGTCTAAAATGCCGGACTCCCATTCCCGATGCAGACGGCCCAGACCGCGATGGCCCGCAGCCCCCACATTCCCAAAGAGCCCGCCAGCTACGAGCTGGCGCTGGCCGAGCTCGACCGCCTCGTCCAGCAGATGGAAGGCGGCCAGCTGCCGCTCGACCAGCTGCTCGACGGCTACCGGCGCGGCGCCGAGCTCCTCGCCTTCTGCCGCAGCCGGCTGCAAGCCGTCGAGGAGCAGGTCAAGGTGCTCGAGGACGGCCAGCTCAAGGCCTGGAACCCCGCATGACGCTGGACGGGGGGTTCGACGCCTGGGCGCAGCGCCAGCTCGACGCGGTCGAGTCCGCGCTCGATGCCTGGGTGCCGGCCGACGCGCCGGTCGGCCTGGGAGAGGCGATGCGCTACGGCGTGCTCGACGGCGGCAAGCGGCTGCGCCCGCTGCTCGTGCTCGCCGCCTGCGAGACGCTCGCCGGCGACGCGGCGGCAGCGATGCGCGCCGCGGTCGCGGTCGAACTGATCCACGCGTATTCGCTGGTCCACGACGACATGCCGTGCATGGACAACGACGTGCTGCGCCGGGGCAAGCCGACGGTGCACGTCAAGTTCGGCGAAGCGCAGGCGATGCTCGCCGGCGACGCGATGCAGGCGCTGGCCTTCGAGGTGCTCACCGACGAAGCCGGCATCGCGCCCGCGCTGCAGGCGCGGCTGGTGCGGCTGCTGGCGCGCGCCGCCGGCCATGCCGGCATGGCCGGCGGCCAGGCGATCGACCTCGCCAGCATCGGCGTGCCGCTCGACGAGGCGGCGCTGCGCGACATGCACCGGCGCAAGACCGGCGCGCTGCTGCAGGCGAGCGTGCTGATGGGGGCGAGCTGCGGCCAACCCGATGCAACGGCCTGGCAGGCGCTCGCCGACTACGGCGCGGCGATCGGCCTGGCGTTCCAGGTCGTCGACGACATCCTCGACGTGACCCAGGCGTCGGAGACGCTGGGCAAGACCGCCGGCAAGGACATCGACGCGAACAAGCCGACCTACGTCTCGGTGCTCGGCCTGGCGGCCGCGCGCCGCCATGCGCAGGACCTGCGGCTGCAGGCGCAGGCGGCGCTCGCGCGCAGCGGGCTCGCCGACGTCGATGCGCTGGCGACGCTGGCCGACAAGGTCGTCGAACGCGAGAGCTGAATGAAGCCGACCACCCTCCCCCGCCGCCTCGCGGTCCGCAAGCGCCCCCGCTCGCCCTGGTCCCCGAGGGGAACGCGTTTCTTGCGTCGCGGGTCGCGCGAAGCGCGGTGGAGCAACTGACATGACAACCCCGCTTCTGAATCGCATCGACTCGCCGGCCGACCTGCGCCGGCTGTCGCGTGCCGAGCTGCCGGCGCTGGCCGCCGAGCTGCGCGAGTTCGTGCTGAACACGGTCAGCCAGACCGGTGGCCACCTGGGCAGCAACCTGGGCACGGTCGAGCTGACGGTCGCGCTGCACTACGTGTTCAACACGCCGCACGACCGGCTCGTCTGGGACGTGGGTCACCAGACCTACCCGCACAAGGTGCTGACCGGCCGGCGCGACCGGATGCACACGCTGCGCCAGCTCGGCGGCATCGGCGGCTTCCCGCGCCGCGACGAGAGCGAGTACGACGCCTTCGGCACCGCGCACAGCTCGACCTCGATCTCGGCCGCGCTGGGCATGGCGCTGGCGGCCAAGCTCAAGGGCGAGGACCGGCGCGCGGTGGCCGTGATCGGCGACGGCGCGATGACTGCCGGCATGGCCTTCGAGGCGCTGAACAACGCCGGCGTCAGCCACGCCGGCATGCTCGCCGACCTGCTCGTGGTGCTGAACGACAACGACATGTCGATCAGCCCGCCGGTCGGCGCGCTGAACAAGTACCTCGCCCGGCTGATGAGCGGCAACTTCTACGAGGCCGCGCGCCAGGGTGCGAAGACGGTGCTGAAGAACACGCCGCTGTTCGAGTTCGCGCGCCGCTTCGAGGAGCATGCGAAGGGCATGGTCGTGCCGGGCACGATCTTCGAGGAGTTCGGCTTCAACTACGTCGGCCCGATCGACGGCCACGACCTCGACGCGCTGATCCCGACGCTGGAGAACCTGCGCCACAAGCGCGGCCCGCAGTTCCTGCACGTCGTCACGAAGAAGGGCTACGGCTACAAGCTCGCCGAGGCCGACCCGGTGAAGTACCACGCGGCGTCGGGCAAGTTCGACCCGGCGCTGGGCTTCCCGAAGAGCGCGCCGAGCAAGCCGACCTTCACGCAGGTGTTCGGCCAGTGGCTGTGCGACATGGCCGAGGCCGACGAGCGCCTGGTCGGCATCACGCCGGCAATGCGCGAGGGCTCGGGAATGGTCGAGTTCCACAAGCGCTTCCCGAGGCGCTACCACGACGTCGGCATCGCCGAGCAGCACGCGGTGACCTTCGCCGCAGGGATGGCCTGCGAGGGGCTCAAGCCGGTGGTCGCGATCTACAGCACCTTCCTGCAGCGCGGCTACGACCAGCTGATCCACGACGTCGCGATCCAGAACCTGCCGGTCGTGTTCGCGCTCGACCGCGCCGGGCTCGTCGGCGCCGACGGCGCGACCCATGCCGGCGCCTACGACATCGCTTTCGTGCGTTGCATCCCGAACTGCAGCCTGCTCACCCCCAGCGACGAGAACGAATGCCGGCAGGCGCTGACGACCGCGTTCCGCCAGAACCACCCGGTCGCGGTGCGCTACCCGCGCGGCGCCGGCGTCGGCGCCGAGGTCGAGAAGGGCCTCACCGCCTGGGCCTGGGGCAAGGGAGTCGTGCGCCGCGAATCCGCGCTGCGTGCCGACGGCCGCGGTGCGCAGCGCATCGCGATCCTCGCCTTCGGCACGCTGCTGCACCCGGCGCTGGCTGCGGCGGCGGCGCTGGACGCCAGCGTCGTCGACATGCGCTTCGTCAAGCCGCTGGACGAGGCGCTGGTGCTCGAGATGGCGCGCAGCCACGACGCGATCGTCACCGTCGAGGAAGGCTGCGTGATGGGCGGTGCCGGCAGCGCGGTGCTCGAATGCCTGGCCGCGGCCGGCGTGCTGGTGCCGCTGCTGCAGCTGGGCCTGCCCGACCAGTTCGTCGAGCATGGCGACCCGGCCAGGCTGCTCGCGCTGTGCGGTCTGGACGCCGCCGGCATCGAGGCCTCGATCCGCAAGCGCTTCGGCAGCCGTCCGACGCTGGCCGCCGCCAACGGTTGAACCGCTTCGAATGCTGCGTGTAACCCGGGCGACGACGGTGTCGCTCGTTCGATGGCATGCTCCGCCACTGACATGACCAATCTCACCGACGCGCTGCACATCCCCGACACGCAAAGCGCGCGCGACACGCGCAGCGTCGCGATCCAGCGCGTCGGCGTGAAGGACGTGCGCTATCCGCTGCAGCTCAAGGTGGCCGGCGCGGTGCAGACGGCGGCGGCACGCTGGTCGCTGGACGTCGCGCTGCCGGCCGAGAAGAAGGGCACCCACATGTCGCGCTTCGTCGCCTGGCTCGACGCGCTCGACGCGCCGCTGGAGCTGGCCTCGCTGCGCTCGCGCCACGCGGCGATGCTGGACAAGCTCGGCGCCGACGAAGGGCGCATCGAGGCCGCGTTCTCGTTCTTCCTGCGCAAGCGCGCGCCGGTCTCGGGTCTGGCCAGCCTGCTCGACTACGAAGGGCGCTGGATCGCCGAGACGCGCGCCGGTGCGACGTCGGTCTGGGCCGAGGTCGGCGTTCCGGTGAAGAGCCTGTGCCCCTGCTCGAAGGAGATCTCGGACTACGGCGCGCACAACCAGCGCTCGCTGGTCACGATCCGGGTCGAACTGCTGGCGCCGATCGAGTGGCACGAACTGGTGCGCTTCGCCGAGGACGAGGCGTCGAGCGAGATCTGGCCGATGCTCAAGCGCAGCGACGAGAAATGGGTCACCGAGCGTGCCTACGAGAATCCGAAATTCGTCGAAGACCTGGTGCGCGACGTCGCGCTGCGCCTGAACGGCGAGCCACGCGTCGGGCGCTACTGCGTCGAGGTCGAGAACTTCGAGTCGATTCACAATCACAGCGCTTATGCGCGCATAGAGCGCGCATAAGCCCGCGCCTGGCGCGGCGGC
>MEGM01000043.1:0-1788 GCA_001725505.1 Rubrivivax sp. SCN 70-15 | reverse complement strand
CCCGCGCCTGGCGCGGCGGCCGCTTCGCGGCCGGCTGTGATTGCGGCCCCCGGGATGTCCCCCGGACATCCCGGCGGTCACAACCAATCCGGTTACGCGCGCATCGGGCGCACGGCAAGCCCGCGCCTGGCGCGGCGGGCGCGTGGCTATTGACCGCACATCGACAGCATCTGTGCGCGCGAGCTCGCCATCATCTGCTCGCAGCTCGCTCTCGCCCTGGCGTCGCCGGCCTTCGCGCAGGAGGCCTTCGCCTTGTCGATCTCGGCCAGCCTCGCCTGCATCCCCTTGCAGGCCGGCGAGTCCTTGTCGAGCGACATCAAGCTGTCCTTGGCCGAGCAAGGCCCGACGTAGCTCATCTTCATCTGCATCGGCCTGGCCGACGGGTCCTTCAGGTCCTGCACGGTGAAGAAGTAGGACCGAGGCGCCGCGCGGGTGATGGTGATGCGCTGCCTGCTGTCCTTGCACTGGACCTCCATGATCGCCTGGCTCGCGCCGTCCTCGACCATCTTCATCTCGCAGTGCTGCGACGGGTTCGGGTCCTTTCGCCCCATCGCCTGGGCCGCGGTCTGGCAGATCGTCATGCCGCCCGTCCCGCCCTGGCCAGGCGCCTCCATGCGCCACGCGCCCGGCGTCGTCGGCGCGTCGCTCATCACCTTGGGGTTGAGCGGCGTGGCGGCCAGCGCCGCAGCGCCGACCAGCCAGCCCAGAACGAACGTCGCAAGTGCCCGCTTCATCCCTCGCTCCCGGTAATCCTGGAGCGAAAAGTCTAGCGTCGCCGCCGGGCGGTGGGAATCAGGCCGCGAGCAGCTGGCGCAGCACGAACGGCAGGATGCCGCCGTGCTTGTAGTACTCGACTTCGATCGCGGTGTCGATGCGCAGCGTCACCGTCAGCTGGCGCGCCTTGCCATCGGCGCCGGTGATCACGAGCCTGGCGTCCGACAGCGGCTTGACCTCGTCGGCGAGCACGACGTCCACCGTCTCGTCGCCCTTCAGGCCGAGAGACTCCCACGAGTCGCCGGCCTTGAACTGCAGCGGCAGCACGCCCATGCCGATCAGGTTGCTGCGGTGGATGCGCTCGAAGCTCTTCGCGACCACCGCCTTGATGCCCAGCAGCGCGGTGCCCTTGGCGGCCCAGTCGCGGCTCGATCCGGTGCCGTACTCGGCGCCGGCGAACACGACCGTGGGCACCCCGGCGGCGATGTACTTCATCGCGGCGTCGTAGATCGGCATCTGCTCGCCGCCCGGCTGGTAGAGCGTAACGCCGCCCTCGACGCGCGAGCCGTCGGCCTGCGGCGGGATCATCAGGTTCTTCACGCGCACGTTGGCGAAGGTGCCGCGCATCATCACCTCGTGGTTGCCGCGGCGTGCGCCGTAGCTGTTGAAGTCGGCCTTCAGCACACCGTGCTCGAGCAGGTACTTGCCGGCCGGCGTCGTCTCCTTGAAGCTGCCGGCGGGGCTGATGTGGTCGGTGGTGATGCTGTCGCCGAACAGGCCCATCACGCGCGCGCCCTGCACGCCGGCGACGAGCGCCTTGGGCTGCATCGTGAAGTCCTGGAAGAACGGCGGCTCGGCGATGTAGGTGCTCTTCGGCCAGGCGTAGACCTTGGCGCCCTTGGCCGAGCCGACGCTCCTGATCTTCTCCCACAGCTTGCCCGGCTCGTCCTTGACCTTGCCGTAGTTCTTGCGGAAGGCCTTGCCGTTCATCGCGAACTTCATCAGCTTGTAGATCTCGTCGCTGGTCGGCCAGATGTCGCCGAGGAAGATCTCCTTGCCGCCCTTGCCCTTGCC
>MEGM01000042.1 GCA_001725505.1 Rubrivivax sp. SCN 70-15 | reverse complement strand
ATCCACCATCCGGCGCCGAGCACGCCGGCGATCAGCAGCGCGTAGAGGGCCAGGCGCGCCGGCAGGTGGTCGTCGAAGACGCGGTCGAGCAGGGGCTCGGCGACGATCATGTGCCCGGCGGTGTAGGCGAGCACGGCGGCGCCGAGGTTGATGATGACGGGGAAGCGGTCGATGAGCTTGAGCACCAGCGAGCTGCCCCAGACGACGATCGGCACGCTGACGAGCAGCCCGATCACGACGAGGTCGAACGCGCCGCGCGCGGCGCCGGCGACGCCGAGCACGTTGTCGATGCCCATCAGCGCGTCGGCGACGACGATGGTCTTCATCGCGCCCCAGAAGCTGGTCGGCATCGGGCCGTGCTCGCCACCTTCACCCTGCGGCGCGAGCAGCCTGACGGCGATCCAGACCAGGCCGAGGCCGCCGACGAGCATCAGGCCGGGAATGCGCAGCAGCCAGACGACGACCAGCGTCATCGCGGCGCGCACGACGATCGCACCGACCGTGCCCCAGAGGACCGCGCGCAGGCGCAGTGCCGGTGGCAGGCTGCGCGCGGCGAGCGCGATGACGATCGCGTTGTCGCCGGCGAGCACGAGGTCGATCAGCACGATGGCCGCGAGGGCCGAGAACCAGGCGGGCGAGAAGAACTCCATGCGGACTCCAGACTAGGGCCTGCTAACGCTAAGGGAAGGCCCTCCCGTAGCGTTAACAGGCCCTGAACCAACCGATGACACGACCGCAGCCGACGCGTCGGCATCGGAGGGTCGAAGGTCTTGCTCGGCTGGCTGGCTCGGTTCTCGCCCGGGGGGCCGGAAGCAATGCTTCGTCCTGACGGCCCACCGTCCACCGCGCCCGAAGAACATCCCGGATCGGCGCGGCGGGAGCTACTCCCCTTCAGGGCGCGATTCTATCGGGGCGGCTGCTTGGCCGCGCCCGGCGGCGGGCCACTCGCGGCGCCGCCGACACCTGGCGTCAGAGCAGGCTCTTGAGCAGCCGGCCCATCTCGCTCGGGTTGCGCGTGACCTTGAAGCCGCACTCTTCCATGATCGCGAGCTTGGCGTCGGCGGTGTCGGCGCCGCCGCTGATCAGCGCACCGGCGTGGCCCATGCGCTTGCCCGGGGGCGCCGTGACGCCGGCGATGAAGCCGACGATGGGCTTCTTCATGTTCGCCTTGCACCAGCGCGCGGCCTCGGCTTCGTCGGGGCCGCCGATCTCGCCGATCATGATCACCGCGTCGGTGCCGGGATCGTCGTTGAACAGCTTCATCACGTCGATGTGCTTGAGGCCGTTGATCGGGTCGCCGCCGATGCCGACCGCGGTGCTCTGGCCGAGGCCGATCTCGGTGAGCTGCGCCACCGCCTCGTAGGTCAGCGTGCCGCTGCGGCTGACGACGCCGATGCGGCCCTTGCGGTGGATGTGGCCGGGCATGATGCCGATCTTGATCTCGTCGGGCGTGATCAGCCCCGGGCAGTTCGGGCCGAGCAGCAGCGTCTTCTTGCCGCCGGCGGCCTCCTTCTTCTTCATCTTGTTGCGCACCTCGAGCATGTCCTTCACGGGGATGCCTTCGGTGATGCAGATCGTCAGGTCGAGGTCGGCCTCGACCGCCTCCCAGATCGCCGCGGCGGCGCCGGCCGGCGGCACGTAGATCACGCTCACGGTGGCGCCGGTGGCGGCGCGCGCGTCCTTCACGCTGGCGTAGATCGGGATGCCCTCGAAGTCCTCTCCGGCCTTCTTCGGGTTCACGCCGGCGACGAAGCATTCGCGCCCGTTCGCGTAGGCGACGCAGCCGCGCGTGTGGAACTGGCCGGTCTTGCCGGTGATGCCTTGCGTGATGACGCGGGTGTTCTTGTCGATCAGGATGCTCATGCTTGTTCCTTGAACCTGGTGGAGGTCAGGCGGAGACGATTTTGGTTCCGGCCCGGGGCCTTGCCCCTTCACATCGCGTCGCGATGTGAGCCCGCACCGAAATCGCGGCGTCCGTTCTACCGCACGGCCGCCACGATTTTGGTGGCCGCTTCGGCCATCGTGTCGGCACTGATGATGGGCAGCCCGGATTCGGCGAGCAGCTTCTTGCCCAGTTCCTCGTTGGTGCCCTTCATGCGCACCACCAGCGGCACCGACAGGTTCACCGCCTTGCACGCGGCGATCACGCCTTCGGCGATGGTGTCGCACTTCATGATGCCGCCGAAGATGTTGACGAGGATGCCCTTCACGCTCTTGTTCTTGAGCATGATCTTGAAGGCCTCGGTGACCTTCTCGGCGGTGGCGCCGCCGCCGACGTCGAGGAAGTTCGCCGGCTCGCCGCCGAAGAGCTTGATCGTGTCCATCGTCGCCATCGCGAGGCCGGCGCCGTTGACGAGGCAGCCGATGTTGCCGTCCAGGCTGATGTAGCTGAGGTCGAACTTGCTCGCCTCGATCTCGGCCGGGTCTTCCTCGTCGAGGTCGCGGTAGGCGACGATCTCGGGGTGGCGGAACAGCGCGTTGGCGTCGAAGTTGAACTTTGCGTCCAGCGCCTTGATGCCGCCGTTGCCTTCCAGGATCAGCGGGTTGATCTCGGCCAGGCTCGCGTCGGTCGCCATGTAGCAGGCATAGAGCTTCTTCAGCACGTCGACCGCCTGCGCCTGGCTCGCGGCGGGGACGCCGATGCCGGCGGCGAGTTCGAGCGCCTGCGCGTCGCCGAGCCCGACGAGCGGGTCGACGAAGACCTTGAGGATCTTCTCCGGCGTCGAATGCGCGACCTCCTCGATGTCCATGCCGCCTTCGCTGCTGGCCATCATCGCGACCTTCTGCGTCGCGCGGTCGGTGAGCGCGGCGACGTAGTACTCCTTCTTGATGTCGGCGCCTTCCTCGACGAGCAGGCGGCGCACCTTCTGGCCCTCCGGGCCGGTCTGGTGCGTCACGAGCTGCATGCCCAGGATCTGCGTCGCCAGCGTCCGGACCTCGTCGATCGAGCGCGCGAGCTTGACGCCGCCGCCCTTGCCGCGGCCGCCGGCGTGTATCTGCGCCTTGACGACCCAGACCGAACCGCCGAGCTTCTGCGCGGCTTCCACGGCCTCGAGCACGGTGAACGCGGGGTAGCCGCGCGGCACGGGCACGCCGTGCTCGCGCAGCAGCTCCTTGGCCTGGTATTCGTGGATCTTCATTCGTGTCTCCTCGGGAGGTCGGGTTCGGGGGACTTCGGCCGGTACCAGCGCGGGTAATGCTCGCGGACGGCCGGGCCGTCGCTGCGCAAGGCGTGGCAGCGGTCGATCTGGAACGGCTTGTCGCCGCTGTGGCCGCGGGTGTCGATCACCTCGCCGGCGAATGCCTGGATCATGGCGGTGGGCAGCACCTGGGCCAGTTCGGTGATGTGGGTGCAGCCGAGCACGCCACCCAGGCGTTCGCGCAGCGCGGCGCGGAACCCCTGCGCGAGGTTGAGGCCGATCAGGCGCCGGTAGGCGTCGCCATGCGCGTCGCATTCGCCGGTGTAGGGCATCCAGAGCGTCTGCGAGCCGGCGTCGACGATGTTCAGCGCGCGGTCGACGACCAGGCGCAGAAGCATCTCGTGGATGGGCGTGCCGGCCGGGCGGAGGTCGCCGGCAAGCTGCGCGTCGCGCGTCTTGGTGTCGACGAGCCGGGCATCGACCTCCCACAGGCCGTCGTCGCGGGCGAAGACCTGCACGTCGAACTGGCGGCGGTGTTTGAGCTGGCGTCGGGCCGCCGCAGGCGGAAGCGTCATCGGTCGGGTCGGGTGGCGGGGCGGCGGCGAATGTAGCATGCTGCGACGCAACATGCCGCGCGCGTCAGTCGCCGTCCCAGGCCTCGGCCCCGCCCTTGAGCACGCGCTGGATGACGTCGCCGGCAAAGCCGCGCCCGGCCAGGAAGCGCATCTGGCGCGCGCGCTCGGCGGCGCTGGCGGGCAGGCTGCCGAATTTTCGCAGCCAGACGGCGTGCGCGCGCTCCAGCTCGCTGGCCTCGGCCTGGCGCAAGGTGGCGGCCACGAGTTCGGCGTCCAGCCCCTTGGCCTGAAGCGTCTGGCGCAGCCGGCGCGCGCCGAAGCGCGCACCCTGCGCCGCGAGCACCGACGCGGCGACGCGAGCCTCGCTCAGCAGCCCGGCCGCGGCGAGCTCGTCGAGCGCGCGCGCGATCTGCTCGGCGGCGCTGGCCTCCGCGGTGTCTTCGACGCGGCGCGCCAGCTTGCGCTCCAGTTCGGCGCGCGAATGCTCGCGCTGCGCCAGGTAGCGCAGCGCCCGGCCCTTTACCGACAGGCGGCCGAAGGCCATGCCCTCAGGCGCTCACGCCACGAAACCGGCCGCGCGGCCTGGCTTATTCGGCAGCGGCCGGCGGCTCGCCGAGCAGCGGGATGCCCACCGATTCGCGGACCTTGTTCTCGATCTCGCGTGCGATCTCGGGGTTCTCGCGCAGGAACTCGCGCGCGTTGTCCTTGCCCTGGCCGATCTTCTCGCCGTTGTAGGCGTACCAGGCACCCGATTTGTCGAGGATGCGCGCCTCGACACCCATGTCGATGATCTCGCCCTGGCGGCTGATTCCCTCGCCGTAGAGGATGTCGAACTCGGCGGTCTTGAACGGCGGCGCGACCTTGTTCTTGACGACCTTGACCTTGGTCTCGCTGCCGATCACTTCTTCGCCCTTCTTGATGTTGCCGGTGCGGCGGATGTCCAGCCGCACCGAGGCGTAGAACTTGAGCGCGTTGCCGCCGGTGGTGGTCTCGGGGTTGCCGAACATGACGCCGATCTTCATCCGGATCTGGTTGATGAAGATGACCATCGTGTTGGTCTTCTTGATCGTCGCGGTGAGCTTGCGCAGCGCCTGGCTCATCAGCCGCGCCTGCAGGCCCGGCAGGCTGTCGCCCATCTCGCCCTCGAGCTCGGCCTTCGGCGTGAGCGCGGCCACCGAGTCGATGACGATCAGGTCGATCGAGCCGCTGCGCACGAGCGCGTCGACGATCTCGAGCGCCTGCTCGCCGGTGTCGGGCTGGCTGATCAGCAGGTCCTGAAGGTTGACGCCGAGCTTCTGCGCGTACTGGATGTCCAGCGCGTGCTCGGCGTCGATGAAGGCGCAGGTGCCGCCTTCCTTCTGCATCTCGGCGATGACCTGCAGCGTGAGCGTGGTCTTGCCCGACGACTCGGGGCCGTAGATCTCGATCACGCGGCCGCGCGGCAGGCCGCCGACGCCCAGGGCGATGTCCAGGCCGAGCGAGCCGGTCGAGACGACCTGGATGTCCTCGATGACCTCGCCTTCGCCCAGACGCATGATCGAGCCCTTGCCGAACTGCTTTTCGATCTGCGCCAGCGCGGCCTGCAGGGCCTTGGCTTTTTCGGTGTTCAGCGCTTTGACGGGTGCGTCCATGGGGCTCTCCTGGGTATGGCGCGGATTATGGCAGAAGCTGGATGCCTGTACAGTGGTTTTTAGGGGGCCGCGGGCGCGTGCCTAGAATCGCCTCAGAGCGACCCCGGAACCTCCCGAGACGCCGCCCAACGGCGCGCTGGCGCCGCAGGAGACTAGCGATGCGGATCCTCATTGCCGAAGACGACCAGGTGCTGGCCGACGGGCTGCTGCGTTCGCTGCGCAATTCGGGCTACGCGGTGGACCGGGTGGGCAACGGCAGCGAGGCCGACGCCGCGCTCGCGTCGCACGAATTCGACCTGCTGATCCTCGACCTCGGCCTGCCGCGGATGCACGGCTTCGAGGTGCTGAGCAAGCTGCGCGCGCGCGGCTCGGCGGTGCCGGTGCTGATCCTCACCGCGGCCGACAGCGTCGAGCAGCGCGTCAAGGGGCTGGACCTCGGCGCCGACGACTACATGGCCAAGCCCTTTTCGCTGCAGGAGCTGGAAGCGCGCGTGCGCGCGCTCACGCGGCGCGGCCTGGGCACCGCGTCGAGCATCATCCGACACGGGCCGCTGTCGTTCGACGCCACCGGCCGCGTCGCCTACCTGAACGACCAGATGATCGAGCTGTCGGCGCGCGAGCTGAGCCTGCTCGAGGTGCTGTTGCAGCGCTCGGGCCGCCTCGTCAGCAAGGACCAGCTCGTCGAGCGGCTGTGCGAGTGGGGCGAAGAGGTCAGCAACAACGCGATCGAGGTCTACATCCACCGGCTGCGCAAGAAGATCGAGCAGGGGCCGGTGCGCATCGCCACCGTGCGCGGGCTCGGTTACTGCCTGGAAAAAATTGCGGCCTGACCGGATCAAGCCCCATGCGCGGATCCGGCTCTGCCGGTCCGCTGCGTGAGCCCCCTCGGGGGGCAGCAACCGGGAGGGAGCGTGGGGGCGCCGATTCAGCGCGAACAACGCTCCCTGTTCGGCGAGATCCTCGACTGGATGCTAGCCCCGCTGCTGCTGCTGTGGCCGATGAGCGTGGCGCTGACCTGGCTCGTCGCGCAGAGCATCGCCAACCACCCCTACGACCGCGAGCTCGGCGAACTGCTGCGCACGCTGGCGCGCCAGGTCGCGGCACAGCCTGCCGCCGGCGCTCCGGCGCAGCGCCAGCGCTTCGAGCATGCCGCCGCGCAGCTGCTGCGGCCCGACGACGTCGACAGCCTGTTCTTCCAGGTCGCCGACGCGCAGGGCGCCGTGCTCGCCGGAGACACCGACCTGCCGCCACCGCCCGACGCGCCGGACAACCCCGGCGAGCTGCATTTCCGCGACGCGACGATCGGCGACGAGGCGGTGCGCGTGGCCTACCTCTGGGTGCCGATGGCCAGCGCAGGCCAGCCGCTAGCGCTGGTCCAGCTCGCCGAGACGCTGGGCAAGCGCTCGCGCCTCGCGACCGAGATCATCAAGGGCGTGATCCTGCCGCAGTTCGTGATCCTGCCGCTCGCGGTGCTGCTGGTCTGGTTCGCGCTCGTGCGCGGCATCCGCCCGCTGTCCGAGCTGCAGCGGCGCATCCGCCTGCGCGAGAGCAGCGACCTGAGCCCGATCGAGGACCGCCACGTGCCCGAGGAGGTGGCGCCGCTGGTCGCATCGATCAACGACCTGCTCGCCCGGCTCGACCAGTCGATCGCCGCGCAGCGCCACTTCCTGGCCGACGCCGCGCACCAGCTGAAGACGCCGCTGGCGGGGCTGCGCACGCAGGCCGAGCTGGCCGCGTGCGAGCTCGCCAGCGGCCAGGGCGACCGGCGCTCGCTCGAGCATTCGCTGCAGCAGATCGCGCTGTCGAGCCAGCGCGCCGCGCACACCGTGAACCAGCTGCTCGCGATGGCCCGCGCCGAGGACAAGGAACAGGCGCTGCGGCGCGAGCCCGTCGACCTGGCCGCCGTCACGCGCGAGGCGGTGCGCGACTTCGTGCCGCTGGCGCTGGAAAGGCGCATCGACCTCGGCTTCGAGGGCCCCGAGGCCGGCGGCGTGCCGCTGCTCGCCGGCCAGCCGGTGCTGGTGCGCGAGCTGGTGCGCAACCTGATCGACAACGCGCTCCAGTACACGCCGGCCGGCGGCACCGTCACCGCGCGCGTCACGCCCGACCCGTTCGGCCAGGTCATCGTGCTCCAGGTCGAGGACAGCGGCCCGGGCATTCCGGCCCACGAGCGCGACCTCGTCTTCCAGGCCTTCTACCGCGGCCAGGGCACGCTGGTCGACGGCAGCGGCCTGGGCCTGGCGATCGTGCAGGAAATCGCCAAGGCGCACGACGCCGAGGTCTCGGTGACCGACGCGCACCCGCCGCGGCCGGGCCGGCCGGCATCGCCCCCGGGGGCGCTGTTCACGGTGCGCTTTCCGCTCGGCGGCGCGATGCCCTGAGAAATCGTCAGCCGCGCCCGGCGAGCCAGGGCCAGAGCGCCGAATCGTCGGCGCGCGCCAGGCCGGCCGCGAGCGCCGCGGCGAACTGCGCCGCAGCGGCCTCGCCGACCGGCAGCGTGGCACCGGCCGCGCGCGCCGCGGCGAGCGCGAGCGCCGAGTCCTTGGCCAGCAGCGCCATGTGCGCGCGCGGCGCGGCGTCGCCGGCGAGCGCGCGCTGCATCCGGTCGCTGCCGATCCAGCTCTGCCCGCTGGACTGCTCGATCACCGCCAGCGTGCGCGCCGCGTCCAGGCCGAGCCGCCCGGCCAGCGCCATCACCTCGGCCGCGCCGGCGAGGTTGATCGCGGCGAGCAGGTTGTTGACGAGCTTGGTGCGGGCGCCGTCGCCGACGCGCTCGCCGATGCGAAGCAGGCGCGAGGCGAGCTTGCACAGCACCGGCTGCCAGCGCGCGAACAGCGCGTCGTCGCAGGCGACCATCAGGCTCATCGTGCCATCGCGCGCGCGCTCGGGGCCGCCGGACATCGGCGCGTCGATGCAGCCGATGCCGCGCTCGGCGAGCCGTGCCGCGCAGGCCTCGGTGTCGGCCGGCGCGATCGTCGGGCACAGCATCACGGTCGCGCCGGGCGCCAGCGCAGCGGCCAGGCCGTCGGCGCCGAACAGCACTTCGCGCGTCTGCGCCGCGTCGACGACAGCGACGATCACGAGTTCGCAGCCGGCCAGCCCGGCCGGCGTGGCGGCCGCCGTCGCGCCCGCGGCCACGGCCTGCGCGACACGGCCGGCGTCGATGTCGCGCACCTGCACCGCATGACCGGCATCGCGCAAGCGCAGCGCCATCGCCAGCCCCATGTTGCCGATGCCGACGAAGCCGAGGCGACTCATGCTGGAACCCCGTGACGGCCGCCGCCATCGCGCGGCCGCCGCGGAACCGGCTTCGCCGGGCCGCTGGCGGCGCCCCCTCGAGGGGGCTGAGCCTGGACATCGAAAGCCCGGTGGGCCTTCGATGCCTGGCGAAGAGCCGGTCCTCCTCGCCCGGCGCGGCCTGCAAGGCCGCCGAAGGCGCTGCGGGGGTGGTTCAACTCTGCATCAGCCGGCGGCTGCGCGCCACCGACATCAGGATGCCCAGGCCGAGGCCGAGCGTGACCATCGCGGTGCCGCCGTAGCTGATGAAGGGCAGCGGCACGCCGACCACCGGCAGGATGCCGCTGACCATGCCCATGTTGACGAAGGCGTAGGTGAAGAAGCTCAGCGAGATCGCGCCTGCGAGCAGCCGCGTGAAGGTGGTCGGCGCCTCGGCGGCGATCATCAGGCCGCGAAAGATCAGGAACACGAAGGCCAGCACGAGCACGAGCGCGCCGATGAGGCCGAACTCCTCGCCGAGCGCGGAGAAGATGAAGTCGGTGGTGCGCTCGGGGACGAACTCCAGGTGCGTCTGCGTGCCGTGCATGAAGCCCTTGCCGGTGATGCCGCCCGAGCCGATCGCGATCATCCCCTGGATGATGTGGAAGCCCTTGCCGAGCGGGTCCTTGGTCGGGTCGAGCAGCGTGCAGATGCGGTGCTGCTGGTACTCGCGCAGCAGCGGCCAGTTGACGCCGGGCTGGCAGATGTGCGGCTCGGCGACGATGATCGCGACCACCGCCGCCGCGCCGAGCACGAAGGCCGGGATCACCAGCTTCCACGACAGCCCGGCGAAGAAGATCACGTACATCCCGGCCGCCAGGATCAGCATGGCGGTGCCGAGATCGGGCTGCTTGATGACCAGCCCCACCGGCAGCAGCAGCAGCAGCCCGGCCACGACGAAATCGGAGACGCGGCGCTGGCCTTCGCGCTTCTGGAACCACCAGGCCAGCATCAGCGGCATCGCGATCTTCAGGATCTCGCTCGGCTGGATCACGACGCCGACGTTGAGCCAGCGCGTCGCGCCCTTCTTCGTCACGCCCAGCCCGGGCACCAGCATCGCCAGCAGCAGCAGCACGCCCAGCAGGTACAGCGGCACCGCCAGCTGCTGCAGCTTCTGCGGCGGCACCTGCGCGGTGACGAAGAGCACCACCAGCGCGATCAGCATGTTGCGGCCGTGGTCGGAAAATCTCGAGCCCTGGTCGAAGCCGGCCGAGTACATGACCACCAGCCCGATCGTCGCCAGGATCAGGATCGCGAGCGCGAGCGGGCCGTCGAAGCCGGCGAACACCGGCCGCAGCCGGCGCCACAGGGAAGGTTGCCCGAACGACGCGCTCATCGCGCCGCCACCGTGGCGTTCGGGGCCGACGCTGCCGCTGCCGCGGCCGGGGCGGCCTCCTGGCCCGGCAGCGGCACGTCGACGGCGCGGCGCGAGGTTCCGACCGGCGTCGTCCCCTTGCCGGCGCGCACCGCGGCGATGTCCTCGACGCTCGGGTACTGGCCGAGCAGCAGGTAGTCGAACACGCGGCGCGCGATCGGTGCCGCCGCGCCGGCGCCGAAGCCGGCGTTCTCGACCACCAGCGCCAGCGCCACCGTCGGCTTGTCGGCCGGCGCGTAGGCGATGTACAGCGCGTGGTCGCGCAGCCGCTCGGCCAGGCTGGCGGCGTTGTACTTCTCGTTCGCCTTGATGCCCACCACCTGCGCGGTGCCGGTCTTCCCCGCCGAGACATAGGGCGCGCCCTTGAACGCCGCGACCGCGGTGCCCTCGGGGTCGGCGTTGACGCCGATCATGGCCTTGTGCACGACGTCCCAGTACTCGGGCTTGACGACCACCGGCGGCAGCGGGTCGGCGGCGATCAGGTGCTTGGCACCGCCGACCGCGTCGATCTCCTCGTGCACCAGGTGCGGCTTGTGGCGCTGGCCGTCGGCGGCCAGCGTCGCAGCCGCGTTCGCCATCTGCAGGATCGTGTAGCTGTTGTAGCCCTGGCCGATGCCGAGCGAGATCGTCTCGCCCGCGTACCAGCGCTGCTGGTCGGGCTTGCGGTAGGCGGCGCGCTTCCAGGCGGTGGACGGCAGCACGCCGCGCACCTCGCCCTGCAGGTCGATGCCGGTCAGGTGGCCGAAGCCGAAGCGCGCGGTGTGCTCGGCGATCGCGTCGACGCCGAGGTCGGCGGCGACCATGTAGAAGTAGGTGTCGCAGCTCTCGACGAGCGCGCGGTACATGTTGACCGTCCCGTGCCCGCCTTCCTTGTCGTCGCGGAAGCGGTGGTTGCCGAACATGAAGTAGCCCGGGTCGTAGATCGTCTGCTGCGGCGTGCGCTTGCCCATCTCCAGCGCCGCCAGCGCCATGTAGGGCTTGTAGGTCGAGCCCGGCGGGTAGGTGCCGCGCAAGGCCCGGTTCAGCAGCGGCTTGTCGATGCTTTCGTTGAGCGCGCGCCAGTTCTCGCTGTCGATGCCGTCGACGAACTGGTTCGGGTCGAAGTTGGGCATGCTGACGAAGGCGAGCACGTCGCCGTTGCGCGGGTCGATCGCGACGAGCGCGCCGCGCCGGTCGCCGTAGAGCTGCTCGACGAGCGCCTGCAGCTTGATGTCGATCGACAGCACGAGCTTGTTCCCCGGCGTCGGCGGGTGCACCTTGAGCCGGCGCACCGCGCGCCCGTTGGCGCTGGTCTCGACCTCCTCGAAGCCGGTGATGCCGTGCAGCTCGGTCTCGTAGCTCTGTTCGAGGCCGAGCTTGCCGATGTACTCGGTGCCCTTGTAGTTCGCCTGCTGCTCCTCGGGCCAGTCCTCCATCGCCTTCTTCTCGGCCGGGTTGATGCGGCCGATGTAGCCGAGCAGGTGGCTGCCCACCGAACCGAGCGGATAGCTGCGGAACAGCCGCGCCTTGACGTCGACGCCGGGGAAGCGAAAGCGCTGCGCGACGAAGCGCGCGACCTCCTCGTCGCTGAGCTTGGTGCGGATCGGCAGCGAGTCGATACCCTTGCTCTCCTCGAGCAGCTGCTTGAAGCGGCGCCGGTCGCGCGGCCCGATCTCGACCAGCGTGGAGAGCTGGTCGATCAGCGCGTCGAGCCCGGCCGCCCCGCCGGCGACGCGCGCCGGCGTGATCTCGAGCGTGTAGGCCGAGTAGTTGCTGGCGAGCACGACGCCGTTGCGGTCGACGATCAGCCCGCGCGTGGGCTGGATCGGCACCACCGCGATCCGGTTCGCCTCGGCCTGCGTCGCGAGCTCGGCGTGGCGAAAGATCTGCAGGTACACGAGCCGCGCGGTCAGCAGCCCGAAGCCGAGCAGCACGAAGGCCGCCGCCGCGACGAGCCGGCCGCGGAAGCGGCTCAGCTCGCGTTCGAGGTCCTTCAGCTCGGTCACAGCGGACGGTTCTGGTCCGGGTCGGGGGGCCGGCGCTGCGGCGCGAGCAGCAGCAGCGTGACCAGCGGCCAGAGCAGGGCCTCGAACACCGGCGCGAGCAGCAGGCTCCAGCCCGGGTACATGCCGCCAGCGACCATGCGCACCAGCAGCGACACCAGATGCGCGGCCAGGAACACCGGCAGCACCTGCAGCGACTGCTCGGGCAGGCCGAACCAGAGCAGCCGGCGGTGGATCGTGATCGCCGCGAAACTCAGCAGCGTGTAGGCCAGCGCATGCTGGCCGAGCAGCGCGCCCTCGTGGACGTCGATCAGCAGCCCGAACAGGAAGGCCACGCCGACACCGACCCGGCGCGGCTGGTGCACGTTCCAGAACACCAGCACGACCGCGAGCAGGTCGGGCAGCGCCGGGTGGCGGCCGAAGGGCAGCAGCGTCGCGACGAATGCCAGCACCAGCGTGAAGCCGATGAAGACCGGGTTCACCGGCAGCAGCAGCTGGTCGCCCGAACGCATGATCATGGCCGCTTGCCCCCGGCGCGCGACGCCGCGGCGCGGCCGGGCTTCGCCGGCGCGGCCTGGGAGGCGCGCCCTGGCGCCGCCGGCGCGGAAGCCGCGGCGGCCGGCGGCGGCGGCAGCTGCGCCGACACCGGCTCGAGCACGAGCACGTGGCGCACGCCGTCAGGCAGCGCCGCCGGCGCGAGCGCGATGCGCGCGAAGCCGGTTTCGGCGCGCCGCTCGACGTGCAGCACCCTGGCCACCGCGAGCCCGGGCGGGTAGACGCCGTCCAGCCCGCTGGTCTGGAGCAGGTCGCCGGGCTGCACGTCGGCGTCGGCCGAGGTGAAGCGCAGCTCCATGCCCGCCGTGCCGCCGAAGGCGACGCTGCGGTGGCCGGTGCGCGCGTCGAGCACCGGCACCGCGGCGTCCTTGTCGACGAGCAGCGTGACCTCGGCGCTGAACGGGTAGACGCGCGTGACTTGGCCGAGCACGCCGTGCTCGTTCACCACCGGCGACCCGAGCGCGATGCCCTGCGCGCTGCCGCGGTCGATGAAGACCTTGCGCGAGTACGGGTCGGCGGCCTCGTACATCACCTCGGCCGCCTGCGAGTGGACGGCGAGCGCGGCCTTCAGCCCGAGCAGCGCGCGCAGGTGCCGGTTCTCGACCGCGAGCTGCTCGGCACGCGCCATGCCTTCGGCCTGCTGCGCCAGCCGCGCGCGTGCCTGCGCCTCGCCCTGCAGCGCACTCGACAGGCCCTGGAGGTAGGCGCTGCCGCCGCGCCAGGCGTCGACCGGCACCGCCAGCGTGCGTTGCACCGGCAGCAGCACGACGGCGAGGCCGGCGCGCAGCGGCTCGACGACGCGAAAGCGCGTGTCGGCCACCATCAGGAACACCGCGAGCGCGGAGAAGAAGCCGAGCTTGGTCAGCGCCGACGGGCCCTGGCGGAAGAAGGGCGGTGGCGTGCGGTCGAGCGTTCCCAACGGCATTGGGGCAGCCCTCGCGGGGTCAGCGGATCGTCACTCGGAGGTGAAGATCGAGCCCAGGCGCTCCATGCGTTCGAGCGCCATCCCGCAGCCGCGCACGACGCAGGTCAGCGGGTCTTCGGCGACGAGCACCGGCAGGCCGGTTTCCTCGGCGAGCAGGCGGTCGAGGTCGCGCAGCAGCGCGCCGCCGCCGGTAAGCATCATGCCGCGCTCGGCGATGTCGGCGCCGAGCTCGGGCGGGGTCTGCTCGAGCGCGTTCTTGACCGCGCTGACCATCTGGTTCAGCGGGTCGGTGAGCGCCTCGAGGATCTCGTTGCTGCTGATCGTGAAGCTGCGCGGCACGCCCTCGCTGAGATTGCGGCCCTTGACCTCGATCTCCTTGACCTCGGAGCCGGGGAAGGCGCTGCCGATGTTCTTCTTGATCGCCTCGGCCGTGGGCTCGCCGATCAGCATGCCGTAGTTGCGCCGGATGTAGTTGATGATCGACTCGTCGAACTTGTCGCCGCCGACGCGGATGCTGCCCTTGTAGACCATGCCGCCGAGCGAGATGACGCCGACCTCGGTGGTGCCGCCGCCGATGTCGACGACCATCGAGCCCGAGGCCTCGGAGACCGGCAGTCCGGCGCCGATCGCCGCGGCCATCGGCTCCTCGATCAGGTAGACGTCGCTCGCGCCGGCGCCCAGCGCGCTCTCGCGGATCGCGCGCCGCTCGACCTGCGTCGATCCGCAGGGCACGCAGATGATGATGCGCGGGCTCGGGCGCAGGACGGACCGCGGGTGGACCATCTTGATGAACTGCTTGAGCATCTGCTCGGTGACGGTGAAGTCGGCGATCACGCCGTCCTTCATCGGCCGGATGGCCTCGATGTTGCCCGGCACCTTGCCGAGCATGGCCTTGGCTTCCTTGCCGACGGCCTGGATGGTCTTCTTGCCTTGCGGGCCGCCTTCGTGGCGGATCGCGACGACCGAGGGCTCGTCGAGGACGATGCCCTTGCCGCGCACGTAGATCAGCGTGTTGGCGGTGCCGAGGTCGATGGCGAGGTCGGTCGAGAAATAGCGACGCAGGGATGCGAACATGTCGGGGCGGCTGGGGTCGGGCGGCGGGCGGATTCGGGGCCGGTCATGCCGGGCGGCGGCATCTCATACGCGGGCATCCGACAGGGCGTTGGGCTAACCGGGGATAATACTGCAACACCCTCTCGGCGCCGCCTCTGCGGCGAGCGTTCGAGTCACAGAATTTGAGCCCCGACGATGGCCCTCAGCCCCCAGGACGTGAACCGGATCGCCCAGCTGGCGCGCCTCGAACTGCGCCCCGACGAAGCGGCCGCGATGCTCGCCGAGATGAACGATTTCTTCCGCATCGTCGAGCAGATGAGCGCGGTCGAGACGAGCGGCATCGAGCCCCTCTACACCCCGCTGTCCGCGGTGCAGAACGTGGCGCTGCGCCTGCGCGAGGACCGCGTCACCGAGGTCGACGATCGCGCCGCCAACCAAGCCAGCGCGCCGGCCGTCGAGGACGGCCTGTACCTGGTGCCCAAGGTCATCGAATGAGCGGCGCCTTGCATGCCGCCGGCGTCGCCGGCCTGGGCCGCGCGCTGCGCGCGAAGACCGTCTCCAGCGTCGAACTGACGCAACATCTGCTTGCACGCGTTGCCGAACATCGACAACTCGGCGCCTTCCTCGCCATCGATGCCGAGGCCGCGCTGGCGGCCGCGCGCGCGGCCGACGCGGCGATCACGCGCGGCGACGGCGGGGCGCTCACCGGCGTGCCGGTGGCGCACAAGGACATCTTCGTCACCCGCGGCCTGGCGTCGACGGCCGGCTCGAAGATGCTCGCCGGCTACGCCAGCCCGTTCGACGCCACCGTCGTTGCCCGGCTTGGCGCCGGCGAACCGGGCCGCGGCCCGGGGGCCGGCATGGTCACGCTGGGCAAGCTGAACTGCGACGAGTTCGCGATGGGTTCTGCGAACGAGAACTCGGCCTTCGGCCCGGTGACGAACCCCTGGAACGCGGCGCGCGTGCCGGGCGGATCGTCGGGCGGCTCGGCCGCGGCGGTGGCGGCGCGCCTCGTGCCCGCCGCCACCGGCACCGACACCGGCGGCTCGATCCGCCAGCCGGCCGCGTTCTGCGGCATCACCGGCATCAAGCCGACCTATGGCGTGTGCTCGCGCTACGGGATGATCGCCTTCGCCAGCAGCCTGGACCAGGCCGGCCCGCTGGCCGCGTCGGCCGAGGACTGCGCGCTGCTGCTCTCGGCGATGAGCGGTTTCGACGAGCGCGACGCGACCAGCGCCGAGCGTCCGCCGCAGGACTTCCACGCGCAGATGCTGCAGCCGCGCGAGGGCGCGCCGGCGGGCAAGCCGCTGCAGGGCTTGCGCATCGGGCTGCCCAGGGAGTTCTTCCCCGCCGCGCTCGCGTCCGACGTCGAGTCCGCGGTGCGTGCCGCACTGGCCGAGCTGGAGCGCCTGGGCGCGACACTGGTCGACGTGAGCCTGCCGCGCACCGAGCTGTCGATCCCCGTCTACTACATCATCGCCCCGGCCGAGGCGAGCTCGAACCTGGGCCGCTTCGACGGCGTCAAGTTCGGCCACCGCGCGGCGCAGTACGCCGACCTGAACGACATGTACAGGAAGACGCGCAGCGAGGGCTTCGGGCCCGAGGTCAAGCGCCGCATCATGATCGGCACCTACGTGCTCAGCCACGGCTACTACGACGCCTACTACCTGCAGGCGCAGAAGCTGCGCCGGATGATCGCCGACGACTTCCAGGCCTGCTTCAGGCAGTGCGACCTGATCGCCGGCCCGGTGGCGCCCACCGTCGCGTGGAAGCTGGGCGAGCAGAGCGGCGACCCGCTGCAGGCCTACCTGGCCGACATCTTCACGCTGCCGGCCAGCCTGGCCGGCCTGCCCGGCATGAGCGTGCCGGCGGGGTTCGCGAAGTCCGAAGGTTCGGGCGGCCTGCCGGTCGGGCTGCAGCTGATCGGCAACTACTTCGACGAAGGCCGGCTGCTGCACGCCGCGCACGCACTGCAGCAGGCGAGCGACTTCCACACGCGCATGCCGGTGGGGTTCTGACGATGGCCGGCGCACCCCTCGTCCGCGGCTTCGAGGTCGTCATCGGCCTGGAGACGCACGCCCAGCTCTCGACCGCGAGCAAGATCTTCAGTGGCGCGAGCACGCGCTTCGGCGCCGCGCCGAACACCCAGGCCTGTGCCGTCGACCTCGCGCTGCCGGGCACGCTGCCGGTGCTCAACCGCGGCGCGGTCGAGCGCGCGATCCGCTTGGGCCTCGCGGTGGGCGCGAAGGTCGCGCCGCAGTCGATCTTCGCGCGCAAGAACTACTTCTACCCGGATCTGCCCAAGGGCTACCAGATCAGCCAGTACGAGATTCCGGTCGTCCAGGGCGGCCGGATCGAGTTCGTGCTCGGCGGCAAGCGCCAGACGGTGCGGCTGACGCGCGCCCACCTCGAGGAAGACGCGGGCAAGAGCCTGCACGAGGACTACGCGGGCCAGACCGGCATCGACCTGAACCGCGCCGGCACGCCGCTGCTCGAGATCGTCTCCGAGCCCGACATGCGCTCGTCGGCCGAGGCGGTCGAATACGCCAAGGCGCTGCACGCGCTGGTGACGTGGCTCGACATCTGCGACGGCAACATGCAAGAAGGCAGCTTCCGCTGCGACGCCAACGTCTCGGTGCGCAAGCCCGGCGCGGCCTACGGCACGCGACGCGAGATCAAGAATCTGAACTCTTTTCGCTTCCTGCAGCAGGCGATCGACTTCGAGGTCCAGTGGCAGATCGACCGCCTCGAGGACGGCCTCGCGATCGAGCAGGCGACCGTGCTGTTCGACCCCGCGAGCGGCGAGACGCGCGCGATGCGCAGCAAGGAAGACGCGCACGACTACCGCTACTTCCCCGACCCCGACCTGCCGCCGCTGGTGATCGCGCCCGAGTGGGTCGAGCGCGTGAAGGGCGAGATGCCCGAGCTGCCCGCGGCGATGGCCGAGCGCTTCCAGCGCGACGACGGTCTGGCCGCCGCCGATACGGCGCTGATGACGCAGAGCCTGGCCTTCGCGCGCTATTACGAGGCCGTGCGCGACGCCTGCGGCAGCGCGAAGCTGGCCGCGAACTGGCTGATGGGCGAGGTCTCCAAGCGCCTGAACGCCGAGTCGCGCACGATCGACACCGTGCCGCTGGCGCCAGCGACGCTGGCCGCGCTGATCCGCCGCATCGCCGACGGCACGCTGTCGAACAACGGCGCGCGCCAGGTCTTCGACGCGCTGTGGAACGGCGAGAGCGCCGATATCGACGCGCTCGTCGACGCCAGGGGCCTGAAGCAGATGAACGACACCGGCGCGCTCGAGGCGATCGTCGAGCAGGTCATCGCGGCGAACACGAAGTCGGTCGACGAGTACAGGGCCGGCAAGGACAAGGCCTTCAACGCCCTCGTCGGCCAGGTCATGAAGGCCAGCCAGGGAAAGGCGAACCCGGCGCAGGCCGGCGCGCTGCTGAAGAAGCGGCTCGGCTGAGGGGGGCGACCCCGGCCTCGGCCAAGGCCTCGGGGTCTCAGCGCGGCGAGTGCGCCGCGGCGCGCGGCGCCGGCAGCGGCCCCAGCGAGCCCGGCTGCGCCCCGGCCCACAGCCGACGCAGGCGCTCGAGTTCGGCGTCGTAGAGGCCGTTGATGCGCACCAGCTCGGCCTCCTGGTTCGCGACCGCGTTGCGCTGCGCGTCGGTGGCGGCGTCGTTCGCGTCGAGCGCTTGGCGCAGCTTCGCCGGCAGCGGCTTGCCGACGTAGAACTGGGCGTCGTCGAGCAGGGGCTTGCGCTCGGCGGCGAGGTCGCGCAGCCGCTGCTCCGAGGCGCGCATCGCGATGCGCACCGTCTCGAGCGCGGCCTGGCGCGCGCGCTCGTGCGCGGCCTCGTTCGGGTAGCGCAGCATCAGGTTGCGGTCGCGGCGCACCGCGTCGGCCTGCGCCGCGCGCGCCTCGGCCGCCTTGCGCTCGCGCGCCTCCTGCTCGGCGCGCTCGTCGGCGGTCAGGGTCGGCGGCCGCACCGCGCGCAGCGAGCCGTCGCTGTTGAGGACTCGCTGCTCGCGGTCGGTGCACTGCGGAATCGGGCGGTCGGCAGTCAGGCGCCGGCCCTTGTCGTCGATGCAGGTGTAGATGCCGCCGGCTTCCGAAGCCTTGGGCTGCGCCGCGCTCGCCGGCAGGGCCGGGGCGGCGCACAGCAGCGGCAGGACGAGCGTCCAGGCCTTGGCGATCCTCCACACCCCGCGCTTGCGCATTCAGACTCCGTAACGATCGCGGTACGCCTGCACCGGCGCCGCATAGGCACGCAGGGTGGGGTCGTCGCCGGATCGAAGGTACTTTAGCAAGTCGTCGAGCGTGGCCAGCGCGACGACGTCCAGATTCAGCTGCGTCGAGACGTATTGCACGGCCGACCAGTCGACATCGCGGCCGTCCTCGGTGGCCTTCTCCTGGCGGTCGAGCGCGATCGCCACGCCGCAGGGCGTGGCGCCAGCGGCGGTGATCATCGCGATCGATTCGCGCACCGAGGTCCCCGCGGAGATGACGTCGTCGACGATGAGAACGCTCCCGGCCACCGGCGCGCCGACCAGCGAACCGCCTTCGCCGTGGTCCTTGGCCTCCTTGCGGTTGTAGGCGAAGGGCACGTTGCGGCCGAGCCGCGCGAGCTCGATCGCCACCGCCGCGGCGAGCGTGATGCCCTTGTAGGCCGGGCCGAAGATCATGTCGAACGCCAGGCCGCTGGCGAGCAGGCGGCGTGCATAGAATGAAGCCAGCCGCCCGAGCTTGGCGCCGTCGTTGAACAGGCCGGCGTTGAAGAAATACGGCGACATGCGGCCGGCCTTCGTGCGGAACTCGCCGAAGCGCAGCACACCGGCCTCGACCGAGAACTTCACGAAGTCGCGCGCCAGGCCGTCGTCGGCGATGTCGTTCATGGAGGTCATCCTTTGGGTTTTCGACTCGTCACGCTGAATCTGAACGGCATCCGTTCGGCCGCGAGCAAGGGCTTCGTCGCCTGGGCCGAAAGCGCGGGCGCCGATTGTATGGGGGTCCAGGAGGTCAAGGCCCAGGCCGCCGACGTGGCTGGCCGCTTCGAGCGCGTGGCCGGCATGGACGGCCATTTCCACTTCGCCGAGAAGAAAGGCTACTCGGGCGTGGGCCTATACACCGCGAAGGCGCCGAGCGAAGTGGTCACTGGCTTTGACAGGAAGGAGTTCGACGCCGAAGGGCGCTGGGTCGAGACCCGCTTCGACACCGCGAAGCGCAGGTTCAGCGTCATCAGCTGCTACTTCCCGAGCGGCTCCAGCAGCGAGGAGCGGCAGGCGGCGAAGTACCGTTTCCTGGCCAGGATCTTCCCGCACCTGATGAAGCTCAAGGCCGAGCGTGAATTCGTGCTCGTCGGCGACATCAACATCGCGCACCAGGAAATCGACCTGAAGAACTGGAAGGGCAACCAGAAGAACAGCGGCTTCCTGCCCGACGAGCGCGCCTGGCTGAGCCGGCTGCTCGCCGCCGGGCTGGTCGACGTCTTCCGCCAGCTCAACCCGCACCCCGAGCAATACACCTGGTGGAGCAACCGCGGCCAGGCCTGGGCGAAGAACGTCGGCTGGCGGCTGGACTACCACCTGGCGACACCCGGCATCGCCGCCAAGGCCAGGCGCGAGCAGATCTACCTCGACCAGCGCTTCTCGGACCACGCGCCGGTGATCGTCGACTACGACTTCAAGCTCTGACCGGTTGCCGCCAGAGCGGCGGCTGAGGCTCGGCGATCGGCCCGCGTTCAGACAGGCGCGTTCGAACGCAGGTTGGCCGCAATCCGGTGCCTTGTTCGACAGCGCACTGAAGACGGCCGCGAGAGTGCCTACGCTCGGTCCACGATCGGGAGCACGGCGAGAACTCTGGCGCCTTGCCGCATGTCCTCGACGCGCTGCGCCGATGACGCGGCCGTGACGGCCAGGCACTTCGAATCCGGGCCCTGCTGCAGATCACCCACCTGACGAGGAAGATCATGAAGACACCGTTCGCCGTGATCCTGGCTTCGCTGTCGGCTCTGGCACTCGTCACGGCCTGCGCCTCGAATCCGCAGAACTATCCATCGGTCGGCAATGCGCCCGGCGCGGTCAACCAGGGCGTCCAGTTCGGCTACGTGAGCCGCATCGACGTGGTTCCCGTCGCATCGCACGCCACCGGCGGCGCCATCCTCGGCGCGGTGATCGGTGGCGTGATCGGACACCAAATCGGCAGCGGCACCGGGCGCGACGTGGCCACCGGTGTCGGCGCGATCGGCGGCGCCGTGATCGGCCACCAGATCGAAAGCCGCAATCTCAAGGACGGCGAGATCTACCGCATCAGCGTGCGTTTTGACAACGGCCAGGTCCAGCAGTTCGACTACCAGCAGATCAACGATCTGCAGCCCGGGGACCGCGTGAAGCTCGAAGGCGGCCAGTTGTACCGGCTCTGACACACCCGGCCCGGCGGCAGGGAGCCGGGCGCTCGTTCACGCGCGGGCCGCGCGCTGGCGCAGGGGCTCCAGTGCCTCGAACAGGGCGCGCACGCGCGGCGGCTGAAGCCGCGACGACGGCATCACGACGCTGACCGGCATCGGCGGCGGCCGGTGCGGGCGCAGCACTTCCACCAGCGCGCCGCGTGCCAGTGCGTCGGCGGCCATGAAATCAGGCACCTGCCCCAGCCCGAGGCCCATCACGGCGGCAGCGACGATGCCATCGCCATCGCTGACCTGAGCGCGGTGCGGCGGATGCAGCTCGACCACCCGGCGCCCGCTCTTGAGCTGCCAGGGCCGGTGGCGCCCGCTGCTCGGCATGCGGAACACCACCGCGGCGTGGCCGGCGAGGTCTTCCAGTCTCTCGGGTCGGCCGCGCGCTTCCAGGTAGGCCGGGCTGGCGACGAGCACCAGGTCCTGCCAGTCGATGCGCCGCGCGACCAGGGTCGAGTCGCGCAGCTCCCCGACGCGGATGGCTGCGTCCAGGCCGTCGCGCACCAGGTCGGCATAGCCGTCCTGCAGCCGCAGGTCGAGATCCAGCGCCGGGTGCGCCTGCATCAGCTCCGCCAGCACGGGCATCAGGATGAGCCGGCCGTAGGTGACGGGGGCGTCCAGCCGAAGCGTCCCGGTGACGGCGGCACGCGTGCCCGCGGCTTCGGCATGCAGGTCCTCCACTTCGGCCAGGATGCGCTCGCAGCGCCGGAACAGCCGCTCGCCATCGGGCGTGAGGCTCACCTGGCGCGTCGTGCGGTGGAACAGCTTCACCCCCAGCGACACCTCCAGCCGCGCCACGCTCTTGGCGAGCGTGGACGGCGCCCCGCCGAGGTCCCGCGCTGCGGCGGCGAAGCCCCCCCGGCGCGCCGTCTGCGCGAAGGCCATCAGCTGCTGCAGTCCGTTCACGGGCGCCAGATTGAAGAAAGAAGTTCCTTAATGTTAGGACACTGACGCCTCTTCCGGAATGGCACCCGGATCACGACACTGGCGTCCTCCGAGGCCCCGGACATCCGCAACCCGAAACCGCAACACCTTCATCGAACGGAGAACCCCATGCACGTGATCGAACAGGAACGCCCCGCGCCGACCGCCATCCCCGGCATCGCCCATGTCACCTGGGCGGGCCAGGCCGAAGGCCTGGACCAGCTCTCGCTGTGGCGCCAGTCCATGGCCCCCGGCACCGCCACGCCGCCGCACAGCCACGACTGCGACGAAGTCGTGCTCTGCCTGGGCGGCTGGGGCGAGGTCGAGGTCGACGGCGAGCGCCACCGCTTCGGCGCCGACTGCACCCTGGTGCTGCCGAAGGGCCGCGTGCACCAGATCTTCAACGTCGGCCCGCAGCCGCTGGAGACGCTGGGCATCCTGGGCCAGTCCCCGGTGCCGACGCGGCTGCCCGACGGACAGGCCCTGCCGCTGCCCTGGCGCAGCTGAACGGCGCGTCCCAGGCGCCGACGACGGCGAGGGCGCACCGGCCTTCGGGCGGCCGACCGCAGCTGCCCGATGCGCCGCCTCAGCGCCGCGCCGCCGTCAGCAACAGCTCGTTCGGCCCGATCCAGGCGTCGCCGGCCTGGAACCGGGCCAGCCGGGCTTCGATGTCCTGCCAGGCCGCCTGCGCCGCGTCGGGCTCCAGGCGACCCAGGATCTGCTGGATCGGGCTCGCCGACGAGCGGACGAAGTCGACGTAATGGCGCGCCGAAGGCAGCCTGAACGGCGCGTCGACGGTCGTCGTCGCGACGTCGTGGAAGCCTGCCTGCCTGAACAGCTCGTCGAGCCGCCCCGGGCGGCCCAGGCTGAGCAGGCTGCCTGGCTGTGACGGGTCGGGCGCAGGCAGGCCGGCATGCTTCAGCGCCGTCGCCATCAAGGTCGTGACGCAGGGGTTGCGCTCGGGCCGGCCGAAGACCATCACGCAGATACCGCCGCCGGGACGAAGCGCGCGCTGCAGTTCGCGCAGCGCCCGCCCCGGCTCGGGGAACAGCATCAGCCCGAGGCGGCAGATGGCGCTGTCGAAGCTGCCCGGCTCGATCGGCAGTGCTTCGCCGTCGGCCACCAACGTGGTCACGTTGCGGAGCCCTTCGCGGTCGGCGTTGGACTGCGCGAGCGCGAGAATCTGCGGCGACAGATCGGTGGCCAGCACCTGGCCGGTCGGACCGACCCGGCGCGCGATGTCCAGCGTCTGATCGCCGGCGCCCGCGGCGACGTCGAGCACGCGCGCGCCGGGCCGGACCCCGGCCATCTCGAGCATCGCGTCGGTGGCGGCACGCAGCCAGGCCCGAATCTGCGGCGTATGCTCGTTCCAGCCGCGCGCGCTGCGGTCCCATTGGTCGCGCGCCCGGGCCTTGAAGGCCTGCGGGTCGGGCGCCGGGCGCGCCGGGGTGCGATCGTCGAGGTCGGCGCGCGCGCCGGGCTGTTGTTTTTGCAGCGTCATCGTCGGGTCTCCTTGCGACTGAGGCTCCGCGCCCTCGGGCGGCGGCAAGTGCTGCAAGGCTAGGCTCCCGAGGCGCGCTGCGGAAGCCGCAGAATTGCCGCGCCGGGGCCGCACTCTTGCAGGGCCCGTTGGCAAGGGCAGGCGATGGACTTCGACTGGGACGACCTGAAGCACTTCCTCGCGTTAGCGCGCCAGGGCAGCACGCTGGCGGCAGGCCGTGCGCTGGGCGTCGATCAATCCACGGTCCAGCGACGCATCGCCGAACTCGAGCGCCGGCTCGGCCGCGAACTCGTCAGGCGCTGGCCGGCGGGGTATCGGCTCACCGAGTTCGGCGCGGCGCTGCTGCCGCAGGCCGAGCGCGTCGAGGGCGCGATCGCGGCCTTCGGACAAGCCGCCGCGTCGGCGCGAGACGACGTGACCGGCGTGGTCCGGGTGACCTGCCCCGAGCCCATCGTCAACCGCCTCGCGCCTTCGAGCCTGCTCGAGCGCTTCCACGCCAAATACCCAGGCCTGCGCGTCGAGTTCGTGACCAGTGACCGCGCAAGATCGGCGACTCGTACTGGGCGGTCTACGCGGCCCGGCGCTACCTCGGGCAGCATGGGCGGCCGTCGTGCGTCGAAGACCTGGAACGGCACGCGCTGATCGGCCTGGACGACTCGATGTCGGGGCACCGCACCGCCGTCTGGTTGCGTCGCGTCGCACCGGGCGCGCGCATCGCCGCGCGCAGCAACAGCGTCCTCGGCCTCGTCTACTCGGCCAAGGCCGGCCTCGGGCTGGCCGCCCTGCCGACGGCGATCGGCGACGCCGAGGCCGACCTCGAGCGCGTGCTCGGCCCGATCGACGAGCTCACGCGCATCTGGCGCGTGCTCGTTGCGCCTGACCGGAGGCACACCCCCCGCGTCGCGGCGTTCTTCGACTTCGTCGTCGACGAGATCGACGCGCTGCGGCCGATCATCACGGGGTCAGACTCGCGACCCGCTTGACGCCGATGGGCCGCGTCCTTGCCAAGCATTGATCGTTCGCAATCGGCGCTGCGAGGTGGGCGCGAAGAATGAAACCTCGTCATCCGCGGCGAGACGCCGGCGCCATTCGGGCGCATCGCGCCTTCCCGCCAGCCAAGGGGAGCACGATGGGCTTTTTCGGCAAGATCCTGGAGAAACTCGGGTTCGGTGGCGCGGCCGCCGCCGCCCCCACACCACAGCCATCGGCCGCCGCGCCTGCGAGCGCAAGCAGCGCCGCCCCGCCTGCACCGGCGGCCAAGCCGATCGCGATCGTCGATGTCGTCGCGCAACTCGAACAGCGCGCCGCAGCGAACCCGCAGAAACTGAACTGGCGCACCTCCATCGTCGACCTGCTCAAGCTCCTCGACATCGACAGCAGCCTGGCGGCGCGCAAGGAACTGGCCGCCGAGCTGCACTGCCCGAGCGACTTGATGGGCGACTCGGCGAAGATGAACCTGTGGCTGCACAAGAGCGTGCTCGCGCAGATCGCTGCCAACGGCGGCAATGTCCCCAAAGAGCTGCTCGACTGAGCCTGTGAAGGCATGAATCCCCGAGGAGCGCGGCCCTGCAGATCACCGACCTCCTGACCCAGATGGGCGGCCTGCAGTCGGTGGCCCGGGAGCTCGGCGTCAGCGAAGGCCAGGCGGCCAGCGGCGCCGAGGCACTGGTGCCGGCGATTCTCGGCGGCCTGAAGAAGCAGACGCAGTCGCAACCCGCGGGCCTCGGCGGGCTCGGCGACTTGCTCGGGCGACTCGGTGGCGGCGGTCTGCTCGACCAGGTGCTCGCACCTCAGCCCACGGACCCGAGCCCTGGCAACGAGGTGCTGGGCCAGATCTTCGGCTCCAAGGACGTGAGCCGAACGGTCGCGCAGAGCGCCGCGTCGCAGACCGGGCTCGATCCCTCGCTGCTCGAGAAGATGCTGCCGCTGCTGGCCATGCTGGTCGCAGGCTACATGGCCAAGCAAGGAGGCGGCGCCGCCGCAGCGCAGCCTGCTTCCGAGGCCAGCGGCCTCGGTGGCCTGCTGGGGAGCCTGCTCGGCGGCCGATCCGGCGGCGCCGGGGCGCCGGGACTGGGCTCGATGCTGGACATGGACGGCGACGGCAATCCGCTCGACGACATCCTGCGCATGGCCGGCAAGGCGCTGCGCTGACTGCAGCACCGCTTCATCCTCGGCAAGATCGGTGTGCTCCGTAAGACCTGATTCCAGGCGCTGCGGCCACGGCCAGCCGAACCCGCCAATGTGGTCGCGGCCATTCGACGCCCGTCGTCACGGGGGCGTTGGAGCGTCTCTCGTGCCCCGGTCGATGACGCGGGCCAAGGACACGGCGGCCACTTCGGGCGCCTCTGCGGCGATCACCGCACGCACGAAGGCCACCGACCCGACGCCGCAGGCCAGCACCTCGGGAAGCCGGGCGGCGTCGATGCCGCCGATGGCCACGAGCGGGCGGTCGCGCATCAATCGCGCATAGGCGCGCAGCCGGCCCAGGCCTTGCGGCGCGGTGGGCATGGCCTTGAGCGTCGTCGGGAACACCGCGCCGAGCGCGAGGTAGCTCGGCGCCAGCGCATCGGCGCGCAGCATCTCGGCGTAGCCATGGGTGCTCAGGCCGAGCCGCAGACCGGCCGAGCGGATCGCCGCCAGGCCCTCGGCGCCGACTTGGTCCAGGTCTTCCTGCCCCAGGTGCACGCCGTAGGCGCCCGCCTCGATGGCTTCGCGCCAGTGGTCGTTGACGAACAGCCGCGCGGCGGTGCCCTGCACCGCGGCGACGGCCGCGCGCACCTCGGCGCGCACCGCGTCGGCGTCCGCCGACTTGAAGCGCAGCTGCAGCGTCGGCACGCCGGCGCGCGCCATCCGGCCGACCCAGCCGGCGTCGGGCAGCACCGCGTAGAGGCCGAGCGAACGCGGGCAGGGCGCGAACGCGTCGGCGCGCGGCCAGGGTGCGAGGCCGAAGTCGTCCGGATCGTCGGGCCAACGGCGCGGGTCGAAGGCGCCGGTGCGCCGCTGCTGCCGGTGCCAGGCACGCGCCACGCATTGCGCATCGGCAGCAGCGAAACCCAGCGCGAACGCCGCCTGGTGCGCGGCGCGGAAGACGGGGTCGTCGGAGTCGGGCTCGGCGGGCCGATAGGCCTCGGCCCGCGGCAGCGCCAGCGCGGCGTGCGCGCCGACGATGGCGCGCGCCATCGCATCGATGTCGGTCCGGTTCATGGGTGATGCCAGAAGGGTGTGCCGAGCACGGGCGTGCTCGGCTGGGCGCTGTCCTGCTCGCGCATCGCGCCGGCCAGGTAGGCGCTGCGACCGGCGCGCACCGCGTCGGCGAAGGCACCGGCCATCGCCACTGCGTCCTGCGCCAGCGCCACCGCAGTGTTCAGCAGCACGGCGTCATAGCCCCATTCCATCACCGCGCAGGCCTGCGAGGGCCGACCGAGGCCGGCATCGACGATCAGCGGCACCGCGATGCGCTCGCGCAGCAGCCGCATCGCGTAGGGGTTGAGCGGGCCCTTGCCGGTGCCGATCGGCGCCGCCCAGGGCATCAGCGCCTGGCAGCCGACGTCGACGAGGCGCTGGCACAGCACCAGGTCCTCGGTGCAGTAGGGCAGCACCTTGAAGCCGTCGCGGACCAGCAGACGCGCGGCCTCGGGCAGGTTCAGCGTGTCGGGTTGCAGCGTGTAGTCGTCGCCGATCAGCTCGAGCTTGATCCATGGCGTGCCGAACACCTCGCGCGCCATCTGCGCCGTGGTCAGCACCTCCTGCACGCCGTGGCAGCCGGCGGTGTTGGGCAGCACCGGCACGGCCAGCGCCTGCAGCAGCTGCCAGAACCCCTGGCCGCCGTCGCCGGCGGCAGTCTGGCGCCGCAGCGACGCGGTGATCATCGCCGGCGCGCCGCGCTGCACGGCGGCCTGCAGCACCGCCGGCGACGCGTAGCGCGAGGTGCCGAGCAGCAGCCGGCTCGCGAAGGCCTCGCCGTAGAGCCGCAGCGGGTCGGACATTTCCTGGGGGTGGTCGGTCATGGGCATGCGCGGCCTTCAGCCGCCGGTGATGGGCGCGATGATCTCGATGCGGTCGCCGTCGTGCAGCGCGTGCTCGGCGTAGCGGTCGCGCGGCACGAACTGCAGGTTCACCGCGGCGGCGAACGGAGGCCGCGCCGGCAGCGCCGCGATCGCGTCGGCGAGCGTGGCGCCTTCGGTCAGCTCGTGGGCCTGCTGGTTGATGTGGACGTTCATCGGGTCAGTCGCGCGGGCGGTCGAGGCGCAGATCGAAGTCGTCGGCGAGCGTCGAGCGTTCGTGGTCCATCAGCTGCAGCGTCACGTCGAGCAGGGCCGGGGCGATCAGGAAGCCGTGCCGGTACAGGCCGTTGATCTGCAGCCGGCGAGGCGCGAGCCAGCGCAGCGCCGGCAGGTTGTCGGGCAGGGTCGGGCGCAGCTGCGTCGCGATCTCCAGGATGCGCGCTTCGGCGAAGCCGGGGTGCACGGTGTAGGCCGCGCTGAGCAGCTCGAGCGTCGAGCGCACGCTCGCAGGCGAGAGATCGTCGGACTCGATCTCGGTCGCGCCGACGACGAACACGCCGTCGGGCTTGGGCGCGATGTAGAGCGGGTAGCGCGGGTGCAGCAGCCGCGTCGGCCGCGACAGCCTCACCTCGGGCGCGTGCACGCGCAGCACCTCGCCGCGCACGCCGCGCAGCGCCGGCCACTGCGCGCGTGCGCCGAGGCCGCGGCAGTCGAACAGCCAGCCGCGCGCTCCGGGGTCGACATCCACGGGCGCGCGCGCGCTGCGCCAGTGCAGCCGCACCCCCAGCGCCTGCATCCGCAGCGCCAGCGCCGCGAGCAGCGCGCGGTTGTCGAGCTGGCCCTCGTCGGGCAGGACCAGCCCCTGGACGAAACGCCGGCCCAGCGAAGGCTCCAGCGCCGCGATCGCCGCGCCATCGAGCGCCTGCGCGCGCGGCAGCTCGGGCAGCCGCACGGCGGTGCGCGCGAGGTCGCGCCCGAAGCGCTCGGCCTCGGCCGCATCCTGCCGGTGCCAGAGCACCAGCGTGCCGCTGCGCTGGAAGAACACCGGCGCCGGCAGCGCGGCAATCAGCTCGGGCCAGCGCCGCAGCCCATGGACGCCCATGCGCACCACGCCCGGCTCGGTGAGCACCGACTCGGCCAGCGGCGCCAGCATTGCCGCGGCGACGTGCGCGGCCGCGCCTTCGCCTTCCGGGCCGCCGGCATCGAACACCTGCACGGCATGCCCGCGCTCGGCCAGCGCGCAGGCGAGCAGCCGGCCCATCAGGCCGGCGCCGAGCAGGGTCACGGGCGGCAGGGCCATCGCGTCAGCGGTAGATCTCGCTGCCCTGCGCGCGGAACTCGCGCGCCTTCTCGTCCAGCGCCTGGTGGATCGCGATCACCGGGGGCGCTGCGACGGTTGCGGCCGGCGCCGGGTTCAGTCGCGCGAACTCGCGCACTTCCTGCGAGATCTTCATCGAGCAGAACTTCGGTCCGCACATCGAGCAGAAATGCGCGACCTTGGCGTTGTCCTTGGGCAGGGTCTCGTCGTGGTAGGCCATCGCGGTGTCGGGGTCGATCGCGAGGCGGAACTGGTCTTCCCAGCGGAACTCGAAGCGCGCCTTCGAGACCGCGTTGTCCCACATCTGCGCCCCCGGGAAGCCCTTGGCCAGGTCGGCCGCGTGGGCCGCGATCTTGTAGGCGATCAGGCCCTGCTTGACGTCGTCGCGATTCGGCAGCCCGAGGTGTTCCTTGGGCGTGACGTAGCACAGCATCGCGGTGCCGTACCAGCCGATGTTGGCCGCGCCCATCGCCGACGAGATGTGGTCGTAGCCGGGCGAGACGTCGGTGATCAGCGGCCCGAGCGTGTAGAAGGGCGCCTCGAAGCAGGCCCGGAGCTGCTTGTCGACGTTCTCCTGCACGAGCTGCAGCGGCACGTGACCCGGGCCCTCGATCATCACCTGGACGTCGTGCTTCCAGGCCACCTGCGTCAGCTCGCCCAGCGTGTGCAGCTCGGCGAACTGGGCCTCGTCGTTGGCGTCGGCGATCGAGCCCGGGCGCAGGCCGTCGCCGAGCGAGAAGCAGACGTCGTAGGCCTTCATGATTTCGCAGATCTCCTCGAAGTGCTCGTAGAGGAAGCTCTCGCGGTGGTGCGACAGGCACCACTTGGCCATGATCGAGCCGCCGCGCGAGACGATGCCGGT
>MEGM01000041.1 GCA_001725505.1 Rubrivivax sp. SCN 70-15 | reverse complement strand
AGCGGCCGTTGGCCGCTTCGGGCCAGGGCCGACACATGGCCCTTCCGATCACGAACAGGTATGAGGTCGTCGGCCCGGCTCGATCGAGCGCTGGCCCACCGGTGGAATCCCGCGTTGATGGCAGGCGAGGGTGGGTCGTAGAATTCTTCTACCGCTCGGTCGAAGAACGAGCCAGGAGGCGAGATGTCCGAACCCTCGGTGTTGACGGCCACGCAGGCCGCGGTGCGCGTGATCACGCTCAACCGGCCCGCGTCGCTGAACAGCTTCACCGCCGCGATGCATGCCGAGCTGCTGCCGGCGCTGGACGCCGCGGCGGCCGACACCGCGGTGCGCGCGGTCGTGATCACCGGTGCCGGGCGTGGCTTCTGTGCCGGGCAGGACCTGAACGACCCGGCGATGGTCGGCGGCGCGGATGTCGGCGCGGTGATCGAGCGCTTCTACCGCCCGCTGGCGATGCGCGTGCGCACGATGCCGGTGCCGGTGATCGCGGCCGTCAACGGCGTCGCCGCTGGTGCCGGCGCCAACTTCGCGCTCTGCTGCGACTTCGTCGTCGCGGCAAAGAGCGCCTGCTTCATCCAGGCTTTCAGCAAGATCGGCCTGGTTCCCGACTGCGGCGGCACCTGGCTGCTGCCGCGGCTGGTGGGCCGGGCGCGCGCGATCGGCCTGGCGATGACGGGGGACAAGCTGATGGCCGACGAGGCGGTGCGCATCGGCCTGATCTGGCAGGCACTCGACGACGCGGCGCTGATGGACGGCGTGATGGCGCTCGCGAACCGGCTCGTCGCGATGCCGAGCCAGGCGCTGGCCGAGACGCGCCGCGTCATCGACGCGGCCATGCCGCTGGACTTCGCCGACGCAATCACGCTCGAGGCGAACGCGCAACGCGAGCGCGGCCGTTCGAACGATTTCGCCGAAGGCGTGGCCGCGTTCAAGGCCAAGCGGCCGGCGCTGTTCAAGGATCGATGACGATGACAGCTCAGCAGGTCGCCGAGGCCACGCGCGACGCGATGTGGAAGGACGACCGGGCGTCGCGCATGCTCGGCATCGAGGTGCTCTCGATCGGCCCGGGCACCGCGACGCTGGCGATGACGGTGCGCGAAGACATGCTCAACGGGCACGACATCTGCCACGGCGGCCTGGTCACGACGCTCGCCGACAGCGCCTTCGCGTTCGCCTGCAACGCCTACAACGAGGTCACCGTGGCCTCGGGCTTCGACGTCAACCTGGTCAAGGCGGCCAGGCTCGGCGACCGGCTCGTCGCGGTGGCGACCGAGGTCGCCAAGGCCGGCCGCACCGGGGTCTACGACATCACGGTGACGAACCAGCAGGGCGAGGCGGTGGCGGCGTTCCGCGGCCGCTCGTACACGATGAAGGGCAAGCCACTCGTGGCTGGCCTGCCGATGGGCAAGGGAGACTGACGTTGCCCGTGAAGACACCGGCCCCCGGCGAACTGGAGCCGATCGAGACCGCCAGCCGCGACGAGCTCCAGGCGCTGCAGCTGCAGCGCCTGCGCTGGACGCTGCAGAACGCCTACGACCACGTGCCGCATTACCGCGCCGCGTTCGACGCGAAGGGCGTGCACCCGTCGGACTGCCGAACACTGGCCGACCTGGCGAGGTTCCCGTTCACGACCAAGGGCGACCTGCGCGCGAACTACCCGTTCGGCATGTTCGCGGTGCCGCGCGAGCAGGTGCTGCGCATCCACGCGTCGAGCGGCACCACCGGCAAGCCGACGGTGGTGGGCTACACGCGCGGCGACATCGAGCGCTGGGCCGACCTGGTGGCGCGCTCGATCCGCGCCTCGGGCGGACGCGCGGGCGACATCGTCCACGTGGCCTACGGCTACGGCCTCTTCACCGGTGGCCTGGGCGCGCACTACGGCGCCGAGAAGCTGGGCTGCACGGTGGTGCCGATGAGCGGCGGCCAGACCGAGAAGCAGGTGCAGCTGATCGAGGACTTCCGCCCCGACATCATCATGGTCACGCCGAGCTACATGCAGGTGATCGTCGAGGAGTTCCGGCGCCAGGGCAAGGACCCGCGCCGGATGAGCATCAGCGTCGGCATCTTCGGCGCCGAGCCCTGGACCGAGGCGATGCGGCGCGACATCGAGGCCAGCGCCGGGCTCGACGCGGTCGACATCTACGGCCTGAGCGAAGTGATGGGCCCGGGCGTGGCCAACGAGTGCATCGAGAGCAAGGACGGCCCGGTGATCTGGGAGGACCACTTCTTCCCCGAGATCATCGACCCCGACACCGGCGAGGTGCTGCCCGAGGGCAGCGAGGGCGAGCTCGTGTTCACGACGCTGACCAAGGAGGCGCTGCCGGTCGTCCGCTACCGCACGCGCGACCTGACGCGCCTGTTGCCACCCACCGCGCGCAGCATGCGCCGGATGGGCAAGATCGTCGGCCGCAGCGACGACATGCTGATCATCCGCGGCGTCAACCTGTTCCCGACCCAGGTCGAGGAGATCGTTCTCCAGCAGGGCCAGCTCTCGGGCCAGTACCAGCTGGTGGTGACGCGCGAGCACCTGCTCGACGAGGTCGAGGTGCGCTGCGAGCTCGCGCCCGAGCACCGCGACGCCGACCGCGACGCGATCGCCCGCGACCTGCACCACCGGATCAAGACGCTGATCGGCGTGAGCACGCGCGTCGACGTGGGCTTGCCCGACAGCATCGAGCGCACGCTGGTCGGCAAGGCGCGGCGCGTGATCGACCGCCGCCACGGCTAGGGAGGCACTTCATGTACACGCAGGCGATGGATCTGGCCCCGAAAGAGGAGCGCGCGGCGCTGCGCTCGGCCGAGGAGGCGCAGCTCGAGGCGCGATTCGAGGCGCGCATCGACGAGGGCGACTTCATCGAGGCCAAGGACTGGATGCCCGAGCATTACCGCAGGACGCTGGTGCGCCAGATCAGCCAGCACGCGCACAGCGAGATCGTCGGCATGCTGCCCGAGGGCAACTGGATCACGCGCGCGCCCACGCTCAAGCGCAAGTCCATCCTGCTCGCCAAGGTGCAGGACGAAGGCGGCCACGGCCTGTACCTCTACGCCGCTGCCGAGACGCTGGGCACGAGCCGCGACCAGATGGTCGCCGCGCTGCATTCGGGCAAGGCCAAGTACAGCAGCATCTTCAACTACCCGACGCTGAGCTGGGCCGACATCGGTGTCATCGGCTGGCTCGTCGACGGCGCGGCGATCATGAACCAGGTGCCGCTGACGCGCTGCAGCTACGCGCCCTATGCGCGCGCGATGGTGCGCATCTGCCGCGAGGAAAGCTTCCACCAGCGCCAGGGCTTCGACGCGCTGCACGTGATGATGAAGGACGGCACCGACGCGCAGCGCGCGATGGTGCAGGACGCGGTGGACCGCTGGTGGTGGCCGAGCCTGATGATGTTCGGCCCGCCCGATGACCAGAGCCCGAACAGCGCGCAGAGCACACGCTGGGGCATCAAGCGCCTGTCCAACGACACGCTGCGCCAGAAGTTCGTCGACGCGACCGCCGAGCAGGCGAAGGTGCTGGGTGTGACGCTGCCCGACCCGCTGCTGAAGTGGAACGACGCGCGCGGCCACCACGATTTCGGCCCGATCGACTGGAGCGAGTTCTGGCGCGTCGTCGGCGGCCACGGGCCGTGCAACCGCGAGCGCCTGGCCGCGCGCGTGAAGGCCTGGGACGACGGGGCCTGGGTGCGCGAGGCGGCGCTGGCGCACGCGGCGAAGCGGATGGAGAAGGCAGCATGAACAACGACGAATGGCCGCTGTGGGAAGTCTTCGTGCGCCCTAAGGCGGGCCTGGACCACAAACACTGCGGCAGCCTGCACGCGGCCGACGCGGCGATGGCGCTGCAGCTCGCGCGCGAGGTCTACACGCGGCGCCAGGAGGGCAGCAGCGTCTGGGTCGTGAGGAGCAGCGACATCACGGCCAGCGACCCCGGCGACAAGGCCATGCTCTTCGACCCGATGGAAGACAAGGTCTACCGCCACCCGAGCTTCTACGAGCTGCCCGAGTCCGTGAACCACATGTGACGCGCATGACGGCCTCGATCACGATCCGCTGGACGCCGCCGCTCGAGTACGTGCTGCGCATCGCCGACACCTGCCTGATCCACGCCCAGCGCCTGGCCGAGTGGTGCGGCCACGGCCCGGTGCTCGAGGAGGACATCGCGCTCACCAACATGGCGCTGGACCTGATCGGCCAGGCGCGCGCGCTGCTCACCCATGCGGGGCGGCTCGAGGCGCAGGGCCGGGGCGGCGCGTTCGACGAGGACCAGCTGGCCTTCCTGCGCGACGAGTGCGACTTCCGCAACCTCACGCTCGTCGAGCAGCCGATGCGCAAGGCCAGCGCGCACGCGCCGGGCGGCGACTTCGCCGACACCGTGCTGCGCAACTTCCTGCTCGCGAGCTGGCTGAAGCTGCTGTGGGAGCGGCTGGCGCAGTCGGCCGATGCCGAGCTCGCGGGCATCGCCGCGAAGGCGCTGAAGGAGGCTCGCTACCACCAGGAACATGCCGGCGGCTGGGTCGTGCGGCTGGGCGACGGCACCGCGGAGTCGGCGGCGCGGATCGGCGCCGCGCTCGATCGCGCCTGGCCCTACACGGCGGAGATGTTCGCGCACGACGCCGTCGACGCGCAGGCGCAGGAGGCCGGGCTGGGCCCCGAGCGCCGCGCACTGCGTGCGGCCTGGGAGGCCGAGCTCGCGCCGGTGCTCGCCGAAGCCGGCCTTGCGCCGCCGGCGGCCACGCCCTTCGTCAGCACCGGCACGCTGGGCCGGCACAGCGAGCACATGGGCTTCATCCTCGCCGAGATGCAGGTGCTGCAGCGCGCGCACCCTGGGGGCCGCTGGTGAACGCGGTGGCCGGCGCGGCGCGCGCCTGGGCCGTGCTCGATGGCGTGCCCGACCCCGAGATCCCGGTGCTGTCGGTGCGCGACCTGGGCATCGTGCGTGACGTGATCGAGCGCGACGACGGCGGCGTCGAGGTCGTGCTCACGCCCACCTACAGCGGCTGCCCGGCCACCGAGGTCATCGCCGACAGCGTGCGTGCCGCGCTCGCCGCCGCCGGCTTCGGCCCGGTGACGGTGACGCAGCGGCTCGCGCCGGCCTGGACCACCGACTGGATCAGCGCCGAGGGCCTGCGCAAGCTGCACGCGTACGGCATCGCGCCGCCGGGCGCATCGGCGGCGCAGGCGAGCATCCGGCTGCACCCGCGCGGCGTGGCCTGCCCGCGCTGCGGCAGTGCCGACACCGAGCGCCTGTCGGCCTTCGGCGCCACCGCGTGCAAGGCGCTGTACCGCTGCCGCGCCTGCCGCGAACCCTTCGAGCACTTCAAGCCCCTATGAGCGGTCTGCACTTCCACCCGCTGACCGTGCGCGACGTGCGGCGCGACACCGACGACGCGATCCTCGTCACCTTCGACGTCCCGCCGGCGCAGGCCGACGCCTTCCGCTTCGAGCCCGGCCAGTCGCTGACGCTGCGCCGGACGGTGGACGGCCAGGAGCTGCGCCGCTCGTACTCGATCTGCGCCGCGCCGGGCGAGCCGCTGCGCGTGGGCGTGCGGCATGTGCCGGGCGGCGCGTTCTCGGGCTGGCTGCATCGCGAGCTCGAGGCCGGCGCCACGCTGGACGTGATGGAGCCGCAGGGCCGCTTCGGCGCCGCGCTCGCGCGCCGGCCGCGCCACCTGCTCGCGATCGCCGGCGGCAGCGGCATCACGCCGGTGCTGTCGCTGCTGAAGTCGGCACTGGCGCGCGACCCGAGCTGCCGCTGCACGCTGCTGTACGGCAACCGCAGCGTCGCGTCGACGATGTTCAAGGAGGAGCTCGAGGACCTGAAGAACCGCCACCTCGCGCGGCTGGCGGTGCACCCGGTGTTCTCGCGCGAGGCGGCCGACGTCCCGCTGCACGCCGGGCGCATCGATGCCGACAAGATCGCGACCGTGCTGCGCCTGGCCGGCGCGCCCGACGAGGTCTTCGTCTGCGGCCCGCACGCGATGAACGACGAGGTCGAGGCGGCGCTGCGCGCGGCCGGCGTCGCGGCCGACCGCATCCACGTCGAGCGCTTCGGCGCCCCGCCCGCGGCCGGCGACGCAATGCGGCATCCCGCCGAAGCCGGCGACGCCCGCAGCGCGCGCGTCGTCGTCGTGCGCGACGGCGTCACGCGCGAGGTGGCCTTCGCGCCGGGCGACGGCACGCTGCTGCAGGCCGCGGCGCGCGCCGGGCTCGACCTGCCGTATTCGTGCCGCTCGGGCGTCTGCGCGACCTGCCGCGCCCGGCTGCTCGAGGGCCGGGTGCGCATGGACCGCAACTTCGCGCTCGAGCCCGCCGACCTGGCCGCCGGCTTCGTGCTCACCTGCCAGGCGCACCCGCTGACCGAGCGCGTCGTCGTCAGCTTCGACGAGCGGTGAATTGACCCCCCCCGCAGCGCCTTCGGCGCCTCCCCCCCGGGGGGGCGCCGCCGGCGGACCGGCGGTGCCGGATCCGCGGCGGCCGCTCGGTCGTGCCGGTGCCGCGGTGGCGGGACGACGCCTTCGGGTCCTACGGGGATCTTGAGATGGCCCGCCCGCGTGCCGCTGGCTACGAGGACCAGCGCGAGCAGATCCTCGCTGCCGCGGCGCAGCTGTTCGCGACGCGCGGCTACACCGCGGCGACGATGAACGACGTCGCCGCGGCCTGCGGCGTGAGCAAGCCGACGCTGTACCACTACGTGCGCGACAAGCACGACCTGCTGCGGCAGATCAGCGCCGGCCACGTCGCGCGGCTGGAGGCGCTGGTGGCCGAGGTCGGCGCGGTGCGGCTGGCACCCGAGGCCCACCTGCGTGCGCTGATCCAGCGCTTCATGCAGGCCTACGCGAGCGCCGAGCACGAGCACCGCGTGCTCACCGAGGACGTGAAGTTCCTCGCCGAGCCCGAGCGCGACGCGGTGCAGGCCGGCCAGCGCCGCGTCGTGCGCGCGTTCGCCGCCGCGATCGCGGCGCTGCGCCCCGAGCTTGCCGCGGCGCGGCTGGACACCGCGCTCGCGATGCTGCTGTTCGGCATGATCAACTGGACCTTCACCTGGCTCAAGCCCGGCGGCGCGCTGACGCACGAGACGCTGGCGCCGGTGGTGATCGACCTCTTCCTCGGCGGGCTGCCCGCGGTGGTCGCTCAGCCGAGGGCGGCGACGAAGTCGCGCACCGCCGCGATCACCTGATCGGGCTGGTCGCGGTGCGGCGAATGGCCGCAGCGTTCGAGCTTCAGCAATCGCGTGCCGGGCACGCGCTCGGCGATGGCGTCGATCTGCGCCATCGTGCCGTACTCGTCGTCGAGGCCCTGGATCGCGAGCAGCGGACAGGTGATCGAGCCCAGCTCCTCAGCGATGTTCCAGGTGCGGAACGCCGGGTCGAGCCAGATGTCGTTCCAGCCGCGGAAGGCCGAGTCGGGGTCGGCGTGGTGGCGCGCGAGGCGGCTGCGCAGGTCGGTCGTCTCGTAGGCGACGCGCGCGGCCTCGATGCTGCGCACCGAGAGGTCCTCGACGAAGAGGTGCGGCGCCATCACGACCGCGCCGTCGACCCCGAAGCGCGCGGCGTGGAGCAGCGCGATCGAGCCGCCGTCGCTGTGACCGAGGAGCAGGATGCGGTCCTCGGCCAGGCCGAGCGCGTGCAGCAAGGCCGGAAGCAGCTCGAAGGCCTGGCGGTGCATGAAGTCGCTGCGCCAGCGCTCGCCGGCGGGCCGGGGTGTCGAGCGGCCATAGCCGGGGCGCGAATAGACGAGCCCGCGGCAGCCGACCGCGGCGCAGACCCGCTGCGGGAAGTCGCGCCACATCGACACCGAACCCAGGCCCTCGTGCAGGAAGACGATCGTCGGCCGCGCCGACGCCGCGCCGACCCAGGCGTGCTCGATCGCGACGCGCCGTCCGGCCCAGTCGATCTCGACGAGGCCGTCGTTCATGGAGTCCCCCCGGGGCGTTCCGCGCCGCCCCGCCGAGGCTCGGCGAGCCGGCCTGGGGCGGTCCGGCGCCGGCTCATCGGGCCGCGGCCTCGCGCTCGCGCAGGCGGAAGCGCTGGATCTTGCCGGTGGCGGTCTTGGGCAGCTCGTCGACGAAGGCGATCGCGCGCGGGTACTTGTAGGGCGCGAGCCGGTCCTTGACAAAGGCCTTGAGCTCGTCCTCGCTCGCCTGGCCACCGGGCTTGAGGACGACGAAGGCCTTGGTCTTGGTCAGCCCCTCGGCATCGGGCACGCCGATCACCGCGGCCTCCAGCACCGCCGGGTGCTGGACCAGCGTCGCCTCGACCTCGAACGGGCTGACGTAGATGCCGCTGACCTTGAGCATGTCGTCGCTGCGCCCGCCGTAGGTGTAGCTGCCGTCGGCATTGCGGATGTACTTGTCGCCGCTCTTGGTCCAGCCGCCCTGGAAGGTGTCGCGCGTCTTCTGGCGGTTGCCCCAGTACATCATCGCCGCCGAGGGGCCGTGGATGTACAGGTCGCCCGGCTCGCCGTCGGGCACCGGCGCTCCGTCGTCGCCGCGCAACTCGATCTCGTAGCCCGGCACCGGCCAGCCGGTGGTGCCGTAGCGCACGCGGTCGGGCCGGTTCGAGATGAAGATGTGCAGCATCTCGGTGGAGCCGATGCCGTCGACGATGTCCACGCCGAAGTGCGCCTTGAAGCGTTCGCCGAGGTCGGCAGGCAGCGCCTCGCCGGCGGACGAGACGAGCCGGAGCCTGACCGCGTCCTTCTTCGGCAGCTTCGGCGAGGCCAGCATGCCGGCGAAGCCGGTGGGCGCACCGTAGAACACCGTCGGCTTCACGCCCCCGACGCCGCCGGTCCAGCGCTTGAAGGTCGCGTCGGGCGTGGGGCGCTCGGCCATCAGGACCGTGGTGGCGCCCACGCTCATTGGGAAGGTCAGCGCATTGCCGAGGCCGTAGGCGAAGAACAGCTTCGCGGCGGAGAAGCACACGTCGGCTTCGGTGAGACCCAGCACGTTGCGGCCGTACAGCTCCGAGGTCCAGTACGGGTTGGCGTGCGAATGGACCGCACCCTTGGGCCGGCCCGTCGAGCCGGACGAGTAGAGCCAGAAGCCCGGGTCGTCCGGGCCGGTGCCCGCGGGCCTGACCATCGGCGCCTGCGCGGCGAGAAAGGTCTCGAATTCGACCTCGGCCGGGTGCAGCGGCGCCACCGGGCGCGAGACGACCACCTTCTGGACCTCGTGGTCCGACTTCACCAGCGCGGCGGTGAGCGTGGGCAGCAGCGCGCCGGACACCAGCACCGCCTGGGCCCGGCTGTGCTCGAGCATGTAGGCGTAGTCGTCCGCCGTGAGCAGCGTGTTCACCGCCACCGGCACCACGCCGGCGTACATCGCGCCCAGGAAGCTCACGGGCCAGTCGGCGCAGTCCTGCATCAGCAGCAGCACGCGCTCCTCGCGCTTGAGGCCCAGGCCGCGCAGCCCGGTGGCCAGGCGCTTCACGCGCTCGGCCAGTTCGCCGTAGGTGAGGGCGCCGGCGTCGTCGATGAAGGCGGCCTTCGCCGCGCGTGCGGCGTTCAGGCCGAGCAGGTGCTGGGCGAAGTTGAAGGCCTCGGGCGGAGCCGGGACGTCGGCGGTGTCGGTCTGCGTCATGGACGGTCTCCTCAGGCCAGGTGGGCCAGCGACGCGGTGCTGGCCTGGATCGCCACGCGGCGGTGGTAGAAGTTCAGTGCACGCAGGCCGCCGAGTTCCTCGCCGCCGCCGGCCCGGCCGGGGCCGCCGTGCAGTGACTGGGGCATCACGTTGCCGTGGCCGGTGTGCAGCGTCGCGACGTCGGGGCTGACGACGTGCACGCGGCCGTGCAGCGGCGCGAGTCCGAGCGCCGCGTCGGCCAGGGCCTTGGCGTCGCTGCCGTACACCGAGGCCACCAGCGAGCCGTGGCCGCGCGCGATCAGCTGCAGCGCATGGCGCGTGTCGCGGTAGGGCAGGAGCGTCGCGACCGGGCCGAACACCTCGGTGTCGTGCAGGCGGTCGCTCGCGTCGCTGCCGGCGGCGTTGCGCGCGCCCAGCAGCGTCGGCCCGACGCAGCAGGCCACGGCGGCATCGGCATCCACCAGCGCGTGCGAGGCGCCATCGTGCAGCGTCTCGCCCTGCGCCCGAAGCTGCGCGAGGCCCTCGCGCACCGCGTTCAGCTGCGCGCGGCTGACCAGCGCGCCCATGCGAACGCTCTCGTTGCGCGGGTTACCGACCGTGGTCCTGGCCAGGCGCGAGGCGATCGCCTCGGAGGCGCTGCCGTACAGCGCCTCGGGCACGAACACGCGGCGGATCGCCGTGCACTTCTGGCCCGACTTCTGCGTCATCTCGCGCGCCACTTCCTTGACGAGCAGCTCGAAGGCCTCACTGCCGGGCGCCTCGCCCGGCAGCAGCAAGGCGCTGTTGATGCTGTCGGCTTCGATGTTGACGCGCACGGAGCGCTGCGCCACCGCCGCATCCGAGCGGATCAGCGCGGCGGTGTCGGCCGAGCCGGTGAAGGAGACCACGTCCAGGGGCTCGAGCGCGTCCATCAGCCCCGCCGAACTGCCGCACACGACCGACAGCGCGCCGGAGGGCAGCACGCCGGCATCGACCACATCCTGCACCATGCGCTGCGTCAGCCAGGCGGTGGCGGTGGCGGGCTTGACCACCACCGGCACCCCCGACAGCAGCGCCGGCGCGGCCTTCTCCCACAGCCCCCAGCTCGGGAAGTTGAAGGCGTTGATGAGCAGCGCCAGGCCGCGGGTCGGCACCAGCAGGTGCTGGCTCTGGAAGAGCGGCTCCTTGCCCAGGCGCACCGCCTCGCCGTCGAGCAGGACGCGGCGGTCGCCGAGCGAATCGCCCAGCCTGGCGTAGGTCGAGAGCGTGTAGAGGCCCCCGTCGATGTCCACCGCCGAGTCGTTCTTCACCGTGCCGCTGTTGGCGGTGGCGATGGCGTAGTAGTCGTCGCGCTTCGATTGCAGCACCTTCGCGGCGGCGGCCAGCATGGCCGCGCGCTCGCGGTAGGTCATGGCGCGCAGCGCGGCACCGCCCGTCTCGCGGGCGTGCGCGAAGCCGCCGCGCAGGTCCAGTCCGGTGGCATCGACGCGCACGAGCTCGGTGCCCAGCACCGGGTCGACGAGTGCCGTGCCGGCGCCGGTTCCCGCGGTCCAGCGGCCGCCCAGGTGGTTCTTCAGCAGTTCGCTCATGGTCTACCGGGTGAATTCGATCGCGCCTTGCGGCAGCAGGTACAGCACGAGCGCGCGCCCCTGGCTGACCGTGGGGCGGTGCGCGCTGCCCGCAGGCATCACGACCCAGCCGGCCGAGCGGCCGTCGAAGCGGGCATCGCCGTCCAGCGGCATCACCAGGTCGATCTCGCCGTTCGGGTGCACGTGGTGCGGGCCGGCGATGTTCGTCATGTCGACCACGTCGACCGAGAAACCGTGCAGATCGTCGGCCGGCTTGAAGATGCGGCCGTACTTGATGCCGCCGCCCTCGCGGTTGCACAGCCAGCCGTCGGCGACGCCGGCCTCGCAGCCGGCCTTGAGCGCGGCATAGGTGGCGCTGCCGGCGCCGTGCTCGCGGTTCAGCCAGGCGTCGAGCTGCGCATTGATGGCGCGCCCGGCGATCTGCGCGGTCAGTCCGGCTATCTCTGCGCGGAACTCGTCGGGGGTCATAGTCCGGTCTCCGAGATGCGCATCCACCTTGTATTGCGCCAGGGGATGCAGTATTGTGCGTTAAGGCACTCTAGAGCCCGAACCAGACCATGTCAAGCACTATATTGCAGGCCCCGGGGAATCCCCAGATCGAGGTGGAGCCGGGCGACGAGGGCGAAGAGGCCAAGAATCCGTTCCTGGTCGCCCTGGGCGAGAGGGCCCGCGCCCTGCGGGCCCGGCGCGGCATGACACGCCGCTCCTTGGCGACGGCGGCGGGGGTGTCCGAGCGTCACCTGGCCAACCTCGAGTACGGCGTCGGCAATGTCTCCATCCTCGTGCTGCTCGACGTCGCGCGCGCATTGCAGTGCCCGTTGGCCGAACTTCTGGGCGATCTGACCACCCGCTCGCCGGAGTGGCTGATGCTGCGCGAGCTGCTCGAGAACCGCGACGAGGCCACGCTGCACCGGGTGCGCGTCGCCGTCGGCGAGATGCTCGGCACCGGCGGCGCCAATGCCAGCGGCGGGCGCCAGCGCAGCCCGCGGGTGGCGCTGATCGGCCTGCGCGGCGCGGGCAAGTCGACGCTGGGTGCGATGCTCGCCGAGGACCTGGGCTTCCCCTTCGTGGAGCTGAGCCGCGAGATCGAGAAGTTCGCCGGCTGTAGCGTCGACGAGATCCAGGGTCTGTACGGGCAGAACGCCTACCGCCGCTACGAGCGCCGTGCGCTGGAGGAGGCGATCCAGATCTACCCCGAGGCGGTGATCGCCACCCCGGGCGGCATCGTGTCGGACCCGGCCAACTTCAATCTGCTGCTGGCCCACTGCACCACCGTGTGGCTGCAGGCCGATCCCGAGGATCACATGCGGCGCGTGGTGGCCCAGGGCGACATGCGGCCGATGGCGGCCAGCCGCGAGGCGATGGCGGACCTGAAGTCCATCCTGGCCGGGCGCGCGGCCTTCTATTCGAAGGCCGAGCTCCGGCTCGACACCAGCGCGCAGCCGCTGGACGCCACCTTCCAGGCGTTGCGGACGCTGGTGCGCGAGGCCCTGGAGCTGCCGGCCTGATCCGGGTCGACGAGAAAGAGTGCAGAAAAATGCATGTTCGACTTGAAGTGGGAAGAAAAGTGCACTATGATGCCTGTCATCCGCTAGCGGAAAACCTGCATCCTCTTGCATCCTGACCGGGAAACACCGATGACCACCGACCGCGTCGATTACCAAACCGCCCCCCACGAGTACAAGCACTGGAAACTCAAGTTCGAGGGTCCCGTGGCCACGCTGGTCGCCGACTTCGACGAGAACGGCGGCCTGCGCCCGGGCTACAAGCTCAAGCTCAACAGCTACGACCTCGGCGTCGACATCGAGCTCCACGACGCCGTCAACCGCATCCGCTTCGAGCACCCCGAGGTGCGCACGGTCGTGGTGACGAGCGCGAAGGAGAAGGTGTTCTGCTCCGGCGCCAACATCTTCATGCTGGGCGTCTCCAGCCACGCCTGGAAGGTGAACTTTTGCAAGTTCACCAACGAGACGCGCAACGGCCTGGAGGATTCGTCCGCGCACAGCGGCCTGAAGTTCCTGGCCGCCGTCAACGGCGCCTGCGCCGGCGGCGGCTACGAGCTCGCCCTGGCCTGCGACGAGATCATCCTCGTCGACGACCGCAGCAGCGCGGTGAGCCTGCCCGAGGTGCCGCTGCTGGGCGTGCTGCCGGGCACCGGCGGCCTGACCCGCGTCACCGACAAGCGCAAGGTGCGCCACGACCTGGCCGACATCTTCTGCACCACCAATGAAGGCGTGCGCGGCCAGAAGGCCAAGGACTGGCGGCTGGTGGACGAGGTGGCCAAGCCGGCGCAGTTCGCCGCCAAGGTGCAGGAGCGCGCGCTCGAGCTGGCCCAAGCCAGCGACCGGCCGGCCCCGGAGACGAACCCCCAGGGCGTGGCGCTGACGCCGCTGCAGCGCACGATCGAGGCCAACGCGCTGCGCTACCCGCACGTCACGGTCGAGATCGATCGCGCCAGGCGCAGCGCCACCTTCACCGTGAAGGCCCCCGCCGGCGCGCAGCCGACCGACGTCGCCGGCATCGAGGCTGCGGGGTCGAACTGGTACCCGCTGCAGCTCGCCCGCCAGCTGGAAGACGCCATCCTCGAGATGCGCACCAACGAACTCGACATCGGCCTGTGGCTGATGAAGACCGAAGGTGACGCGCAGGCCGTGCTCGCGATGGACGCCACGCTGGCCGCGCACAAGGGACACTGGCTGGTGCGCGAGACCATCGGCTACCTGCGACGCACCTTCAGCCGGCTCGACCTCTCCTCGCGCAGCCTGTTCGCGCTGATCGAGCCCGGCTCGTGCTTCGCGGGCAGCTTCCTCGAGCTGGCGCTGGCCTGCGACCGCAGCTACATGCTGATGCTGCCGGACGACGCCGCGAAGACGCCGAAGATCACGGTCGGCGAGACCAACTTCGGCCTGTATCCGATGATCACCGGGCAGAGCCGCCTGCAGCGCCGCTTCTACGCGGAGGCGCCGGCGCTCGACGCCGTGCGCGCCGCGGTCGGCCAGGCGCTCGACGCCGACGCCGCGTTCAAGCTCGGCCTCGTGACGAGCAATCCCGACGACATCGACTGGGCCGACGAGATCCGCATCGCGATCGAGGAGCGCGTGTCGATGAGCCCCGATGCGCTGACGGGCATGGAAGCCAACCTGCGCTTCAACGGCCCCGAGAACATGCTGACCCGCGTGTTCGGCCGCCTCACGGCCTGGCAGAACTGGATCTTCCAGCGCCCCAATGCCGTTGGCGAGAAGGGCGCCCTCAAGGTCTACGGCAAGGGCGACAAGGCCGCCTTCGACTGGAACCGAGTTTGACGACCACCCCGTAGCGCCTGTCGGCGCTCCCCTCGAGGGGCGCCGCCAGCGGCCCGGCAGAGCCGGTTCCGCGGCGGCCGCCCGAAACGACACCGAACCGCATCCGCAGCAGGAGACCGTCATGAGCAGCATTGACTACAGCGACAAGATCCCCAACAACGTCAACCTCAGCGAAGACCGCACGCTGCAGCGCGCGCTCGAGCAGTGGCAGCCGAACTACCTGAACTGGTGGCAGGACATGGGGCCCGAGGGCAGCCACGACTTCGACGTCTACCTGCGCACCGCGGTCAGCGTCGACCCGCAGGGCTGGGCGCAGTTCGGCTACGTCAAGATGCCCGAGTACCGCTGGGGCATCTTCCTGAACCCGGGCGAGAAGGACCGCAGGATCCACTTCGGCGACCACAAGGGCGAGCCCGCCTGGCAGGATGTGCCCGGCGAGCACCGCGCCAACCTGCGCCGCATCATCGTCACGCAGGGCGACACCGAGCCGGCCAGCGTCGAGCAGCAGCGCCACCTGGGGCTGACCGCCCCGAGCCAGTACGACCTGCGCAACCTGTTCCAGGTCAACGTCGAGGAAGGCCGCCACCTCTGGGCGATGGTCTACCTGCTGCACAGGTACTTCGGGCGCGACGGCCGCGAGGAAGGCGAGGCGCTGCTCGAGCGGCGCAGCGGCGAGGCCGACAACCCGCGCATCCTGCAGGCGTTCAACGAGCCGACGCCCGACTGGCTGAGCTTCTTCATGTTCACCTACTTCACCGATCGCGACGGCAAGTTCCAGCTCTGCGCCCTGGCCGAGAGCAGCTTCGACCCGCTGGCGCGCACGACCAAGTTCATGCTCACCGAGGAAGCGCACCACATGTTCGTCGGCGAGTCCGGCGTGAGCCGCGTGATCCAGCGCACCTGCCAGGTGATGAACGAGCTCAAGACCGACGACCCGGCCAGGCTGCGCGCCGCCGGAGTGATCGACCTGCCGACGATCCAGCGCTACCTGAACTTCCACTTCAGCGTCACGATCGACCTGTTCGGCGCCGACCAGTCCAGCAACGCCGCGATCTTCTATTCGTCGGGGCTCAAGGGCCAGACCTACAAGGTGCTGGAGGTGAACAACGGCATGCTGTCCGAGAAGGAGGTGCCGATGCTCAACGCGCTCAACGAGGTGCTGCGCGACGACTACATCAAGGACTCGGTCGGCGGCGTCGAGCGCTGGAACAAGGTGATCGAGAAGGCCGGCATCCCGTTCCGGCTCAAGGTCCCGCACAAGGCCTTCCACCGCAACATTGGCGCGCTCGCCGGCGTCAAGGTCTCGCCCGACGGACGCCACATCCACGACCACGAGTGGAACCAGAACGTCGAGCAGTGGCTGCCCAGCGACGAGGACCGCGCCTTCGTCGCCAGCCTGATGGGCCGCGTCGTCGATCCCGGCAAGTTCGCGAACTGGATCGCGCCGCCGGCCATCGGCATCAACCGTCAGCCGGTGGACTTCGAGTACGTCCGGTTCAACTAGCCGCCCGAAGCGGCTGCGCCGCTCCCGCCGTGCGGGCGCCGCCCGTGGCCCGGCAACGCCGGGCCGCGG
>MEGM01000040.1:18013-25031 GCA_001725505.1 Rubrivivax sp. SCN 70-15 | reverse complement strand
CCCTCTCCCCCCCGAGGGGGCCGTCCGCCAGCGGCCAGGCAAAGCCGGCTCCGCGGCGGGAAGCTCGATCAATGCAAGGAAGTCAAGATGAAAGTCCGAGCTCAAATCGGCATGGTGCTGAACCTCGACAAGTGCATCGGCTGCCACACCTGTTCGGTCACCTGCAAGAACGTCTGGACCAGCCGGCCCGGCGTCGAGTACGCCTGGTTCAACAACGTCGAGACCAAGCCCGGCATCGGCTACCCGAAGGAGTGGGAGAACCAGGACAAGTGGAACGGCGGCTGGACGCGTCACGCCGACGGCTCGATCACGCCGCGCCAGGGCGGCAAGTGGAAGCTGCTGATGCGCATCTTCGCGAACCCGAACCTGCCGCAGATCGACGACTACTACGAGCCCTTCACCTTCGACTACGACCACCTGCAGTCGGCGCCGGAGATGAAGCATGCGCCGACCGCGCGCCCGCGCAGCCTGATCACCGGTCAGCGCATGGAGAAGATCGTCTGGGGGCCGAACTGGGAGGAGATCCTCGGCGGCGAGTTCGCCAAGCGCAGCCAGGACCGCAACTTCGACGACATCCAGAAGGACATCTACGGCCAGTTCGAGAACACCTTCATGATGTACCTGCCGCGGCTGTGCGAGCACTGCCTGAACCCGGCCTGCGTGGCGTCGTGCCCGAGCGGCAGCATCTACAAGCGCGAGGAAGACGGCATCGTCCTGATCGACCAGGACAAGTGCCGCGGCTGGCGCATGTGCGTCAGCGGCTGCCCGTACAAGAAGATCTACTACAACTGGAAGAGCGGCAAGGCCGAGAAGTGCATCTTCTGCTACCCGCGCATCGAGGCCGGTCAGCCGACGGTGTGCTCGGAGACCTGTGTCGGCCGCATCCGGTATCTGGGCGTGCTGCTGTACGACGCCGACCGCATCCAGGAGGCCGCCAGCGTCGAGAAGGACCGTGACCTGTACCAGGCCCAGCTCGACATCTTCCTCGACCCGTTCGACCCGGCGGTGATCGAGCAGGCGCGGCGCGACGGCATCCCCGAGAGCTGGCTCGAAGCGGCCAGGAACAGCCCGGTCTACAAGATGGCGGTGGACTGGAAGGTCGCGCTGCCGCTGCACCCCGAGTACCGCACGCTGCCGATGGTCTGGTACGTGCCGCCGCTGTCGCCGATCAGCGCCGCGGCCAACGCCGGCCAGGTGGGGACCCACGGCGAGATCCCCGATGTCAACCAGTTGCGCATCCCGGTCAAGTACCTGGCCAACCTGCTGACCGCGGGCGACACTGCGCCGGTCGTGCGCGCGCTCGAGCGCATGCTGGCGATGCGCGCCTACCAGCGCGCCAAGCATGTCGATGGCCAGGCCAACCTGGCGGCGATAGACCAGGTGAAGCTGAGCGTGGCGGAGGTCGAGGAGATGTACCGCGTGATGGCGATCGCGAACTACGAGGACCGCTTCGTGATCCCGACCACGCACCGCGAGTACGCCGAGAACGCCTTCAACGTGCGCGGCGGCTGCGGCTTCTCGTTCGGCAACGGCTGCAGCGAGGGCGTGTCCGAGACGAGCCTGTTCGGCAGCGAGAAGAAGCGGACGATCCCGATCAAGGCGGAGGTCTGAGCGATGACGATCTTCAAGACCGTCCCCGCGACGATGGCCAGGACGCTGCGCGTGCTGGGCCATCTCCTGAGCTACCCCGATGCCGAATTGCGCGCCCACCTGCCCGAAATGCGCGCTGCGCTGCGCGACGAGCGCGCGCTGACCTCGGGGCGGCTGATCGAGATCGACGCCCTGATCGGCCGCCTGCGCGGACCGCGGCCGCTGGAGGTCGAGGCCGCCTACGTCGAGCTGTTCGACCGCGGCCGCGGCACCGCGCTGCACCTGTTCGAGCACGTGCACGGCGATTCGCGCGACCGCGGGCCGGCGATGGTCGACCTGGTCAGGACCTACGAGCAGTCCGGGCTCCTGCTGGCACCCGGTGAACTGCCCGACTACCTTCCCGTCGTGCTCGAGTTCGCGTCGACGCAGCCGCCGCAGCAGGCGAGCGAATTCCTGCGCGAGATCGCGCACATCCTGCAAAGCCTGTTCGGCGCCCTGATCGAGCGCGAAAGCGCCTACGCCAGCATCCCCGCCGCGCTGCTCGACCTGGCCGGCCAGAGGGCGCAGGCCGTCAAGCTGCCTGCCGAGCCCGCGATCGACGAGAGCTGGGAGGAGCCGATGGCCTTCGGCGGCTGCTCGACCGAGGGCCAGGCCAGACCGGGCCAGCCGCAGCCGGTCCGCATCGTCAAGCAGCCGCCGGTCGGTCCGGCACCGCATGGAGCCCGCACATGAACCCCACCCTGAACAACATCCTGTTCGGCGTCTATCCGTACCTCTGCCTGGCGGTCTTCCTGATGGGCAGCCTGGCGCGCTTCGACCGCGACCAGTACACCTGGAAGAGCGATTCGTCGCAACTGCTGCGCGCCGGCCAGCTGCGCTGGGGCAGCAACCTGTTCCACGTCGGCATCCTGTTCCTGCTGTTCGGTCACACGGTCGGGCTGCTGACGCCGCACTGGGTCTACGAGCCCTTCATCTCGGCGCCGCAGAAGCAGATGTTCGCGATCGTCTCGGGCGGCCTTGCGGGGCTGGCCTGCTTCGTCGGGCTGACGCTGCTGCTGCACCGGCGCATCTTCGATCCGCGCATCCGCCTCACCAGCCACCGCACCGATCTGGCGATCCTGGTCATCCTCTGGATCCAGCTGAGCCTGGGGTTGCTGACGCTGCCGCTGTCGTTCGCACACCGCGAGGACGCGCATGCGATGCTGGTGCTTGCGGGCTACCTGCAGGGCATCGCCACCCTGCGGCCCGAACCGGCCATGCTGGCCGCCGTCGAATGGCCCTTCAAGGTCCACATGGTGCTGGGCATGACGATCTTCCTGCTGCTTCCGTTCAGCCGCCTGGTGCATGTCTGGAGCGGGCTGGCATCGGTTTCCTACCTGTTCCGCCCGTACCAGGTGGTGCGCTCGCGCCGCCTCAACCTGCCCGCCGGCCACGACCAGCCGCGGCGCACGACCTGAAGCCCGGGGATGCCGACCATGACCACCCTCTCGAGCCCCGCGGCCGTCAACGGCGTGCCTTTGCAGGCCCCGCACGAGGCGCTGAGCGCCGACGAACTGCGCCAGCGCGCCTGCACCGAGCTGCTGCGCCAGGCGGCGGTGCGTGCGCACCTTCTCGCCGCCGACGACCCGGCGCCCGTCGAAGGCGCCACCAGCGCCGCCGCCGCGGCCGCGATCGAGGCCTTGCTCGACCGCGAGCTGCAGCTGCCCGAGCCCACGGACGAAGCCTGCCGCCGCCACCACGCGGCCCATGCCGGACGCTACGCCGTCGGCGAGCGCGTGCAGGCGCGCCATGTGCTCTTCGCGGTGACGCCGGGCGTCGATGTCGGCGCCCTGCGCCAGCGCGCCGAGGCCTGCCTGCTCGACCTGCGCTGCCAGGACGGCGGGGACCGCTTCGCAGCCGTCGCCGCGCAGATCTCGAATTGCCCCAGCGGCGCCGCAGGTGGCGATCTCGGCTGGCTGACGGCCGACGACTGCGCGCCCGAGTTCGCGCGCGAGCTCTTCGGCCACGCCGAGGTCGGGGTGCTGTCGCGATTGGTCCACAGCCGCTTCGGCCTGCACGTGGTCGAAGTGATGGCGCGCGAGCCGGGCCAGCTGCCGGCCTTCGAGGCCGTGCGCTCGGCGGTGGCCCAGTCGCTGCGCCAGCAGGCCTTCGCGACCGCGCTGCGCCAGGTCCTGCAGCGGCTCGCCGGCGCCGCCGATCTGCGCGGCGTGGACCTCGAGGCGGCCGCGACGCCGCTCGCGCAATAGCCCGTCGGCCCCCCAAGGCCGGCGCCGGCCTTCGTTGACGGCCGGGGCCCCGCGGACCACACTGCCGCTCGGGGTTTCGAAGGAGCAGCGCGATGTCCCAGCAACACACCCAGTCGGGCATCGTGGTCAGCGTGCGACCGTTCGGCGACGCCATCTTCGCGGCGCGCACGACCGCGATCCTCAAGGCCGAGCAGCTCGAGATCGTGCGCCTCGTGCTGCATGCCGGGCAGAGCCTGCGCGAACACAGCACCCCGGGCGAGATCACGGTGCTTTGCCTCGAGGGGCGGATCGAGTTCCGCACCGGCGACGTGCTCCAGGTGCTGGGCCCGGGCGACTTCATCCACCTGCGCCGACGCGAGCCGCACGCGCTGCGCGCGCTCAGCGACGCTTCGGCGCTGCTGACGATCTGCCTCGCGGCCGATTGACGCGTGCCGAGCGGTCGGCGCCCCGGGCGCCGGCACGCTTGTCTGTCCGAGGTCAAACCCGCGTCGCGCCGCGCGCGGTCCAATGCGCGGGTGCCGGCCTCGTGCGCTGCTTGGGCAGCGCCTTGGCGCCGGTTGGCCAGCCCCGAGTCCGGACCATGCCCGTCACTGCCGATTCCCCGCCCGCTTCCACGCCACTGCTGGAGCGCCTCGCGTCGTCCGCGCTGCGCCCGCTCGTGCTCGGCGGGCGTTCGCTGCTGCCCATCGTCCAGGGCGGCATGGGCGTCGGCGTCTCGGCGCACCGGCTCGCCGGCAGCGTTGCCGCGCTCGGCGCGGTCGGCACGATCTCGTCGGTGGACCTGCGCCGCCATCACCCGGACCTGATGGAGCGCACCCGGCCCTGCCATTCGGGCCGCGCCGGCGCCGCCGACAAGGCCGCGATCGACGCCGCCAACCTCGAGGCGCTGGAACGCGAGATCCGCGCCGCGCGCGCGCTGGCGCAGGGGCGCGGCCTGCTCGCGGTGAACGTGATGCGCGCCGTGGGCGAGTACGCGCCGTCGGTGACGCGCGCGCTCGAGGCCGGCATCGACGCGGTGGTCGTCGGCGCCGGCTTGCCGCTCGACCTGCCCGAGCTGGCGCGACCTGCCCGAGCTGGCGCGCGAGCATCCGCGCGCCGCGCTGATCCCCATCCTGTCCGACGCGCGCGGCGTCGCGCTGGTGGTCAAGAAGTGGGAACGCAAGCAGCGCCTGCCCGACGCGATCGTCATCGAGCACCCGCGCTGGGCCGGCGGCCACCTCGGCGCGGCCAGGGTCGCCGACCTGACCGACCCGCGCTTCGACTTCGAGAACGTGATCCCGCAGACGCTGGCCTTCCTGCGTGGCGCCGGCATCGAGCGCGAGGTGCCGTTGATCGCCGCCGGCGGCATCCGCAGCTTCGAGGACATCGCCCGGCTGCAGGCGCTCGGCGCGGCTGCGGTGCAGCTCGGCACGCCCTTCGTCGCGACCGAGGAATGCGACGCGCACCCGCTGTTCAAGCAGGTGCTGGCGCAGGCGCGCGACGAGGACCTGGTGGAGTTCACCAGCGTCGCCGGGCTGCCCGCGCGCGCGGTGCGCACGCCCTGGCTCGTCAACTACCTGGCCGCCGAGCCGCGGCTGCAGGCCGGCGTGCACAGGAAGCCGCGCTGCACGCTGGCCTTCGACTGCCTGGCGCAGTGCGGACTGCGCGACGGGCTGCCCGGCTGGGGCCAGTTCTGCATCGACACCCAGCTCGCCGCCGGGCTGCGCGGCGACCTGAAGAAGGGCCTGTTCTTCCGCGGCGTCGGCGCGCTGCCCTTCGGCGAGCGCATCGTCGCCGTGCGCGAGCTCGTCGAGCGGCTGCTCACGCCGGCGGCGGTGCCGGCCTGATCGGCCCGGGTTTGCGCCTGAGCAAAACGTCTCGACGGGGCGCCGCCTAGAGTGCCACCCATGCCGCGCCCCGATCGGCGGCGCCGAGGAGCCCACCATGTACCGACGCCTTCTGGTTCCCGTCGATGGCAGCGAGCTCAGCGAGCGCGCCATCGTCGCCAGCATCGACCTCGCGCGCCAGCTCGGCGCGGCGATCACCGGCTTCGTCGCCGAGCCGATGCCGCCGCTGCCGCTGGGCCCGCGCTCGGTCCAGTCGATCGAGGACGACGCGCGCGATCACGAGGTGATGACGCAGGCCCACGCGCAGGAGGTGCTGTCGCGCTTCGAGCGCAGCGCCAAGGAGGCCGGGGTGCCGTTCGACGGCTACTACGACCGCGTGCCGCGCATCGATCGCGCGATCATCGAGGCCGCCGAATCGCGCGGCTGCGACCTGATCGTGATGGTCACCCATGGCCGCGGCGCTTTCGGCGAGTTCCTCTACGGCTCGCAGACCAAGGCCGTGCTGTCGAGCAGCAAGCTGCCGCTGCTCGTGCTGCATTGAGCGGCGCCGGTGGCGACCCTGGCGTCATCGCGGCCGTGCGCGCGGGTGCATGATGGCGGCCCATGGATCTCCTGCCCTGGTTCGTGCCGATCAAGCTCGCGCACGTGACGCTGGTGCTGGCCAGCGGGTCGCTGTTCGCGGCGCGCGGCATCGGCGTGCTCAGCGGCGGGCGCTGGCCGATGGCCGTGCCAGTGCGCCGCGCCAGCGTCGTGATCGACACCTTGCTCCTCGCCGCCGGCGCCACGATGTGGGCGCTGCTCGCGCTGAACCCGCTGCGCGACGGCTGGCTCGGTGCGAAGCTGCTCGCGCTTCCGGTCTACATCGTGCTCGGCTCGTTCGCGCTCAAGCGCGGCCGCACGACCGGTCAGCGTGCGTTCTTCTACATCGCGGCGCTGGCGGTCTTCGTCTACATCGCCACGGTCGCGGTCCGGCACGATCCGTCGGCCGGGCTGGCGACGCTGCTGCGCTGAGGCCGTCGTGAGTTCGCCCCTCGTGCTGCACGCGGCCCCAGGCGCCGGCTTCGAGCAGCCCTTCGAGATGCTCGAGGCCTGCCACGAGCGTGTCGAGCGCATGCTCGGGCTGATCGAGCGCCTGGCCGGGCACCTGTCCGAGGCCGGCGCCGACGCGTCGGCGCGCCAGGCAGCGCGCGACGTGATGCGCTACTTCGACCGCGCCGCGCCGAACCACCACGAAGACGAGGAACGCCACGTGTTCCCGGCACTGCGCGCGCTCGGCCAGGGCGCGCTGGCCGACCGGCTGCATGCCGATCACGAGGCGATGGCCGGGCTGTGGGCCGCGCTGCGCACCGCGCTGGC
>MEGM01000040.1:0-17921 GCA_001725505.1 Rubrivivax sp. SCN 70-15 | reverse complement strand
CGCTCGCCTACCCGCCGGTCGCCGCCGCGACCGACGCCGCCGGGCTCGAGCGCATGGCCGACGAGATGGCGCGCCGCCGCGGCATCCGCTGAGAGCCCATGCGCGGACCCTGGACGCTGACGCGCAAGCTCGGCCTGCTCGGCGGCAGCCTGTTCGTGCTCGCGCTGGCCTCGATCGCCGTCACGCTGGCGCTGACCTGGCGCCTCGAAGGCGGCGCGGCGGCGGTGAACGAAGCCGGCCGCATGCGCATGCAGACCTGGCGCCTGGCGCAGACGCTGGCCGGTGGCGACCGCGCGCGCCGCGACGCGCAGCTGCAGCGCTTCGAGCAGAGCCTGGCGCTGCTGAAGAGCGGCGACCCCGCGCGTCCGCTGTCGGTGCCGCAGGACGCGCGCTCGGCCGCGGCCTTTGCCGAGGTGCAGCGGGACTGGCAGACCTTGCGCCGGCGCTGGACCGCCGAGCCGGCGCCGGCGCCGGCCGCCGCCGCGGCCGAGGCGGACGCGTTCGTCCAGCGCGTCGACGCCTTCGTCCTCGCGATCGAAGGGCAGCTCTCGCGCTGGACCGCGATCCTGAACGCGGTCCAGCTCGCGATGATGGGCCTCGCGATCGCGTCCGCGGTGAGCCTGCTCTACGCCGCCTACCTGTTCGTCTTCGACCCGCTCGCGCGGCTGCAGCGCGGGCTCGCCAGCGCCGAGGCCGGCGACCTGTCGGCCCGTGTCGACGTCGCGTCGCACGACGAGTTCGGCGCGCTCGCCGCCGGCTTCAACCGGATGGCCGGGACGCTGCAGGGCCTGTACCAGAACCTCGAGGCCAAGGTACGCGAGAAGACGCTGGGCCTCGAGGCCCAGCGCGCGCGCCTGGCCGTGCTCTACGACGCGAGCGCGTTCGCGTCGCGCGCCGCCACGCTGGACGAGCTGGCGCAGGGCTTCGTGCGCCGGCTGCGCGAGGCCGCGCACGCCGATGCCGCGGCGATCCGCTGGGCCGACGAGTCGAACCGGCGCTACCTGCTGCTCGCCAGCGACTGCCTGCCGCAGGCCCTGATCGACGGCGAGGCCTGCGTGCCCACCGGCGCCTGCCTGTGCGGCCAGACGAACGCGGCGGCGCGCACGCGCGTGATCGCGATCCGCAGCGACGCGCGCTTCGACCACTGCGCGCGCGCCGGTTTCGAGAACCTGCTCAGCGTGCCGGTGCGCCAGCACGAGCGCCTGCTCGCCGAGGTCGACCTCTTCTACCGCGGCGAGCCGCGCCTGAGCGACGACGACCGCGCGCTGCTCGAGGCGCTGGCCGCGCACCTGGCCGGCGCGATGGAGGGCCTGCGCGCCGCCGCGCTCGAGCGCGAGGCGGCGGTGGCCGAGGAGCGCGGCCTGCTCGCACGCGAGCTGCACGACTCGATCGCGCAGAGCCTGGCCTTCCTGAAGATCCAGGTCCAGCTGCTGCGCGACGCGCTGCGCCGCGGCCAGGCCGCGCAGGTCGAGCGCGTCGTCGACGAGCTCGACGCCGGCGTGCACGAGAGCACCGGCGACGTGCGCGAGCTGCTGCTGCACTTCCGCACGCGCACCAACGCCGAGGACATCGCGCCCGCGCTGCAGACCACGCTGCGCAAGTTCGAGCACCAGACCGGGCTGCAGACCCGGCTCGCGATCGAGGGCGACGCGCTGCCGCTCGCGCCCGACGTCCAGGTGCAGGTGCTGCACGTCGTGCAGGAGGCCTTGTCGAACGTGCGCAAGCACGCGCGCGCGCGCCGGGTCTGGGTCGACGTGCAGCAGTCGCCGCGCTGGCGCGTGAGCGTGCGCGACGACGGCTGCGGCCCCGGCGCCGCGGCGAATGCCGACGACGAGACCCATGTCGGGCTGCGCATCATGCGCGAGCGCGCCGCGCGCATCGCCAGCGTCAGCGTCGAGCCGGCGGCCGAGGGCGGCACCCGCGTCGTGCTGACGCTGCCGCCGATGCCAGCCGTGGACGCAGGCGCCGCCGCGGCCGTCGCGACGACATGAGCACCATCCGCGTGATGGTGGTCGACGACCACACGCTGTTCCGGCGCGGGCTGATCGCGCTGCTGTCGGCCGACCCGCGCTTCGAGGTCGTCGCCGAAGCCGGCGACGCCGGCGAGGCGCAACGCCGTGCCGGCGCAGCGCGGCCCGACGTGATCCTGCTCGACAAGAACCTGCCCGGTGTCGACGGCGTGGCCGCGCTGCCCGGGCTGCGCGAGGTGGCGCCGGCGGCACAGGTGCTGATGCTGACGGTGAGCGAGGACGCCGAGGATCTGGCCGCCGCGCTGCGCGCCGGTGCGCGCGGCTACCTCCTCAAGACGGTGGACGGCGAGATGCTGGCGAGCGCGATCGAGCGCGCGGCGCGCGGTGTCTCGACGCTCAGCCCGGAGATGACGGCCAAGCTGGCCGACGCGTTCCGTGCCACCACCAGCGCCGGCGCCGCGCCGGCGAGCGCGGACCCGATCGAGAGCCTGTCGCCGCGCGAGCGCGAGATCCTGGCCCAGATCGCGCGCGGCGCGAGCAACAAGGAGATCGCGCGCGCGCTCCTCATCGCCGAGGCGACGGTGAAGATCCATGTCCAGCACATCCTGCGCAAGCTCTCGCTCAGCTCGCGCGTGCAGGCGGCCGTCTACGCGGCCGGGCGCGGCGGCTGACGCGGCGGCGCGGCACGGGCGCTGACGCACAATCGGCGCCGGAGGTACCCAGCGCCATGTCGTCCGGAAAGATTCTCGTCGCCCAGGGCGGCGGCCCCACCGCGGTGATCAACCAGTCGCTCGTCGGCATCGTGCTCGAGGCGCGCCGCCACCAGGGCATCCGCCGCGTCTACGGCGCGCGCCACGGCGTGCGCGGCATCGTCGACGAGGACTTCGTCGACCTGACGCAGGAGACCAGCCACAACCTCGAGCTGGTCGCGGGCACGCCGGCCGCGGCGCTGGGCAGCACCCGCGACAAGCCCGATCTGGCCTACTGCCGCGAGATGTTCAAGGTGCTCGCCGCGCACGAGATCGAGCACTTCTTCAACATCGGCGGCAACGACTCGAGCGACACCGTGCGCATCGTCGCCGAGGAGGCGGCGAAGGCCGGCTACCCGCTGCGCTGCATCCACGTCCCGAAGACGATCGACAACGACCTCGTGCTCAACGACCACACGCCGGGCTTTCCGTCGGCGGCGCGCTTCGTCGCCCAGGCCTTCGCCGGCGCGAACCTCGACAACGCCGCGCTGCCGGGGATCTACGTCGGCGTCGTGATGGGCCGGCACGCCGGCTTCCTGACCGCGGCGTCGGCGCTGGGCAAGAAGTTCCCCGACGACGGCCCGCACCTGATCTACCTGCCCGAGCGCAACTTCGTCATCGACGACTTCCTCGCCGACGTCAAGGCCGTCCACGACCGCCTCGGCCGCTGCGTGATCGCGGTCAGCGAAGGCATCCACGATGCCAGCGGCCAGCCCATCCTGGCCAGCCTGGCGAAGGACCTCGAGCGCGACGCCCACGGCAACGTGCAGCTCAGCGGCAGCGGCGCGCTCGCCGACCTGCTGTGCGAGGAGATCCGGGCCAGGCTGAAGATCAAGCGCGTGCGCGGCGACACCTTCGGCTACCTGCAGCGCAGCTTCGTCGGCTGCGTCAGCGACGTCGACCAGCGCGAGGCGCGCGAGGTCGGCGAAAAGGCGGTGCAGTACGCGATGTGGGGCGACCGCGACGGCTCGGTGGCGATCAAGCGCACCGGCTTCTACTCGGTCGACTACGAACTGCTGCCGCTGTCGGCGGTGGCAGGCAAGACGCGCACGATGGAAGACGAGTTCATCGCCGCCAGCGGCACCGACATCACCGACGCCTTCCGCATGTATCTGCGCCCGCTGCTCGGCTCGGGGATGCCGGATGCATTCCGGCTGCGGCCGAACGCGGTGGCCAAGGTGCTGAAGCGATGAGGGCTCCCGACCGGGACCGCGCCAGCGATCGCCGGTTCGCCCGATGACTGCTGTTTCCCCCCCAAGTTCTTGGGGGTGATTCTGGATTCTGCTCTGGCCTGCGCCGGAGGTCACGTGCTAAATCGAGTCGCCAGCGAGCGGATGCCGTCGATCGGCTCCGGGCGGGCGAACGATTGCTCGGCAACGACCCTTGGGAGGCGACATGAAGCGCTCGATTCCATCCTCTTTGCTGCTCGCCGTCACGGCGGCGGTGATGCTCGGCTATGCCGGCGGCGGCATCGGTGACGCACACGCTGCAGGTGCTGCCGCCGGCAGCATGGGCTACGACATCACCACGCTCAAGGGCAAAGTTGCGGCAGTCAACGGCACCGCCGGGCTGCAAATCCGGATGTCGGCCTTCATCGAGGCGGAAGTCGACGACGGGGTCGCCAGCGTGCTGGCGCCCGACGGCGCCACGTTGGGCGACCCGGCAGACGGCGGCGTCATCCTGGCGCCGGACGTCGTGATGAACCAGGACACCGCCGGTGCACCACAGAACGAAACCAGCATCGCGGTCGATCCGAACAATGCGTTGCGCGTCGTCGGTTCGGCCAACGACTACGTTTCCAGGACCTGGTCCTGCATGGTTGGCAGCACACCGTGCAGCGCGCTGGGCGACGGTTACTCGGGAACCTATTACTCCAACGATCGCGGCACGACCTGGGCTGGCCTGAGCAGCGACCCGCAGCACCTCGGGACCCTGATCCCCGGTGTCACCCGCCTGGCCGGAGGGAACTACGACGCCGGCGGCGACCCCGCGCTCAGCTTCGACAGCCAGGGCCATGTCTACTACGCCGGACTGGGTTTCAATCGCGCCTCCGCGCCCAACACGGTGGCCGTCAACAAGGGCAGCTTCGCTGCCGACGGCACGCTGACCTGGGGCCCACCGACCTTCATCAACGCCACCACCTCGCCAGCGGTCTTCAACGACAAGGAATGGATCGTTGCCGACCACCATGCGGGCAGCCCGTTCCGCGATCGCGTCTATGTCAGCTGGACGCGCTTCGTGTTCAACCCGGTCAAGGGCTCGTACGTGCAGTCGCCGATTGCGCTGGCCTATTCGAGCGACGGTGGCGCCACCTTCAGCGATCCGCAGCTGATCTCCGGCAACGTGCTCTACGGCCAGGGCTCGCGGCCGGTGATCGGCGCCGACGGCACGGTGTACGTGTTCTGGGACGGCGCGAAGCGGCTGTCTGCCTACGACAGCATCTGGATGGTCAAGTCGGGCGACGGCGGGGCAAGCTGGAGCAAGCCGGTCGAGGTGGCGCCACTGGCCGACATCGTCCCGATCGCCAACGCCCGCTTCCGCGTCAACAGCTTCCCGGCCGCCGCCGTGGCGGCCGACGGCTCGCTGTACGTGGCCTGGTCGTCGAACATGAAGGACAGCGCGACCAGCTACAGCCCCGACGGCTTCGGCTACGGCACCGGAACGCACGCGCAAGCCGTCTACAGCCGCAGCACCGACGGCGGCGCGACCTGGAGCTCCCCGTTGCCCATCTTTCCGGCGCTCGACGCCGCAGACCGCACGCCGATCGGCTACGGGCCGCCGGTGACGCTGACGCCCAACGTGCACCGCGTCGATTCCTTCTTCCCGGCGGTGGCCGCATCGCCCAGCGGCGCGGTCTACATGGGCGCCTACGTCGCCGACGTGGTGTCGCCATGGCAATCCTGCGCCGCCTACGACCCCGCCGGCAGCATTCATTGCCTACAGACGGGCGCCTACGTCAACAACGCCAAGCTGGATTACGTGGTCACGAATCTGAGCACCGGCGTCACCAAGGTGGCGACCGGCAAGCCGATCAACACGCGCTACAACTTCCAGGGCAGCTTCATCGGTGACTACACCGACATCGCTGCCGACAGCGACGGCCGGGTCCACGCCAGCTGGACCGACACCAACGCCCAGCAGACGATCTACTGGTGGTATGGCACCAACTTCAACGGCCTGGCCGCCAACCAGCAGGACGTCGTCACCTGGTCCGACGCGTTCTGACCCCGGATCGGGCGGCGGCGGGTCGAGCGTCCGCCGCCGGTTCCCGCCGCCGCAGTCAGGCGCCTTCGATCGCCAGGCCGAGGCTGGAGAGCTTGGCCTTGTGTTTGGCGGCCGCCGCGGCGGAGGCCACCTGTTCGGGCCGGCTGAACTGGCCCGGGCGGACCGGCACCGCACCGACCGACAGCGTGGTGCACTTGAAGAAGCGCATCACGCCGTGCCGGTCCTCGGCCTCGATGCCGCCGCGCGCCAGCGCCTCGGCGTCGAACAGCAGCCGTGCACCTTCGTTGAAGGTCGCGACGATGCGCTCGCAGCGGTCGAGCCAGTCGTCGCTCTGAAAGAGCACGACGAAGTCGTCGCCGCCGACATGGCCGACGAAGTCGCGTCGCGGGTCGCAATGCGACACCAGCGTGCGCGCGACGAGGCGGATCATCTCGTCGCCGCGCCAGTAGCCGTAGTGGTCGTTGTACGGCTTGAAGTCGTTCAGGTCGCCGTAGCAGGCGACGAACGCGCCGCCACTCTCGAGCAGCCGCTCGATGTGTTCGGTGATCGGAATGTTGCCGGGCAGGAAGGTCAGCGGATTCGCATGCCGCGCCGCTTCGATGCGCGCCTCGGTGACGACTCTGACGAGCTGGTCGCCGAAGCCCAGGCCCAGGTAGCGCCCGCCTTCGGTGACGATGAAGCCGTCGGCGAGGTAGCGCTGGTCGGAAGAGGTCAGCACCGCCGTCAGCGCGTCCAGCCCGGTGTGCTTGTCGAGCAGCAGCGGCGTCGTGTTGGCGAAGATGATGCAGGGCTTGCGGCCGTAGAGCTCCTTCGCGTAAGGCTTCGCGTAGCGGTCGACGAATGATTGGCGGTTGAGCAGGCCGACCGGGCGGCCGTTCTCGACCAGGGCGACGCCGCGCAGTTCGGCGCTGTCGGCGAAAGCCTTGGCGACCTCGTCGACGGACAGCTCGGGCCGGATCGGCGCCACGATGTTGACCAGCCGTTCGACCGTGATGCCGGCGCCTGCCGCCCGGGTCATCTCGGGCAGTACCGCGATCTCCGCACTGGCGATCACCTCGCCCGCGGGCGCCAGCACGGCGGTGGCCGGGAGCGGATCCGGCAGCCCGAGGAAGTAACCCTGACCGAGCTCGATGCCGAGGTCGCGCACGGTGCGCAGCTCGGCCTCGGTCTCGATGCCCTCGGCCACCAGCGTCGTGCCGAAGGTCTCGGCGAAGCGAGCCAGACCCTTCAGGGTCTGGATCTTCACCGCCTCGCTGTTCACGCCGCGGATGAAGTACTTGTCGATCTTCACGATCTCGGGCAGCAGCTCGGCCCACAGGCGCAGGCTGGACCGTCCGTCGCCGAAGTCGTCGAGCGCGAAGCGCAGCCCTCGCGCGCGCAGGGCCGACGCCACCTCGATGAGCCGGGGCAGGTCGGCGACATGCTCGTGTTCGGTGATCTCGATGACCAGCGCCGACGGCGCGACTCCGAAGGCATCCAGCGCCTGGATCACGCCGGTCAGCGTCAGGCTCTCGACGAGCTTGACGACCGAGTCGGCGCTGAGATTGACAAACAGGCGCCTGTCCTGGCCGTGGCTGGTCCACGAACGCAGCCCTTCGTTGAGGCAGGCCTGCTCCAGGCGCAGCGTGAGCCCTTCGGCGCGCGCGGCGCGAAAGAGGGCGTCGGGGGCGCGCAGCGGCGAATCCGCCGGCCCGCGGATCAGGCTCTCGTGGCCCATCACCATGCCGTCCTTCAGTCGGACGATCGGCTGGTAGTGGGCCTGAAGCGCGTGGCGCGTCAGGACCTGGGCGACGGACTGGGTCCTGAGGGCCTCGTCGAGACTCCTTCGCAAGGCCGCCATGGCCGGCGTGGACAGAGGCGCATTCATGAGCAGTTCACTCCTCGTTGAGCAGTTCGCGTCGAGCCCGGCTGCTCGCTGCATATCGGTCCGCGGCGGCCGGCACTGAAGTCGAACTTCGCGCGCCGTCGATCGCTGCGGCCGCGACCGCCGCCGTGACGTCTGCGCCGGTCGTCTACGGCGCTGAATCTCCCGCGCAAGGCCAAGCCGACGCGGCCCGGCGTCTGTTTGGAGGACGAGACTCTGGCCCGGCTCGATGACAGGGCGATGTCGATCCCGGGGTCGTCGTTCCGGGGCGACGAACTTGCCCAGCATCGGGGCCGCGTCGAAGGGTCGCGACGCGCAGCGACATCCGATGTTCATGTGAACGTCACGGCACTGCCATATCGAGCGCCGAACATGCTCGTATGAACACCGCCGGACCCGAAGCGCGCGAGATCGTCGCAATCGACGAGCTCGGCTCCGGCTCGCGCGTCGACCGGATCCTCGAGCGCGTACGGCGCCAAGGTTTCCAGTCCGTCGAGAACCTCGCGCAGCAGTTCGGCGTCACGACGCAGACGATCCGCCGCGACGTGAACCTGCTGTGCGAACGCGGGCTGTGCCGCAGGCGGCACGGCGGCATCGACATGCCGCCGGTGGCCGAGAACATGGCCTACGCGCAGCGGCAGGTGTTGAACCACGACGCGAAGCTGCGCATCGCACGTTGCGTGGCGTGCCTCGTGCCGGACGAGGCGTCGCTGTTCCTCGGCATCGGCACCACGCCCGAGCAATGCGCGCGCGCGCTCGTGCACAAGCGGCATCTGCGAGTGATGACGAACAACCTCCATGCTGCGCTCGCGCTCAGCTGCAATCCGTCGTGCGAATTGACGATCGCCGGCGGGCGCCTGCGCAACCTCGATTGCGACGTGATCGCGGGCGAGGCGCACGGCTTCTTCCGCAGCTTCGCGGTCGACATCGGGATCTACGGCGTCGGCGGCGTCGGTGACGACGGCAGCCTGCTCGACTTCGACCACGACGAGGCTCACATGCGCGGCGAGCTCGAGCGCCATTGCCGCCAGCGCTTCCTGGTGCTGGACCGCTCCAAGTTCGGCCGCGGCGCGACGGTCCGCGCCGGGCACATCACCGAGGCCAGCGTCGTCTTCACCGACGGCCCCGTTCCGCCCGCCATCGAGGAACTGCTATCGCGCGCGGGTGTTCGGCTGGTCGTCGCCAACGCCGACACCGAGAGCGCCGCCACCCCCGTTTTCCCACCCTGAAGGAATCCATCATGTCGTTCTCGACATTCAAGCGTCTTGCCCTCGTCGCCGCGCTCGGCTGGTCCGCGCTCGGCATCGCCCACGCGCAGCCGCAGCAGGCCGTCTGCTACAACTGCCCGCCCGAATGGGCCGACTGGGGTTCGCAGCTGAAGGCGATCGACGCCCGCCTGGGCATCCAGGTTCCGCCCGACAACAAGAACTCGGGCCAGGCCATCGCCGCGCTCATCGCCGAGAAGGCGCATCCGGTGGCCGACGTTACCTACCTCGGAGGCATCGCGGCCGACCCGGCAAAGGACGCCGGCGTGCTGGCGCCCTACAAGCCGAAGAACTGGGACAAGATCCCGGCCGACCTGAAGGACCCCGCGGGCTACTGGTTCACGATCCACTCCGGCACGCTCGGCCTGTTCGTCAACACCGCTGCGCTGGGCCGGGTCCCGGTGCCGCAAAGCTGGGCCGACCTGCTCAAGCCCGAATACAAGGGGCTGGTCGGCTATCTCGACCCGACCTCCGCGGCCGTCGGCCAGCTCGGCGTGATGGCGGTCAACCTGGCGCTCGGCGGCAGCTACGACAACCTCGATCCGGGCATCAAGTTCTTCAAGGCGCTGGCGAAGAACCAGCCCATCGTGCCCAAGCAGACCTCGTACGCGCGCGTGATCTCGGGCGAGATCCCGATCCTGCTCGACTACGACTTCAACGCCTACCGCGGCGAATACACCGACAAGGCGCCGGTGCGCTTCGTGATCCCGAAGGAGGGCACGCTGGTCTTCCCGTACGTGATGGGGCTGGTCAAGAACGGCCCGAACCCGGACAACGCGAAGAAGATTCTCGATTTCGTGCTCAGCGACGAGAGCCAGGCGATGTGGGGCAATGCCTTCCTGCGCCCGGTGTTCGCCGACCGTCTGTCGCAGCAGGCCAAGGCCAAGTTCCTGCCCGACAGCGAGTACGCACGCGCCAAGCCGGTCGACCTGAAGAAGCTGGCCGCCGCGCAGGCCAAGATCGTCTTGCGCTACCAGGCCGAAGTGCAGTAAGCGAGAGTCCGCCGTGCGCCGCGAAGAACGCATCCCTCTCCTGATGCTGCTGCCCGCAGCGGCCTTCTTCGCGGCCTTCTTCATCCTGCCGATGGCTCGCCTGTTCGTGATCGGCGGTACCGGCTCCATGGGATGGCGGGCCTACGCCGCCATCGCCACCGACGCCGGCTACTTCCGCGCGCTGCTCGCGACGCTGGCGGTGGCCACGGCGACGACGCTGGTCACCTTGATCGTCAGCGGTGTGGCCGGCGTGTTCCTGCAGCGCCACCGCTTCCGGGGCCACGCGGCGCTGGTCGCGATGCTCACGCTGCCGCTGGCCTTCCCCGGCGTCGTCGTCGGCTTCATGGTGATCATGCTGGCGGGCCGCCAGGGGCTGATCGGCCGCATCACCGAGGCGCTCACCGGCGACCGGCTCGTCTTCGCCTACTCGCTCGCGGGCCTGTTCATGGGCTACGTCTACTTCTCGATCCCGCGCACGATCCTGACGCTGATGGCGGCGGCCGAGAAGCTCGATCCGCGCCTCGAGGAAGCGGCCCGGTCGCTGGGCGCATCGTCGTGGCAGGTCGTGCGCGACGTGATCCTGCCCGGCCTCAAGCCGGCTGTCATCTCGGCCGGTGCGATCTGCTTCGCCACCGCGGTGGGCGCCTTCGGCACCGCGTTCACGCTGGCCGCGCGCATCGACGTCCTGCCGATGGTGATCTATACCGAGTTCACGCTGTCGGCGAACATCGCGATGGCCGCCGCGCTCAGCTTCGTGCTCGGCGCCGTGACCTGGCTCGTGCTGGCCTTGGCGCGCAGCGCGGCCGGATCGACGGTCGCGGCCGCGGGCTGAGGTCGAGGTCGTGCGCAAGACCTTGCTCTATCGGCTGCAACTCGCGTTCACGCTCGCAGTGAGCGCCTTTCTCGTCGTGCCGGTGCTGCTGTCGGCGCTGGCCGGTGTCACCGTCAACTACTTCGAAGGCGTCGGCAGCGGCCTGACGCTGCGCTGGATCGTCGAGGTCTGGACGGGCTACCGCGACACCTTGTTCCTGTCCATCGGCATTGCGCTCGCGTGCCTGGGTATGTGCCTGCTGCTCGGCGTGCCCGCCGCCTACGCGCTGGCGCGCGGCCGCAGCCGCTGGACACGCCTTGCGGAAGAGCTGCTCGTGATGCCGGTCGCCGTGCCCGGGCTGGCCACCGCGCTGGCCCTGATCACGACCTACGGCGCGCTGGGCAACTTCCGCAGCTCGTGGACCTTCATCCTCGTGGGGCACGTGCTGTTCACGCTGCCGTTCATGGTGCGCTCGGTCGTCGCCGTGCTGGCGGCCATCGATCTGCGCACGCTGGAGGAGGGCGCGGCATCTCTGGGCGCCGGATTCGTTCGCCGCTTCTTCGACGTGGTGCTGCCGAACTGCCGCAACGGCATCCTGGCCGGCTCGCTGATGGTCGTGACGCTGTCGCTGGGCGAGTTCAACATGACCTGGCTGCTGCACACGCCGTTCACGAAGACGCTGCCGGTCGGCCTGGCCGATGCCTATGCGTCGCTGCGGCTCGAGATCGGCAGTGCCTACACCCTCATCTTCTTCGTCGTCATCGTGCCGATGCTGCTCGCCATGCAGGTGCTCGCCCGGCCGCGCCAGACCCGCCTCGGCGTCGACATGAACCCGCCCGCCCCGGAGTCGCCGTGACCCAGCCCGCCGCTTCGCTTTCCATCACGCTGCAAGCCTGCAGCAAGACCTTCGACGACGGCACGCGCGTGCTCGAGCCGCTGGACCTGCGCATCGAGGCCGGCGAGACGCTCGTGCTGCTCGGCCCCTCGGGCTGCGGCAAGACCACCACGTTGCGCCTGATCGCCGGCCTGGAGCAGCCCGATGCCGGCGGCCGCGTCCTGTTCGACGGCGACGACGTCACTGCGCTGGGCATCGAGCGGCGCAACGTCGGCATGGTGTTCCAGTCGTACGCGCTGTTCCCGAACATGAGCGTCGCCCAGAACATCGGCTATGGCCTCAAGCTGCGCAGGACGCCGGCCGCAGAGCGCGAGACGCGCGTCCGCGAAATGCTCGCGATGATGCGCATCGAGCCGCTCGCGGACCGCAGCGTCGATCAGCTCTCGGGCGGACAACGCCAGCGCGTTGCGCTGGCGCGGGCACTGGCGGTGCGGCCGCGCGCGCTGCTCCTGGACGAGCCGCTGACGGCGCTCGACGCCAGGCTGCGCGACGCGCTGCGCGTCGAGATCAGCACGCTGCTGCGCCGCCTGCGCATCACCTCGGTCTACGTCACGCACGACCAGGCCGAGGCGATGGCGCTCGGCGACCGCATCGTCGTGATGTCGCACGGCCGGGTCGAGCAGGTCGGCAGCCCGCGCGAGGTCTACCAGAGGCCGGCGTCGCGCTTCGTCGCCGACTTCATCGGCACGATGAACCGCCTGCCCGGGCACATGGCCGGCGGTTCGTTCCATTGCGCCGGCGGACGCATCGCGTGGCCGGGTGGGCCGGAGGCGGCGCGCGAGATCCTGTTCCGCCCCGAGCACGTCCGCATCGCCGAGGCCGGGGCAGGCGCCGACCTGCACGGCACCGTTACGGCGGCGTTCTTCCTCGGCGACCGCAGCCGCGTGCTGGTCGACCTCGGCGATGCGCAGACGGTGGTCCTCGAAGGCGCGGTGCGCCGGCCGCTGCAGATCGGCGAGCGGCTGGGCCTGCGCGTCGATGCCCAGGATTTGCCCGTCCTGTAGCGCCAAGGAGACGCGCCATGCTGATCGCGCAGATCACCGACACCCACGTCAAGCTGCCCGGCACGCTCGCCTACGGCCGGGTGGACACGGCTTCGATGCTCGAGCGCTGCGTGGCCGCGCTGGGCCGGCTCGACCCGCAGCCCGACCTGATCGTCGTCACCGGTGACCTGGTCGACCTCGGCCGCGCCGAGGAATACGCGCACCTGCGCGCCTTGCTCGCGCCGCTCGTCCCGCCGCTGATCGTGATCCCCGGCAACCACGACAACCGGGCCGCGCTGCGCGCCGCCTTCGCCGACCATGCCTACCTGCCGGCCGAGGGCTTCTTGCACTTCACGGTCGACACGCCATACCCGGTGCGCATCGTCGGCCTGGACACCGTGGTGCCGATGCAGGGCGGCGGCGCGCTGTGTGAAGAGCGTCTCGCGTGGCTGGACGCCGCGCTGGCGCGCCAGCCGCAGCGGCCCACCGTCGTGCTGATGCACCACCCGCCGTTCGTCACCGGCATCGGCCACATGGACCAGCTCGGCCTGGCCGGGCGCGACGAATTCGCCGAGATCGTCGCGCGCCATCCGCAGGTCGAACTCGTGCTGTGCGGACACCTGCATCGCAACATCCAGGCCCGGGTGGGCGGGCGCGCGGCGATGACTGGCCCGAGCACGGCGCACCAGGTCGCGCTGGACCTGCGTGCCGACGCGCCGAGCCGCTTCAGGATGGAGCCTCCCGGCTACCTGCTGCACTGGTGGACCGGAGCCGGGTTCGTCAGCCACCAGGCCTGCGTCGCCGAGCACGCCGGGCCGTTCCCCTTCTTCGCCGACGACGGCAGCCTGATCGACTGAGTCGGGACGTCGGGGTCCGCCTGCGCGGACCCCGACGCCTGACGAAGGCCCGAGCGCGTCTCGCGCGCGCGGGCTGACCCTGCCGCCGCCGGTTCGCCCCGCGCTACAGCCGCAGCGTCGCGAGCCTGAAGTCCGGGTCTTCCGGATACGCCGCGACGCTGAAGCCCAGGTGCGTCATCAGGCGCAGCATGTTGGTGTTGTTCACCAGGATCATGCCGACGATCTCGGTCAGGCCCTTGCTGCGCGCGATCTCGATGATCGACAGCATCAGCCGCGAGCCCAGGCCCTGGCCCTTGAAGTCGTCGGCCACCGCCAGGCTGAACTCGGCGCTGGTCTGGTCGGGGTTGGTGATGTAGCGCGAGACGCCGATCAGCCGCTCGGCGTCGCCGACGCTGCCGTCGGCCGCGGTGTGGCGCTCCTTGATCACCGCCACCAGCGCCATCTCGCGGTCGTAGTCGATCAGCGTGTAGCGCGCGAGCATGCGCGCCGGCATCTCGGGCATCGCGCTGGCGAAGCGGAAGTAGCGGCTCTCGGCCGACATGCCGCGCACGAAGGTCTGCAGCATCTCGGCGTCGTCGGGCCGGATCGGGCGGATCGTGTACATCCCGCCGCCCTTGAGCGGCCAGTCGCGCTCCTGGCTCGCCGGGTAGGGCAGGATCGCCAGGTGCGCGTAATGGCTCGCGCCGCCCGAGGTGGCCGGCGTCTGGTCGACGACGATGCGCGCGTCCACCGCCACCGCGCCGTCGGCGTCGACGAGGATCGGGTTGATGTCCATCTCGCGCAGCTGCGGCAGCTCGCACACCATCTCCGAGACGCGCAGCAGGATGCGCTCGAGCGCGGCCACGTCGGCCGGCGGCGCGCCGCGCCATTCGCCCAGCGCCTCGGCCACGCGCGAGCGCTCGATCAGCCGGCGCGCGAGGAACTGGTTCAGCGGCGGCAGCTCGAGCGCGCGGTCGGCGAGCAGCTCGACCATCGTGCCGCCGGCGCCGAAGGTGATCACCGGGCCGAAGGGCTCGTCGGTGCTCAGCCCGATGAAGACCTCGCGCGCCGGCCCCACGCCTTCGCGTGTCGATCCCGTGCCCGCGCCTTCGCGCGGGTGTCCCGCGCGCGGCCGGCCGGCCATCGGCTGCACCGTGACGCCCTCGATGCGCGCCGCCGGCTGCGCGCGCGCCACCGCGTCCATCATCTCGAGGTAGCGGTCGCGCACCTGGGTGGCGGTGTGCACGTCCAGCACCACGCCCTGCACGTCGCTCTTGTGCGTGATGTCGGGCGACGCGATCTTCAGCGCCACCGGGTAGCCGAGCTGGCTCGCGATCAGCATCGCCTCGTTCGCGCTGCGCGCGAGCATCGTGCGCGTGACGGGGATGTGGAACGCCGCGAGCAGCGCCTTGCTCTCCATCTCGGTGAGCACGCGCCGGCGCTCGGCGAGCACGCCCTCGATGAGCAGGCGCGCGCCTTCGGCGTCCGGCGGCGCCAGCTCCGACAGCGGCGGCGGCGTCTGCGCCAGCAGCTGCTGGTTCTGGTAGTGGCTGGCGATGCTGTGGAAGGCGTCGACGCCGGCCTCCGGGGTGCGGAAGTTCGGCATCCCCAGGGCGTTGAGGTGTTCGCGCGCGGGCTTCACGCTCGCGTCGCCGATCCAGCAGCCGAGCACCGGCTTGGCCGCCGGCGAGAAGCCCGCGCCCACCGCGCGCGCCACCGCCTCGGGGTCGCCGCCGGCCTTGGGCGAATGGATCAGCAGCACGCCGTCGGCGCCGCGGTCCTTCAGCGCGGCGTCGAGCGCGGCGCGGTAGCGCGCGCCGTCGGCGTCCTCGCCCAGGTCGTGCACCGCGGAGACCTCGATCCCGATCTCGCCGGCCCAGTCGGCGGCGAGCACGCCGGGGCCGCCGCCGTTGGTGACGATGGCCAGCCGCTGGCCCACCGGCCGGAAGCGCGAGGCCAGGCACTTGGCGGCCGAGAACAGCTGCGTGAACGCGCGCACCCGCACCACGCCGGCACGGCGCAGCACGGTGTCGAACACATCGTCGGCGCCGACGATGGCCGCCGAATGGGTGAGCGCGGCGCGCGAGCCCGCCGGCTTGCGCCCGGCCTTCAGCACCACCACCGGCTTGGCGTAGGCGGCGGCGCGCAGCGCGCTGACGAAGCGGCGCGCGCTGCGTATGCCTTCCATGTAGACCAGGATGCTCTGCGTCTGCGCGTCGCTGGCCAGGAAGTCCAGCACCTGCGGCAGCTCGACCGCGGTGTTCGGCCCGAGCGAGACCACGGTCGAGAAGCCCACGCCGTTGCCGCGCGCCCAGTCCAGGATGCCCGCCGTCAGCGCGCCCGACTGCGACACCAGCGCCATCGCCCCGGGCGCGGCGAGTGGCCCGAGCACGCTTGCGTTCAGGCCCAGCGCCGGGCGCTGGAAGCCCAGGCTGTTCGGCCCGAGCAGCAGCGTGCCGTGGTGGCGCGCGATGGTGTGCAGCTCTTCGCACTGCCCCGGCGTGAGGCCGCAGGTCAGCACCGCCGCGGCGCGGCAGCGGATGCGGCCGACGATCTCCAGCGCCGCGGCGATCTGCTCCGCCGGCAGCGCGATCAGCGCCAGGTCGGCGCGCGACGCAGCCAGGTCGGCCAGCGTGCCGCTCATGCCGATGTCCAGCCAGGTCAGCGTGCCGGTGTAGCCGCCGTTGCGCAGCGCCTGCTGCAGCGTGCGCGCCAGCGGCGTGGGGGGTTCGGCCGCTTCGGGCGCGCCGGCGAAGACGACGATCGCGCGCGGCGCGAACAGCGGGCTCAGGATGTGGCGGTCCATGGTGGGCATCGCGTCAGGCGGCGGCGGGCGTGGCCGGCTCGGGGGGGCTCTCGGGATAGAGGCCGCGCTGGCGCGCCATCAGCCGCGCCAGCCCGAGCAGCGCGTCGAGGTTCGGCGTGGGCAGCGCGAGGTGGCGGCCGATCTCGTGCACCGCGCCGACGAGCGCGTCGATCTCCAGCGGCCGGCCGGCTTCGACGTCCTGCAGCATCGAGGTCTTGAACGCGCCGAGCTTGCGCGTGATCGCGTGGCGCGCCTCGGGCTCCTGGTCGATGGGGATGCCGAACGCCGCGCCGATGGCCTGCGCCTCGACCATCAGCGCGCTGCAGTAGGCGCGCACCAGCGGGTCGTCGAGGATGCGGTCGCAGGTGGCGAGCGTGAGCGCCGAGATCGGGTTCGTCGTCATGTTGCCCCAGAGCTTGAACCAGATGTCGCGCTGGATGCGCTCGGACACCGTGACCGCGAAGCCCGCGCGCGCGAGCAGCGCCTCGAGCCGCGCGACGCGCTCGCTGCGGCCGCCCGCGGGCTCGCCGATGATGAGCCCGTTGCCGCCCGCGCGGGCCACCCGCCCCGGCGCCGGCGCGGAGGCGCTGAGGTGGACCACGCAGCCGATCACCCGGTGCGTGGGGATCAGCTCGCGCACCACGTCGCCGGGGTCCACCGAGGCCAGGCGCAGCCCGGCGCAGGCGCCGGGCAGGCCGTCGAAGAACCACCAGGGCACGCCGTTCATCGCGACCAGCACGTCGGTATGCGGCCCGCACAGCGCGCGCACCGCCGGCGCCACCGCGGCCAGCGCCGGGCCCTTGACGGCGACGATCACCAGGTCCTGCGCGCCCAGCGCGGCGGGGTCGTCGCTGGCATGGATGCGCACCGGCGCCTCGGCGTCGATCTGCAGCCCGCGCTCGCGCAAGGCCTGCAGCGTGGCCCCCCGCGCCAGCGCCGAAACCTGCACCTCGCCCGCCGGCAGCTGCCCCGCGAGCCAGCCCGCAACCAGCCCGCCCACCGCGCCCGCGCCCACCACCGTGATCTTCATGCGCTCTCCTGTTGGCACCGGGGGGATTGTTCACGCAAAGCGGGGTGGTGGGGCGTGGCGTGTGGCGCGCAGGCGCAGCGTCGAGGGAAGCGGAGCGCGGGTTGGCTCGGGGTGGAATCTCTGGGTCCGGTCCGCCAGAATGGAACGGAACGAAACCATTCGCGTTTCACTCTCCGAGTGGAGATGCTCATTAGTGATTAAGCGCCGATTGGCACGGGCTTCATGAGGCGAAAGGACCGGCCCAAGCCCGTTGACCCCGCATGTGCGCGCCGGTTCCCGATTTTCTACGAAGCGGAACTGCAACACGCTCCGCCTTGTTACGCAGCACAACTGCGCCTGCGATTGACTTGGGTAGAGGTATGTCGAGGTTGATCTTCATGCAAACCGCAAACGTCGGCCTGCTATTGAACTTCCTGGGTACCGTCGCTCTCGGTGCCTCTTCGCAGTTTGGCCTGGCAACTGGTTGGGGCGGTCCAATTGTCTGGAAGCGTCCCT
>MEGM01000039.1 GCA_001725505.1 Rubrivivax sp. SCN 70-15 | reverse complement strand
GAGCGGGAACTGATGTGAAGCCAGCGCCACGCTGGCCACTGCATCCGGCCCCCAGAGAAGGCGAAGCCTTGTCTTCGTGGCTCAACCGCGTGGCCCTTTCCAAGCTATCAGTGAGGCGATCATTGAAGCGCGGCACGACCCCGAGACGGCACGCTCGCTGTTCGCGTTGGCTTCCTATGGTCGGCGCGATCCCGCTTCCCTGGAACAGTTGCGCACCACCTTTGCAAAGGAAGGCATCCCCCCGGAATTTTTGTCACATTACGAGCCTAATGGGCCCTTTGCATGTCTTAGACAGAGTGACGGGTTAAGTGACAACTTTTGACGGTTAGAACTTTCCGGCGCATACTGTCACATAATCGAACGTATATGTGACAGGTGTAAAATGCTGATTGGCTACATGCGGGTATCGAAGGCAGACGGCTCACAAGCCACCGACTTGCAACGCGACGCGCTGATCGCGGTCGGCGTCGATCCGGCGCATCTCTACGAAGACCAAGCGTCGGGCAAGCGCGAAGATCGGCCCGGTCTGGTTAGCTGTTTGAAGGCACTCCGACTAGGCGACACGCTGGTCGTATGGAAACTGGACCGGCTCGGGCGTGACCTGCGGCACCTGATCAACACCGTCCACGATCTGACCGGGCGTGGCATCGGCCTCAAGGTGCTGACCGGACACGGTGCGGCCATCGACACCACGACCGCCGCCGGCAAACTGGTCTTCGGCATCTTCGCTGCGCTGGCCGAGTTCGAGCGCGAACTGATTGCCGAGCGCACGATTGCGGGCCTGGCATCGGCGCGGGCGCGCGGTCGGAAAGGCGGCCGACCGTTCAAGATGACCGCCGCCAAGCTGCGCCTTGCAATGGCGGCAATGGGGCAACCGGAAACCAAGGTCGGCGACCTGTGCCAGGAACTGGGTATCACCCGGCAGACCCTGTATCGGCATATTTCCCCCAAGGGCGAATTGCGCCCCGATGGCGAGAGGCTGCTCAGTCGAGTTTGATGACAGGACAGCAGATACCATAGAGGAAGGGCGACGACTGGTTGAGTCAGCATAACCTGCCCGTTATCGCTTGAACGCCAGTAACAAAACGCCACCAGCGACCATCGCAATCCCGGACCACTCCCGGAGTGAAGGACGTTCGCCGAGAAAGGTGAACGCAAACACAGCCACCAAGACCAGACTGAGTTTATCGACCGGCGCAACCTTTGAGGCATCGCCGATCTTGAGTGCACGGAAATAGCAGACCCATGACGCTCCGGTCGCCAAGCCGGACAGCCCGAGGAAAAGCCATGTCTTGGGTGACAGCTCCAAGGGGTTGGCCCATTTTCCCGTGTAGGCGACAAACGCCGACAGGACGACGATGATGATGGCTGTTCGGATCAAGGTAGCCAGATCGGAATCAACTCCCTGAATGCCCACCTTGGCAAAAATGGCCGTCAGCGCCGCAAACACAGCCGATAGTAGTGCCCAGTAGAACCAACCAGTTGAAGTAACCAATCCGCTACACTCCTCGTTTGTCAAGTCATTGCTTCATGGGAACGATAACGGAAACCTTTAAGCCGGTTTGCTGAGTTTCGTCCACGAAATCGAGGAGAATTTCCGCGTCGATGCGATGGGCAATCGTTTGGACGATGGATAGCCCTAGGCCCGAACCAATCTGCTCGCTGCCCAGCGTGCGGTAGAAAGGATCAAAAACCCGATCCCGTTCTGCCAACGGAATGCCAGGCCCACTGTCCTGAATACGCAGTGCGGCCTTCTCGTCCGACACTTCCACTGAAAGATCGACCCGCCCACCCTCTGGTGTATAGCGAATGGCGTTATCGACCAGATTTTTGACCAGGGCAATCATGTCCAGTTCGCTCGCCCACACTTCGGCGTCTTGCGTGCCTTCGACACCGATGTCGATGTGCTTGGCCTCGGCCAGAGGCATGAGGTCTTCCAGCACGCGGCGGTAGATGTCTTGGACGGAAACCGGCGACTTCGGCGTATCAGTGGCCGACTGCGCCTTGGCCAAGGTCAGGAGTTGATCCAGCAGGCTTCGGCCGCGCTCGATCCCTTGGCGCAAGACCGTCAGTCGTTCACGTGCCATCCCGGACATTTCCGCATCTGCCAGCCGCTCCGCTTGCAGCGAAAGGGCGGTCAACGGCGAGCGCAGTTCGTGTGCGGCATCCGCCACAAAGCGGCGCTGAGAGTCCATTGACTGGCCAACGCGGGCGAGCAATCGGTTGATGGCCACGGCAAACGGGCGCACCTCGACTGGAAGGTGACGGTCTTCGACGGGGTGCAGTTCCTGCTCGGCCCGCAGGTCAATTTCCTTGGAAAGTGCCGCAATGGGCCGGAACATCTTGCGCACCAGGTCAGCGACTATCAATAGCAATACCGGCACGAGAATCAGGAAAGGCATCACGGTGCGTAGCGCGCCATCGCGGGCGATTTCATTGCGGAAGCCCGCTTCCTGCGCCACCGCGATGCGTTCACCGGCGGCCGTGGTCTTGACCAGCACGCGGAACGACTCGCCACCGATCTCCAGCGTGTGCAACCCATCAGCCAGTGTCGTAGGCAAGGGAAGCGTACCGCCTGCATCCACGCTTGCCTCAGATGGATTGGCTTCGCCCAAGTGCTGGACGATCACGCGTGATTCTTCATCGACATCTTTGGGGCGAACATCGGTCGTCGGCGGGGCCGGTGACAGGCGCTGCCGATCCACGAGCTGCGCCACCTGGCGCAACACGTCGTCCTGTAGCTCATGGGCTTCGTCGAAGGCGGACAGGAACGAGAAGATGCCCGCCACGATGGCCACCACGAGGATGGCCAGCGACAGGGTGAAGGACAGCTTGAGCTGAACTGACTCGTTCAGGCGTCTTTTGAGACCATCCATCCGACCCCCCTGACGTTCTTGATGACCTCGCTACCGAGCTTGCGCCGCAGCGAATGGATCAGAAATTCGACGGCATTGCTTTCGACCTCTTCTCCCCAGCCGTAGATGCGATCTTCCAGTTCGCTGCGCGAGAGGATGGCTCCCGGCCGAACCAGCAAGGCTTGGAGCAGCGAAAACTCGCGGTTCGACAGTTGCACTTGGGAGCCGCCATTGACGCTGGCCTCTTTCGTGGCCGGATCGAGCGACACCACGCCATTGCTGAGAACGGGCGCTGCGGTGCCGCCTTTGCGCCGCAGAACGGCGCGCATCCGGGCCAGTAGCTCCGCCATTTGAAAGGGCTTGGATACGTAGTCATCGGCCCCGCCGTCTAGGCCGCGCAGTCGGTCATCCAGACCATCGCGCGCCGTAATGATAAGCAGGGGAATCGGGTTGTCCTTGGCGCGGATGCTGGCCAGCACCTCCAGCCCATCCTTGCCTGGCAGGCCCAGGTCGAGCAAAACCAGGTCATAGTGCTGGCAACCCAGTGTCGTGAGGGCCGTCTGCCCGTCCTTCACCCAGTCGGCTGCGTAGGACGCATCCTTCAATGCGCCCTGGATCGCTTCGCCGATCATGGGGTCGTCTTCCACCAGCAATACCCGCATTCCCCCTCCTTTCAATCGTTGTTCAATGCGCCGTCCGGGCTGCCCGCTGCCTGAACAGTAGGATTGCAGTCAGCATGAAGGCCAGCAGCGCAGCCGATGCCGAATAGCGGCTCAACGCCAGACCACCCGCGCTCAGCGGCTTGTCCAGAAAATCACCGACCACGGCACCCAGCGGGCGAGTCAGGATGAACGCCGCCCAGAACAGCAGCGTGCGAGACACGCCCGTCCAGTAGTAGGCTGCCACAACCATGGCAAGCAACCCACTGAACACGACGGCCGCACCTGTGTAGCCCAGGCCCGCCGTATCTGCCATCCAGTCACCCAACGCCGTGCCCAGCGTCTGCGAGAACATGATCGTCAGCCAGTAGAACGCTTCCGCCTTGGGTGAGCTGACGGTGCTCACCGACACGGAGCCGAGGGTGCGATGCCAGACGAAGAGCGAGCCGAGCAACAAGGCCAGCAGCAAGCTCGAACCGCCAGCGTACCCGATTCCGAGCGAACGATCCGCAAAGTCGGCCAACGTCGTGCCGACCGTGGTGGTGGCAATGATGGTGGTCCAGTACAGGAAGGGGTGGAAGCCCTTGGCCTTGACCTGCGCGACGACGGCAGCCAGAAAGATCACCGCGAAGATGCCGGTACCGACCAGATAGCCCAGGTTCATGGACATCGAGACGGCATCGCCGCCGGTTTCGCCAAGCGTGGTTGCGGCAATCTTGATGAGCCAAAAGCCCAGCGTGACTTCGGGCACTTTGGCCAGAGCGTATTCAGTGGATGTTTTCATGGGGCACGCTCACGGGTCAGGCTTTGCCTTCGAGCGTGTCGAAGGTTTTGAGCAGAGTACCCATCGCAGCCTTGCAGTCAGCTTGGCTTGGCGTATCGGCACGCAACGCAGACAACGCCTTGTCGATGGCTTTGTCGAGCAGATGCCAGTCGTCGGCAGCGCGCGGTTTCAGTCCGGCCTCAGCCGAATCCCAGGCCACCTCCAAATCCTTGATGCGGGTCTTGGCGGCGGGCAGATCACCCTTGTCTACGATGGTGGACACGTCAGTGGCGATGCTGCGAAATGCGGTCAAGTCGCCCAGCTTGGAAGCGGCTTTGCCCGGCGGTACCGTGCTGGCGTTGGCAGTCGGTGCAGGGTCGGTGCTCGCGCGGCCTTGGTCGGCAGGCTTGGAGCAGCCGGTGGCCAGGGCCACGAGCGCCACCGCCGACACGGCAGCGACAAGGCCAGTGATAGAGTGCGTTTTGGGCATGATTTCTCCTTGGAAAGTGGGAAGAGAGTTACTCGGCGGCCTGGGCGGAGCGGCCCGCGTTCATGCTGAACTGCGCAACGGCCACCAGCATGACGATGACTGAGAGGAACAGGGCGCTGGTCCACATGGCCCCCATTCCGAGGCCGCCATAGGTCTTGGCCTGTGTCAGCAGGTCGCCGAGCGCAGCGCCGAAGGGTCGGGTCAGGATGTAGCCGATCCAGAAGGTCAGCACGGCGTTGCCACCCATACGCCAGGCGGCATAGGTAATGCCGATTAGCGCGCCGAATGCGACTGCGCCCCAGGTAAAGCCCAAGCCCAGAGCCTCGGTCGCCAGATCGCCGGCAGCAGTGCCCAGTGCAAACGTGCAGAGGATGGCTGACCAATAGAACAGCTCCCGGCGGCGCGTCACGATGTCGTGGATGGACAGGGTACGTTCGACTCGATACCAGACAAAGAAGATCGCGGCGAGCGCCACGGCGAATACCGAGGTACTGACATAGAGGCTGACGCCCAGGCCGTCGGTCAACAGGTCGGTGATCTGGGTACCGACCACGCTGACCAACACGACCGTTAGCCAGTAAATCCAAGGGGTGTAGCGGCGGGTACGCAGTTGAGTGAATAGGGCGACTGCCAGCAAAGCGGCCATGACGGTGCGCGTCAGGCCCTGGCCAAAGCCCGCGTTGACCGCCAGGAAGTCAGCCCCCGTCTCACCCACCGTCGTGGACATGATCTTGATGATCCAGAACGACAGCGTGACTTCAGGGACTTTGTTGAGCCAGTCGCTTGCTCTGACCGTGGGCAAATTGTTCATGGTGTTCTCCTGCCGAGGTAAAAGGGATTGCCGCCAGTCTGACCAGGCAGACTTAGCCCATCCATAGGCTCACTCGCGCACCCATCCCTGCGCGATCAGTCTGCCGAACAACAAGCAATGGATACGGGTCGCCAGCCGGTAGATTGGCCCCAAATACCAGCGTGCTTCGTGCAACGTCAGCACGGCACTGAACGCCGCGACCGCAATGGCACCAAGCATGTCCAGTGGAAAGTGAACCCCCAGGTAGATGCGTGACCAGGCGATGGGGAGGCCAAACAGCGCCAAAGCGACGCCAGCCCTTCGCAGTCCTCGCTGTAGCAAAAAGCTGACGGCAACCGACCACCACAGCGTCAAGTGATCGCTGGGAAATGACGAATCGGCAACATGGGGAATGAGCGTATGACCCAGCCCGATCATGAAAGGCCGGGGATGCGACCAAGCCAGGCCGATGATTTGGTTGGTCAGCAGCCCAAGCAGGCCGGATGCGGTAGCGACCAGCAGCGCTTTGCGGGTGTTCACATTGCCGCGCAGCCAGCCGATGCCGATCAGAATCGGGACGGCCCAGATGAGCCACTCCGCAAAGAAGGTGGCCAGCGTCACCACCAGAGCATTCGGGTGTTCGGGCGCGTTCAGCCATAGGAAGAATGTTTGGTTGAGATGTTCCATGAAGTCTCCGGGCCGGATCACGGCGTCATGCGCGATCCGGCCACACTGGCAGGCGGTCAGTCTTGCTTGTCGTGGTCGTCATCGTGATCCGCCTTGTCCTCGGCAGACGAGATGACAGTGCCCTTGTCGGCATCGACTCGGACATCGAAGACCTTGGCCCCGCTGACGACTTCCACGTCATAGACCCAGCCTTGCTTCGAGTTTTCGTACTCGGCGCGCGATGCCTTGCCATTGGCGTGCTGCTCGGCAACGGTGACGGCCTGGGTGAGAGGAATCTTGGCCTTGGTGATCGCCAGTGCGTCGTTTTCCACGCCGCCCTTGGCGGCATAGGCGACCGCACCAGTTGCGGCGATGGCGATGGCCAGCAGGGAAAGTTTGGTGTAGCGGTACATGATGCTTCTCCAGAAGAGTGCAGGGATTTGCACGGTGGAGAAGTTACGCAGGCAGACTTAGCTCGTACTGAGCCGAGCTGTTTTTGCGCTTACGGGCATAGTGCTATCGGCTCCTGACACTTCGTGCAGTGTATGCGCGCGGTGAACCCATCTTGAGATAGCCCGTTCGAGCAGGCATCGTGTGCACGATGGAGATCATGCACACTATGTCGAGCGAGGCGATCGCTCCAAACCCCAGGCGACGGAACTACAGCCCAGAGCTCAAGGCGCAGGTCGTGGCGCAGTGCCTAACGGACGGCGCTTCGATTGCGGCGGTAGCCTTGGCACACGGCATCAACGCCAACATCGTCCATCGCTGGCGGCGTGAGCACGCGGCGTCGCCACCCGCCAAACCGGTCAATCCGTTCATCGCGTTGAACCTGCCCCCGCCGCAGGTTGAGCAAGCCGCACCCGTTCGGTCGGCTCCTGGCGGCTGCGCTGACATTCGCGTCGAGATCCGGCGTGGCGCAGGCGTCGTGACGGTGAACTGGCCTGTCGAGGCGGCCGCCTCCTGCTCCGACTGGCTGCGGGATTGGCTCAGGTGACCCGCCCATGATCCGGATTGAGGCGGCCTGGCTGGCTACCACCCCACTGGACATGCGCGCCGGCACCGACACGGCACTGGCGCGGGTGATTGCCGTCTTTGGCGCTGCACACCCCCACCACGCCTATCTGTTCGCCAACAAACGCGCCAACCGCATCAAGATCCTGGTGCACGACGGCATCGGCATCTGGCTAGCCGCGCGCCGGCTGCACCAGGGCAAGTTCATCTGGCCCCTGGCTGGTGGCGCCAATCTGCAATTGCAACGCCAACAGCTTGATGCGCTGGTCATGGGCCTGCCCTGGCAGCGCCTGGCCGACGGCGGCGTCATCTCCGTGGTCTGACTGTCCCGCAGCCCTTGGCGTTTGCCAATTGGGGCACGCGCCAATGGCGTGCTTGGCTCGGCGCGGGCACAGTCATCACCATGGTGGTGGAGCCGCAATCCCTGGAGCATCTGAGCGCCGAGCAACTGCGCGAGATGACCGCGCGCCTGATGACACAACTGCGCCACCAGGGTGCGTTGCTGGAGAAGCTCACGCACGAGAACGCGCTTTTGAAGCGCATGAAGTTCGCCGCCCAGTCCGAGCGCTTCAATCCCGAACAAAAGAGCCTGCTGGAAGACGAGATCGAGGCCGACCTGGCGGCCGTGGCCAGCGAGATCGACGCGCTGCAGCAGGAGTTCGCAGCGACACCCCCGCAAGAGAAGAAGCAGCCCAAGCGTTTGCCGCTGCCCGCGAACCTGCCCCGGCGTGAGATCCGCCACGAGCCCGAATCCAGCACCTGCCGATGCGGCTGCCTGATGAGGCGCATTGGCGAGGACGTGGCCGAGAAGCTGGACTACGTGCCTGGGGTGTTCAGCGTGGAGCGCCACATCCGAGGGAAGTGGGCGTGTGCCCAGTGCGAAACCATCGTCCAGGCGCCGGTGGCCGCTCACATCATCGATAAGGGTATGCCCACCACCGGGCTGCTGGCCCAGGTGCTGGTGGCCAAGTACGCCGACCACCAACCCCTGTACCGCCAGGAAGCGATCTTTGGGCGTGCCGGTCTGGCCATCCCGAGATCGACCCTGGCACAGTGGGTAGGCACCTGCGGGGTTCGGTTGCAGCCGCTGGTGGATGCGCTCAAGGCCAAGCTGCTCCAGCACCGCGTGCTGCATGCCGACGAGACGCCGGTGCAGATGCTCAAGCCCGGCAACGGCAAGACGCACCGGGCTTACCTCTGGGCCTACGCCCCGGGGGCGTTTGAGGACATGAAGGCCGTGGTCTACGACTTCTGCGAGTCGCGCGCCGGTGACCATGCGCGGGCCTTCCTGGGTGACTGGCGGGGCAGCCTGACCTGTGACGACTTCAGCGGCTACAAGGCGCTGATCGCCAGTGGCGTAACGGAGGTCGGCTGCCTGGCGCATGCACGGCGCAAGTTCTTCGACCTGCACGCGGCCAACAAAAGCCAGATCGCCGAGTTCGCGCTGCAGCAGTTTGCCAAGGTCTACGACATCGAGCGTGAGGTCAAGGCACTCAGCGCCGACGAGCGCAAGGCCATGCGCCAGCGGCACACCCAGCCGGTGCTCGACGCGCTGCACCACTGGATGCTGCTGCAGCGCCAGAAGGTGCCCGAGGGATCGACGACGGCCAAGGCGCTGGACTACAGCCTGCGGCGCTGGGTGGCGCTCACCCGGTTCGTCGATGACGGGCAGCTACCGATCGACAACAACTGGATCGAGAATCAGATCCGGCCCATTGCCATCGGTCGCAACAACTGGCTGTTTGCCGGCAGTCTGCGCGCCGGCCAGAGGGCGGCAGCCGTCATGAGCTTGATCCAGTCAGCGCGCATGAATGGGCATGACCCGTATGCCTACCTCAACGACATCCTCACACGGCTACCCACGCACAAGGCCAACCAGATCGAGGAACTGCTGCCGCATCGCTGGCAACCCAACGCCATCTGATCGTCAGCCACGGCCGCCGACAGCTGTCAACATGGGTTCGCCGCGCGCATACCGTGCAGTCGCCTTTTGAAAATGACATTATCGGCGCACGGAGGGAGCGAAAACCGATACGTTTCCAAGCGCCGCCTCTGCGGGTTCGCACCAAGGTTCTATGCCGGCAGGATAAGGCTGGCAGCTGCCGCTGAGTTTTGGCATGCCGACGACCGCTGCCGTCAGCACCGGTCATTCAGTTGTTCGCAAACTGAGTGACTGCTGCACCTCCAGGATCTGACCTTCGTCGGAACTTGTGGCTCTGACTGCCAGGATCCAATGAGGCGTGCCGGTCAGCGGCAGCTTTCACAAATTGCCAAATGGCGGTACCGACCCAAAGCAGATTTTCGAATCGCCGATGCCGCTGCCGGTCAGCAGTCGCTCGCTTCTGATCAGTCGCGTCGAGCGGCGCGCCAGCCGACTATCGGCAACCCGCAGTTGTCACTAGTCAGCTACTTGCTGGAATGCTGCAAAATTTGCATGTCGCAGGATAGTGACGTGAAACGAGAGGATGGGGGATGGCTGAAGAAGAGATCAACAAGCTGATCGGAGTAGTCCGGAAATTTAAGCCGGGCGCCAAGCTAAAACACTACATAGGGTATGCGCAGTTTCCTAGTTTCAAGAGCTTAGAGCCGAGTACGAGGATCGACTTTGACTTTCCTCTAACAGCTTTGGTCGGACCGAACGGGTCCGGAAAAAGCTCGGTCTTGCATGCTTTGTGGGGGATGCCCTATGGTCAGTCGACCTCCAAATTTTGGTTTGAGACCGAGCTTGATCCAATCATTGGTACTCAGCGATATTTTTACTCGTACTGGCACGAGCCCTTCGGCGGCTTTGTGGAGTGTCGCAAGGCACGAGTTGGCACAAAGAAGGCGGATTATTGGGAGCCGGCTCGCCTAAGTATTCCGGACGGAATGAATCCATTGCCGGCTGGGGAGTTTGTCGGTAAGGCCAAGGACAGATGGAATCCTGTCCGTCGCGACGTTGTGTACATCAACCTGAAGACATCTTTTGGGTCTTTCGATAGGTTTTTCTATTTTGATGATGACGTTAAGACGGATGCACGCAGGGAGGTGATGCTGCAGGAGGCGAGGAGGCTTCGGTCTATTGTTGAACAGGATAAACAAAGCTATATCCTCGGAAATCGCGAACGAATCTTTGTCAATCGGGAATTGACGCAGGACGAGGTCGCTGTCGTTTCGGCAATTCTAGGACGAACTTACGATTCGGCCAGGTATATAGAGCATGCGCTTTATCCGGGCCGCAGAGGCAAGGACATTAGCGTTATCTTTAGGCGTGGAGCTTCATATTCAGAAGCATTTGCCGGTAGCGGTGAGTTGACCGCTGTTAACGCAGTTGTCCAGATCCTAGGTGCTCCTGAATATTCCCTAATTCTCTTGGATGAGCCGGAAACTTCCTTGCACCCGGGAGCTCAGCGGATTTTATTAAAATTTCTGCTTGAGCAAATCAAGCTGAAGGGCCACCAAGTGGTCATTTCAACCCACTCGATGGATTTTCTCGAAGGCTTACCTCACTCAGCTATAAAGGTCTTTGAAAGCAACGGTGCTGGGCAGACAAGAGTTTTACCGTCTAGTTCGCCAAACTCTGCTCTAGTCAGGCTCGGAAAACCGCCGATCAACAAGAAGCGCGTACTTGTGGAAGACCCGATGGCTGCTCTATTGATTGAGCGCGCTATCGACTCAATGGATCCAGGCGATGTTCAATCGCTTGAGATAAAGGTCGCGCCCGGCGGGTCAGACGCTATCCTGCGCTACCTAGGGCCTGCTGCGATGACGTCCGGCGACGATGTCTATGTGTTTCTTGATGGTGACCAACGCAAAGTTGATAACTTCACCGACCCGAACACCATTGCTCCGGCGGCGCACGCCCAGCTCGGTGCATTGCTAAAAGGGGAGACGGGTGTTGACCCGATGTTTCATATTCCCGGCGGGCAGGGCGTGGCTGCGCATGAGGCGGCTAAAGTGCAGGCACACCTTAACTATTTGATGTGGCTACGGGCTCGAGTCGCCTATCTGCCAGGCGTTGTTCCAGAGGAGACTTTTCTCACGGCCTTGAACCCGGCGGGCGCATACGACAACTTGACGGCCGCAGAGGCCAAGGTGGCCCTTAAGGAGATGCTTGCGAAAGATGTCGAGGTGACCTCCAGCGAGCTGGTAACGCTCGCCAAAGTGGCCGCTGCGAGCATCCCTCAGGGCCACCAGAATCTCGCCGCGATTCGCCAGCGTATTAGCCTCTGGCTGCATGGAGCGCCTGCCTGATGATACCTTTCGCTGCGGCGACAATCGGCAGTATGAATGCCTGCAACAGCCACCATCCGATGAGCGAGGCCGCGCTCCCGACCGCAGTAGATCTGTTCAGCGGCTGCGGCGGCTTGAGCCTCGGACTTTTTCGGGCAGGATTTTCGGTGCTCGCGGCCGTCGAGATAGATCCCAAGGCGCAGGAGACCTACCGGCTCAACCACAAGGACGTAGCGCTTTACGCGAACGACATCCGAGCGCTCGATGCCTCCCAAGTCCTTGATGACGTCGGGCTGGCGCCGGGGGAGCTTGATCTGCTCGCGGGCTGCCCGCCTTGCCAAGGATTTTCTCGGCTTCGGACGAAGAATCAGCAACCTTCGGTGGATGACGAACGGAACAATCTCGTTGGCGACTTCATGCGTTTCGTGAGGGTGATGCTGCCGAAGACGGTCATGCTCGAGAACGTCCCAGCGCTGCAGAAAGACGCGCGGTTTTTGGCGATGCAGGAGGAACTGACAAGCCTCGGCTACCGCCTGATTGTCCATGTCCTCAACGCCGCAGAGTATTCGGTTCCACAGCGGCGTAAACGCCTAATCATGCTTGCGTCTCGGGTACACGATCCAGCAGTCGCCGAAGTTTCTCCGGCTCGAATCACGGTAAGGGATGTACTGGCGTCTCTAGAAGCACCGTCGCGTAGCAAGGACAAGCTTCACTCCTTGCCGGAACGTCGGTCGCAGGCGGTGAAGGATCTGATTAAGCTGATCCCGAAGAACGGCGGTAGCCGGCGGCAGCTGAGCGCTGAGCATCAACTCGCGTGTCATCTTCGGACCGATGGGTTCTATGACGTGTATGGGCGTATGGCATGGGACGAGGTGGCGCCGACGATCACCAGTGGATGCCACAACCCTTCCAAGGGCCGGTTCTTGCATCCATCTCGGAATCGAACCATCACTTTAAGAGAAGCGGCGATGCTGCAGGGATTTCCGCGTGACTACCAGTTCGACGTGCGGCACGGTAAGGAGTCGATCGCCCTAATGATCGGCAATGCTTTGCCACCACCGTTCATTGAAGCTCATGCATCGTCGCTTCTGAACGGGCTCCGAGGGGCGATGGATGGAATGCTGGGTGCTATCCCTGGCGGCGGGCCGGTTGAATCGCTGGCATCGGTGAGAATGGCTGGCAAGCGGTAACACACGCTTGTCAATGGCCAGCTTTGCGGCGTATGAACGGCGTGCTGTAAAGCTGACGTTCGAGAGCTTCTGCTACTGGCCGATGGTACGCATTCGCCAAAGATCGCTGGATGACCGCAACCGCTGCAAAGTCGACCTTAGGCTGACTGCAGCCACTCACGATGGCGGATTGAACGACATCAGCTGCTGCGAACTGTCATTCGACGATTCTTTGGGCGGGCGACCGCTGTGCCTCGGGGACCTTGCCTCGAGAACTGGCCACATACTGTTTGACACTCTATATTTTCATTGCACACACGAGGATCTTGAAATCCGTGTCTTTTGACACCTTTTTGAAATGCTGTTTCACCCTTGGTAGTCATTGACACTTTTTATTTAGACGGTCATCAGGGGCCAACTAGGAGCCAGACCGTTTCGGGATGGGTCTTAGCTGGTCGTAGTGAGTAGTACAGTTAAGTTGCGTTCTAGCCCGAGTGGTGAAATTGGTAGACGCAGGGGACTCAGACCAAATTTGAGCCCTCCGGGGGAAACCCCAGAGGTGAAGCCCGTCAAACTCGGCGAAGGCCCTGGACGATCAGTCCGAGCTAATACCGAGCCAAGCCCTGGAGCCGAAAGGTTCCTCGGAAGGTGTAGAGAGCAGACGGCGGGCACCTAAGGCAAAGCGGTCAAACGCAGAGCTACGGTGAAGGCGTGCTCCAGACCACGAACGCCGCTTCTTCGGAAGCGTCGGCGGCGAAAGCCGAAGTGGGAAGAAAATCCCCCGCCGCAAGGCGTGCCGGTTCGATTCCGGCCTCGGGCACCAATTCGGAAGCCACCCCTGTTCACGCAGGGGTGGCTTTTTCGTTCTTGGCCTGCCTGCGCCTGAACGCCCTATCCCCCGTCATAAAGGCTTCCAGCATGTGCGGGATCAGCGTCATGGCATCGACGGTCTCGCCATACGCCTGCGCGTGCAGCGCGGCGTAGCGGTCGAGGTCGGCTTTTAGGCTGGCCGGACACGCAAAGGTCAGTTTGACGCTCTCGGTTTTGGGCAGCGGCCCGAGCCGCAGCTTCTTGGTGGTGTTCATTTCGTGGCTCCGCTCTGGAAGAAAAGCGGCTGATACGGTCGCAGCACCAGATCGCGGTTGACGATGATCCGCACCGGCAGGCCCGGCCGTTCGGTCAGCGTCGGCTGGATGTTCATGTTGCGCCGGGTCATCTCCTGGCCCACCTGATTGATGCTGTCCTGCGCGCTGTCGCGCCCGGCGATCACGATGCGGTTGCCGTTCTGCCGGTTCTCGGGCGCGGCCAGCTCGGCGCCCACGCCCAGCAGAGTCGTCAACGCCGCGCCGGCGAAGACGCGATCCCAATGCCAATCGACGCCATCCTCCAAACCGGAGTAGCCAGCCGGATCGGTGCCCGCGAGGTTGTCGAGCTTCAGCGAAGACGTGTCCGGCAGGATGATCCGGTTCCACACCACCTGTACGCGGCTCTGCCCGTAGCTCACCTGGCTGTTGTATTTGCCCAGGATGCGCGAACCCTGCGGGATCAGCAAGAACTTGCCCGTCGCCGTGTCGTAGACCGGCTCCGTCACCGTGGCAATCACGTCGCCCGGCAAGTCCGACTTGATGCCCGTCACCAGCGCGCCCGCAATCACGGTGCCTGCCATCACCTGATATGGCGACGCCGGCATCTGGAGATTGCCGGAATTGCGGGTTTCCGTAGAGCCGCCTTTCAGGAAAGCCTCTTTCTGGTCTTGCCGGTTCTGCACAGCGATCGGGTCGGAAGGCTGGGCCGCAGTCGAGGCCGGGCCAGCGGCCAACGGGTCGAAGCCCTCCAAAGCCGATGCCGAGCCGGCTGCCGCGGCCTGCGCAGTGGCCGGCGCAGCGCTCTTGCCGGGAGTACCCGAGCGGAAGAACACCGAGGAAGCTGCGGCTGCTTCGGCCTCCTTGCGCCGCGCATCCTCCGGGTCGTGACCCGGTGGCGCATACGTCGGCGTCACCGGCTGCTGCGACTTCACGATGGCCGGGCCAAGATCGCCCGGCAGCGGCGGCCCCAGCTCCGGCACCTTTGGTAGCTTGGAGTAGTCGGAAGGCAAGCCATCCAGCCCTTCGGACTTCGACACGCGATCGACGTTGTACAGCTCAGTCTGCTCGCCTGCGCGCCGATGCGGCTGCAATGACCAGATCGTGGCCCCGAGCACGGCGACTGACAGGCCGCCGGTGAGCATGGCCAAGGTACGCCGGTTCAGGCGCGTGACCGGGCGCGGTTGAGCACGCAGCGCCACCGCCTCGGGCGCCACCTTGCCCGCTTGCGGCGCAAGGTCAGGGGAATCGTCCTGGCTCATGGTCAATTCCTCCGCATTCCGTCCGTGCGCTCAATCCGCACCACGTCGCCCTTGTCGCCCCCTAGGCGCAGCTCGGCCGCGCCGAACAGGCGATCCACGATGTAGTACGGCGAGCGGAAACGGTAGTTCACCAATTGCCCATCGCCCTGCGCGCCGATCACGAACAGCGGCGGCAGCTCGCCTTGCGCGATGCCGGGCGGGAACTGGATGTAGACCTTCTCGCCGTCGTCGAAGGCGCGCAGCGGCTTCCACGGCGGATTGCTGCCGCTGACCGCGTAGCGGAAACGGATCTTCTCCAGCGACAAGCCGGTATCGACCGGCGCGGCGGTGCTCGCCGCCTGCGCCTGGCGCTGCAAGGCCAGCATCTTGTCCTTGGGATACTCCCAGGACACCGAGGCCATCCACGTCTTCTCGGTCGAGGTCAGCTCCAGCAGGTAGGTGCGCCGGCTGGTCGTGATGACCAGATTGGTCTTGAGGCCCGAGCGGATGGGCTTAACCATGACGTTCACGCGCAAATCCGTACCGGAACCGCTGGCAGTATCGCCGACGATCCACCGGACGGTATCGCCAGCGGCCACCGTCACCAGTTCCTCGCCCGGCTGGAGCGCGATCACGGTCACGCGGCCCACGGCCGCATAGACTTGGTACAGCGCGCCATCCGTGAAGGGCCACACCTGGATCGCGTTGACGTAGCCCTCGCGCGTCGGCGCAATGCGCGCTTCGGCATTGGCGCGGGACACGCGCACGGTTTCATCGGCGGGTTCTGCGGCGGGCTTGGCATCCGGCACAGGCTTCATCTGCGCCGGCATCGGCAGTACCTGCGGCACGGCCACCACTTCCACCGGCTTCGGCGCCTCGGGCAGCGGCTGGGCCTGCACCGGCTCATCGAGCGAGATGGACGGCGGCGGCTTGCCCTGCGTGGCGCAGCCAGAGAACAGCACGGTCGAAGCCAGAAGCATCACCGACAAGGCGGATTTACGGAAAAGATCATTCATGGTTTTGCTCCTTCGTTTCCTTCCAGTTCGCGGCTCCACGACAGCCCGTTGACGTAGATACCCAGGGGGTTCTTGCGCACGCGCTGCTCCGTGCGCGGCGTCTGCTGCACGATGGACACCACGGCGTTCCAGCGCTCGGTGCGATCCAGCGCACCGTTGACGAAGCGCGTCTCCGTCCAGCGCACGTTGAAAGACGTGTCGCTGGCGCGGGTCACGCTGCTGATCTGCACCGTCACCGACTCCTTGCCGATGCGCGCGAAC
>MEGM01000038.1 GCA_001725505.1 Rubrivivax sp. SCN 70-15 | reverse complement strand
CCGCGGCGTCGACGGATGCCGCCGACGCGCCGGACGCTGCCGTCGTGCTGCACACGCGCCATGCCGACCTCGTCGGCCGCACGCCGAACCAGGTGCAGTACCTGCGCCAGATGCTGGCCCACGACATCACCTTCGGCATCGGGCCCGCGGGGACCGGCAAGACCTTCCTCGCCGTCGCCTGCGCGGTCGATGCGCTCGAGCGCCAGGGCGTGCAGCGCATCGTGCTCACGCGCCCGGCGGTCGAGGCCGGCGAGCGCCTGGGCTTCCTGCCCGGCGACCTGGCGCAGAAGGTCGACCCCTACCTGCGCCCGCTCTACGACGCGCTCTACGACCTGATGGGCTTCGACCGCGTGACCAAGGCCTTCGAGAAGGGCCTGATCGAGATCGCGCCGCTGGCCTTCATGCGCGGGCGCACGCTGAACCACGCGTTCGTGATCCTCGACGAGGCGCAGAACACGACGCGCGAGCAGATGAAGATGTTCCTCACGCGCATCGGCTTCGGCAGCCGCTGCGTCGTCACCGGCGACGTGAGCCAGATCGACCTGCCCCAGGCCATGCCCAGCGGCCTGGTCGACGCGCGCCAGGTGCTCGCGCGCGTGCAGGGCATCGCGTTCACCGACTTCACCGCCGCCGACGTGGTGCGCCATCCACTCGTTGCGCGCATCGTTCAGGCTTACGAGGCGGCACGGCCCCGCGATGAGTCCTGAGCTTCGCCTGTCGCTGCAGTTCGCCGATCCGGCGCACCGCGCGCAGTTGCCGCGCCATCGCGTGCAGCGCTGGGTGCGCGCCGCGCTCGACGCGCCGGCGCAGATCACGGTGCGGGTCGTCGGCGCGGACGAAGGACGCGCGCTGAACCGCGACTACCGCGGCAAGGACTACGCGACCAACGTGCTGACCTTCGACTACGAGCGCGAGCCGCAGGTCGTCGCCGATCTGGTGCTGTGCGCGCCGGTCGTCGAGCGCGAGGCGGCCGCACTCGGGCTGCCGCTGGCCGCGCATTACGCGCACCTGCTCGTGCACGGCACGCTGCATGCGCAGGGCTTCGAGCACGAGGCCGACGACGAGGCCGCGGCGATGGAGGCGCGCGAGACCGAGATCCTGCGCGGCCTCGGTTTCGCCGACCCGTACCGGCGCGCCTGACGCGGCTTCAGCGCGGCGTCGTGCCGAGGTAGCGCTTGCGCCAGAACAGCGCCGCCAGCCCGACCCCGATCGCGACCATGACCCAGAACGCGACCCAGAAGCCGGTCGCGGTGTGGATCAGCGGCAGCGCGTCGAAGTTCATGCCGAAGAAGCCGGTGATCAGGTTCAGCGGCAGGAACACCGCGGTCAGAACGGTCAGCGTGCGCATGATGTCGTTGGTGCGGTGGCCGAGGGCGGAGAAATGCAGCTGCACCGCGGTCTCGGCCGACTGCTCGAGCCGGCGCACGTGCGATAGCACGCGCTCGACGTGCTCGAGCACGTCGCGCGAGCGCACGCGCAGCAGCTCGCGCTCGCGCCGCGCCGGCGCGGCGTCCTCGGCGGGCCATTCGTCGAGCGCGTCGATCCATTCCTGCACCGCGCTGCGCTGGTCCTCGCAGGTGTCCTCGAGCAGGTGCAGCGCATTGCGCGACTCGAGCAGGAATGGCCAGTCCGCGAAGCGGCTCTTCGGATCCAGCAGTTCGTGCTGCAGTGTGCCGAGCTGGCGCGTGAGCAGGCGGCGCAGGTCGAGGTAGCCGTCGACCATGTGGTTGAGCATGCGCAGCATCAGCTCGGCCGGGCTCGCCGGCAGCCGCGCGGCGCTGCCGCTCAGGCTGGTCAGGCGCTGCGCGAAATGCTCGCGCACCGCGCAGTCCGCCGGGTGGACGGTGATCAGCACGCGGTCGAAGACGGCGAAGCCGACCGGGCTGGTGTCGATCGCGGCCAGCGCCCGGTGTGCCGCCGCCAGCGTGCCGGGCGCCGCGTCGGCCGACGGCGCGGCGCTGCCCGGCCCGGCCGCGAGGCGGCGGAAGACGAGCAGGTCGTACCACGAGGTGTAGTCGTGGTGGCTGGGCAGGTGGTCGTTGAGCAGGTCCGAGACATGCAGGTCGACCAGCGGCGCGATGCCCCAGCGCTGCAGCGCCGCCTGCAGCGCGCCGGACTGGGCCTCCAACTCCTGGCGCGCGCTGCCGATCCAGACGAACCCGCCCGCAGGCAGCGCGTCGGGCAGGACCGCGAGCTCGGTGAACCGGTCCGTGCCGACGTGAAAGACGCGCATCAGGCGTCGCGCAGCTTGCGCGCCGCCTCGAGGGCGAAATAGGTCAGCACCCCGTCGGCGCCGGCGCGCCGGAAGGCGAGCAGCGACTCCATCATCACCGCGTCGCCATCGAGCCAGCCGTTCGCCGCGGCGGCCTTGAGCATCGCGTACTCGCCGCTGACCTGGTAGGCGAAGGTCGGCATCCGGAACTCGTCCTTCACGCGGCGCACGATGTCCAGATACGGCATGCCGGGCTTGACCATCACCATGTCGGCGCCTTCGGCGATGTCGAGCGCGACCTCGCGCAGCGCCTCGTCGCTGTTGCCGGGGTCCATCTGGTAGGTCTTCTTGTCGCTCTTGCCGAGGTTGGCGGCGCTGCCCACCGCGTCGCGGAACGGGCCGTAGAAGGCGCTCGCGTACTTCGCGCTGTAGGCCATGATGCGGGTGTGGATCAGGCCATGCTGCTCGAGCTCGGCGCGGATCGCACCGATGCGGCCGTCCATCATGTCGCTCGGCGCGACGATGTCGACCCCGGCCTCGGCCTGCACGCGCGCCTGCTGGCGCAGCACTGCGACGGTGGCGTCGTTGAGGATGTAGCCGCGCTCGTCGAGCAGGCCGTCCTGGCCGTGCGAGGTGTAGGGGTCGAGCGCGACGTCGGTGAGCAGGCCGAGCTGCGGGAAGCGCTCCTTCAGCGCACGCACCGCGCGCGGCACCAGGCCGTCGGGCCGGGTGGCCTCGATGCCGTCGGGCGTCTTCAGCGCCGGCTCGATGACCGGGAACAGCGCCATCACCGGCACGCCCAGGCGCACGCAGTCCTCGGCGACGGCGAACAAGGCGTCCAGGCTGCGCCGCTGCACGCCCGGCATGCTGGCGACGTCCTGCACCTGGCGCGTGCCGTCGAGCAGGAACACGGGCAGGATCAGGTCTTCGGCGGCGAGGCGGTGCTCGCGCACCAGGGCGCGCGTGAAGGCGTCGCGGCGCAGGCGGCGCGGGCGGCTGGCGGGAAAGGCAGGGGGGGTGTGCAAGGGCGGGTCCTCGGTGTCGAGGCGTCCCGCCAGCGCCGTGGGGACCTGGCTGGCGAGCGCTCGGTCGCTCGGCTGGAGTGGTGCGCGAATGATAGCGGCAAGGCCGTCGCTCCCTGCTTGTGCACCCCGGGCAGGCGCCCTGCGGCGCGCCAGGCTCGACGCCCACGGTCGCGGCCCGGGCCGTTCTGCGCGGCCGCCATAATCGCCCGATGCTCTACCTCTGGGTCAAGGCCTTCCACATCGTCTTCGTGGCGGCCTGGTTCGCGGGCCTGTTCTACCTGCCGCGCCTGTTCGTCAACCTCGCGCTGGTGCCCGCCGACAGCCATGCCGAGCGCGAGCGGCTGCTGCTGATGGCGCGCAAGCTGTATCGTTTCTCGAGCCTGCTGATGGTGCCTGCGGTCGCGCTCGGCCTCGTGCTCTGGCTCCATTACGGCATCGGCCTGGGCCCGCACAGCGGCTGGATGCACGTCAAGCTGCTCCTCGTCGTGGCCGTGCTCGGCTACCACCACGCCTGCGGCAGCCTGCTGCGCCGCTTCGAGCGCCTCGCGAACCAGCGCAGCCACCGCTGGTACCGCGTCTTCAACGAGGTCTCGGTGCTGCTGTTCGCGGCGATCGTGGTGCTGGTCGTCGTCAAGCCCTTCTGACCGGGCGCGCCGGTGGCCATCCCGCGCCATCGCAGTTCGGCCGCGCCGCTGGCGCTGGCCTGGGGCGTGCTCGTCGTCTACGCGAGCCTGTTCCCGTTCACCGGCTGGCGCTGGCCGCCCGGGCACCCGTTCTGGGCGCTGCTGCGGCTGCCCTGGCCGCCCTGGGGCGACGAGTTCGACCTCTGGTCCAACTTTTTTGGCTACCTGCCGTTCGGCGCGCTGCTCCTGATCGCCGCGCGACGCGGCGGCTGGCCTGCGCGGCGCGCGCTGCTGCTCGCGCTGCTGCTGCCGTCGGCGCTGTCCTACGCGATGGAGGTGACGCAGACCTTCGTGCCGCACCGGGTGCCGTCGTTGAAGGACTGGACGATGAACTCGCTCGGCGCGGCCGCCGGCGGCCTGCTCGGCGCCGCGCTGCACCGGCTCGGCCTGCTCGAGCGCTGGCACGGCATCCGCCAGCGCTGGTTCGTCGGCGCGAGCGCGGGCGCGCTGGCGCTGCTCGCGCTGTGGCCGGTCGGGCTGCTGTTCCCGGCGCCGGTGCCCTTGGGTCTGGGCCAGGTCGGCGAGCGGCTGCGCGAGCTGCTGGTCGACCTTCTCGACGGCGTGCCCTGGGCCGAACGGCTGTATGCGCTGCTGTCGAGCCCGCCGCCGCTGAGCGCGCCGCTGTCGCCGCTGGCCGAGGCGGCGACGACGACGCTGGGTCTGCTCGGCCCCTGCCTCGTCGCCTACACGGTGGTGCCGCCGGGCTGGCGCCGGCTCGCGCTCGCGCTCGGCGCGCTCGCGCTGGCGATGGCCGGGATGACGCTGTCGACATGGCTCAACTTCGGCCCCGAGCACGCGCTCGCCTGGCTGACGCCCGTGGCGCTGCCGGCGCTGGCGGCGGCGACGCTGGCGGCAGCGCTGCTCGCGCCGGTCGGCCGCCGGCTCGCCGCCGGGCTCGCGCTGGTCGCGTTGACGGGGCTGGTCGCGCTCGTCGCGCAGGCGCCCTCCGACCCGTACTTCGCGCAGAGCCTGCAGGCCTGGGAGCAGGGCCGCTTCGTGCGCTTCCACGGCCTGGCGCAGTGGATCGGCTGGCTCTGGCCCTACGGGGCAATGGCCTGGCTGCTGGCGCGGCTGGGCTCGCGCGAGTGACCCGCTCCCTACAATCCCGAGATGAGCTACTACAAGCACCACATCTTCTTCTGCCTGAACGAGCGCCAGAACGGCGAGGCGAGCTGCTCGCAGCATGACGCGCAGGGCGCGTTCGACCATTGCAAGTCGCGGGTCCGCGCCGCCGGGCTCGCCGGCCCGGGTGGCGTGCGCGTCAACAAGGCGGGCTGCCTGGACCGCTGCGCCGGCGGCCCGGTCGCGGTGGTCTACCCGGACGAGACCTGGTACACCTACGTCGATTCGCAGGACATCGACGAGATCGTCGAGTCGCATCTGAAGAATGGCCGCGTCGTCGAGCGGCTGCTGCTGCCGGCCGACGTGGGCCGATGAATCCGCGCACCCGAGCGCTCGCCGTCGCCGGCCCGGCGGGCAAGCTCGAAGCCGCGCTCGACGCGCCCGAGGGCGCCACGCTCGGGCTCGCGCTGCTGTGCCACCCGCACCCGCTGCACGGCGGCACGATGGACAACAAGGTCGTGCAGACGATGGCGCGCGCCGTCGTCGCGTGCGGCTGGCGTGCGCTGCGCTTCAACTTCCGCGGCGTTGGCGCGTCGGAAGGCGCCTGGGACGAGGGCCGCGGCGAGGTCGACGACGCGCTCGCGGTGATCGACGCGCTGCGCGAGCCCGGCCTGCCGCTGGCGCTGGGCGGCTTCTCGTTCGGTGCCTGCGTCGCGGCGCAGGTCGCGGCGCGGCTGCCCGCGGGCGACCGCGACGGCCCTTTGGTGCTGATCGCACCCGCGGTGACGAACTTTTTCGTGCCCGCGGTGTCGCAGCCCTGCCTGGTCGTGCACGGCGAGGCCGACGATGTCGTTGCGCTCGCGGCCGTGCTCGACTGGGCCCGGCCGCAGGCGCTGCCGGTCACGGTGGTGCCCGGTGCGGGCCATTTCTTTCACGGGCAGCTGCCGCTGCTCAAACAACTGGTTGCCGCTGCCTGGCACCGCTGAAGAGACCCTTCCCCGATGAAAAAGTCCTTGCTTGCCTTCGTGCTCGCCGCCTGCGCCGCCGTCGCCGGCGCGCAGACGCTGCCGCCGCCCGAAATCGCCGCGCGTGAATACATCCTGATCGACCTGAACAGCAACCAGGTGCTCGCCGAGCACGATGCCGACGCGCCGGCCGAGCCGGCGTCGCTGACCAAGCTGATGACGGCCTACCTGGTGTTCGCCGCGCTGCGCGACAAGAAGATCACGCTCGACCAGAAGCTGCCGGTCTCGACGCTGGCCTGGAGCGAGCGCAAGAAGGGCGGCTCGCTGATGTTCATCGAGCCGCGCATGACGCCGACCGTCGACGAACTGCTGCGCGGGCTGATCGTCGACAGCGGCAACGACGCCGCGGTCGCGCTTGCCGAGGGCGTCTCGGGCAGCGTCGACAACTTCGTCGCCGAGATGAACCGTCAGGCCCAGGCCTGGGGCATGAAGCACACGCAGTTCAAGAACGTCACCGGGATGCCCGACCCCGGCCACCACAGCAGCGCACGCGACATCGCGGTGATGGCGGCCAAGATCATCCAGGACTTCCCGAATTTCTACCCCTACTACTCGATCCCGCATTACACGTTCGACAACATCAAGCAGGACAACCGCAACATGCTGCTCGGCCGCGACCCGACGGTCGATGGCATGAAGACCGGCTACACGGAAGAGGCCGGCTACTGCCTCGTCGCGAGCGCGGTGCGCGAGATGCCGAACGGCAAGCGCCGGCTGCTCAGCGTCGTGATGGGCACCGCGTCGAAGACGGCGCGCGCGGCGGAAAGCCAGAAGCTCCTCAACTGGGGCTGGTCGGCCTGGGACGACGTGCGCCTGTTCGACGCCGGCAAGGCGGTCGCGACGGTCCCGGTCTGGAAGGGCACCAGCGCGCAGGCGAGGCTCGGCGCGCCGGGCGCGATCTACGTCACCGTGCCCAAGGGCGAGGGCGCGAAGCTGACGACGACGATCGAGCGCACCGATCCGCTCGTCGCGCCGCTGACCCAGGGCCAGCGCGTGGGCACGCTGAAGGTCGCGACCGCCGGCGGCACGCCGGTGGCGAGTGTGCCGCTGGTCGTGCTCGATCCGGTGCCGCTGGCCGGCCTGCTCGGCCGGGCCTGGGATTCGCTGCGCCTGTGGATCAAGTAGCCGCGGCGGCCGCACAATGAGACGCGAGGGCCGGCGCGGCGGCATCGGCCCCGAGGGAGGACGCTTTCCATGACTTCGACGCTGTGCTACCTGAATGGCGAGTACCTGCCGCTGGCCGAGGCCAAGGTCGGTGTGCTCGACCGTGGCTTCATCTTCGGCGACGGGATCTACGAGGTCGTGCCGGTCTACGGTGGGCGCCTGTTCCGCTTCGGCGAGCACATGGCGCGGCTGGAGCGCAGCCTGGCCAAGATCCGGATCCCGAACCCGCACAGCCGCGAGCAGTGGCTCGAGCGCTGCCGGCGGCTCGTCGGCGACAGCCCGGGACAGGACCAGATGGTCTACCTGCAGGTGACGCGCGGCGTCGCGCCGCGCGACCACGTGATGCCCGTGGGCCTGACGCCGACGGTGTTCATGATGGTCAACCCGATGAAGCCGGCCACCGCCGAGCAGCGCCACCAGGGCGTGGCCTGCGTCACGGCGCGCGACTTCCGCTGGGAGCGCGGCGACATCAAGAGCATCAGCCTGCTCGGCAACGTGCTCGCGCGCCAGATCTCGGCCGACCACGGTGCGATGGAAGCCATCATGTTCCGCGACGGTTTCCTCACCGAGGCGGCAGCGAGCAACGTCTGGATCGTCCACGAGGGCGCGCTGCTCGGCCCGCCCAAGAGCGAGCACGTGCTCGAAGGCATCCGCGTCGACCTGCTGCGCGAGCTGTGCGAGGAATGCGGCATTGCCTACAACCTGCGTCCGATCGCCGAGGCCGACGTGCGCGCCGCCGACGAGGTGCTGCTCAGCTCGGCGACGAAGGAGGTGCTGCCGGTCACGCGGCTGGACGGCGAGCCGGTCGGCCATGGCGCGCTGCGCGGCAAGCCCGGCCCGGTCTACGCGCGCCTCTACGAGGCCTATCAGCGCGCCAAGCCCGCGATGTCGATCTGATCGGCACCTTCCCGGCCATGGACGTCCCGCCCGAACGCAGTCTGATCGAGTACCCGAGCGCCTTCCCGATCAAGGTGATGGGCGCGCATGTCGAAGGCTTCGAGGAAACCATCGTCGCGCTCGCGCTGCGCTTCGACCCGGGCTTCGACGCTGCCACCGTGGAGCGGCGGCCGAGCAAGGCGGGCAACTACCTGGGCCTGACGATCACCGTCACCGCGACCAGCCGCGAACAGCTCGACGAGCTCTACCGCACGCTGAGCACGCACCCGATGGTGCGGGTGGTGCTGTAGCGAACGCTCAATCGGGCGACGCCGCGATCTTCGCGTCGATCTCGCGCAGCTTGTACGGCGCCGCGACGTCGCCGTTCTTCGCCGCGATGTCGTACCAGTAGCGCGCCAGGCGCAGGTCCGGCTCGGTGCCCTCGCCATGCTCGTACATCGACGCGAGCAAGTACTGCGCGCCGACATCGCCGCCATTGGCGGCCTCGCGGTACCAGTGCAGCGCCTTCGTCGGCGCCTTCGGCGCGCCGCGGCCGAGGTAGTAGGCGGTGCCGGTCTCGAGCTGCGCCTCGACGCTGCCGGCGGTGGCGGCGACCTCGTACCAGCGCGCGGCGAGCTTCAGGTCGCGCGGGCCGAACTGGCCGATCTCGTAGGCCCGCCCGAGCATCAGCTGCGCGGTGACGAAGCCGCCGTGCGCGGCCTGCGTCAGCAGGCGCAGCGCCCGTGCCGGGCTGGCGTGCGGCATCTCGCCGCGCGCGTTCATCACCGCCAGGTTGTACTGGGCGGCCGCAATGCCCTCGCGCGCGAGCGCTTCGAAGACGCCGCGGGCGGCGTCGACGTGCCCGGACTCGTAGTCGAGCACGGCGAGGTCCAGCCGGTTCTGCTGCGCCGCGGGCAGCGGCGGCGCGGCCGACGCGGGCGCGGCCAGCAGCAGCCCGGCGCACAGGCATCCGGTGCCGATCAGCATTGCGAGGCGGGTCTTCATCGCCGGCACGATACCCGCATCGGCGCGGCCTTGCAGGGCGCCCCGTAGACTCGGCGCATGAAGTTGTCGAGCCTGGGCCGGCGCGAGCATGGCGAGATCGAGGCCGCGATGCGCGAATTCACCGCCGCGCGCACGGCCGACACCGAGGACGAGCTCTGGCTCGTCGAGCACGAGCCGGTGTTCACGCAGGGCGTCGGCGGGGTCGACGCCCACGTGCTCGATGCGGGCGCGATCCCGGTCGTGCGCACCGCGCGCGGCGGGCAGGTCACCTACCACGGGCCGGGGCAGGTGGTCGCCTATCCGCTCGTCGACCTGCGCCGGCGCTCGATCTACGTCAAGGAGTTCGTCTTCCGCATCGAGCAGGCGGTGCTGGACACCCTGGCCGATTTCGGCGTCACCGGCCATCGCGTGCGCGGCGCGCCCGGGGTCTACGTGCGGCTGGACGCGCCGTTCGGCCACGAGATGCTGGGCGCCGACCAGCACGGCTTCGACGGCCTGGGGAAGATCGCCGCGCTCGGCATCAAGGTCAGCCGCCATTGCAGCTATCACGGCGTGGCGCTGAACGTCGCGATGGACCTGGAGCCGTTCGGCCGCATCGATCCCTGCGGCTACGCGGGGCTGAAGACGGTCGACCTGCGTTCCATCGGTGTCGACGTCGGCTGGGAAGAGGCGGCCGCGCGCCTGGCCGCGCGGCTGCTCGCGCGCATGCGCTGAGTGCCCGCGACGGCTGCGGCGTCGTCGGGGCGGGCGGATAATTCGCGCATCGCACCGCCCCGCGCGCAGGCGCCCCGCCCATGAACCCCGTCGAACCCGCTGCCTACGACCCCAGCGTCAAGCAGAAGTCGCAGGCCAAGACCGCGCGCATCCCGATCAAGGTCGTGCCGGCCGAGACGCTGAAGAAGCCCGAGTGGATCCGCGTCAAGGCCGGGAGCCCGAGCACGCGTTTCTACGAGATCAAGCGGATCCTGCGCGAGCACAAGCTGCACACGGTGTGCGAGGAAGCCTCGTGCCCGAACATCGGCGAATGCTTCGGCCAGGGCACGGCCACGTTCATGATCATGGGCGACAAGTGCACGCGGCGCTGCCCGTTCTGCGATGTCGGCCACGGCCGGCCCGACCCGCTGGATGCCGACGAGCCGCTGAACCTGGCGACGACGATCGCGGCGCTGAAGCTGAAGTACGTGGTCATCACCAGCGTCGACCGCGACGACCTGCGCGACGGCGGTGCCGCGCATTTCGTCGACTGCATCGCGAAGACGCGCGAGCTGTCGCCGGCGACGCGGATCGAGATCCTGGTGCCCGATTTCCGCGGCCGGCTGGACCGCGCGCTCGACATCCTGAAGGCCGCGCCGCCCGACGTGATGAACCACAACCTCGAGACCATCCCGCGCCTGTACAAGGAGGCGCGTCCGGGTTCGGACTATGCGTTCTCGCTCGGCCTGCTGCAGCGCTTCAAGGAAGCGGTGCCCGACGTGCCGACCAAGAGCGGGCTGATGGTCGGTCTGGGCGAGACCGACGACGAGATCCTCGCCGTGATGCGCGACATGCGCGCGCATGGCATCGAGATGCTGACGATCGGCCAGTACCTCGCCCCCAGCGGTCACCACCTGCCGGTGCGCCGCTACGTGCACCCCGACACCTTCCGCATGTTCGAGCGCGAGGCCGCGGCGATGGGCTTCACCCATGCCGCGGTCGGTGCGATGGTGCGCAGCAGCTACCACGCCGACCAGCAGGCACACGCGGCCGGGGTCGCGGGCACGCTGGCCTGACCGGTCCGGCGCCTTCGCGTCGGGCCCCTTTTGTCGATCGGAGGCCGACCATGGAACGCAGGGAATTCGGGCTGATGCTGGCGCTGGTTTCGGCACTTGCGCCTCTGGCTGCGCGCGCCGCGCTGCTGACGCAGACCGATGCCGCCGCGGGCGTGCGCGCTGCGCTCGAGCGCGGCGCGAACAGTGCGGTTGCGCTGCTCGGCCGCGAGGGCGGTTTTCTCGACAACCCGAAGGTGCGCATCCCGCTGCCGGGTTTCCTGAACAGCGCCGCGAAGCTGCTGCGCGCCACGGGCCAGGGGCGCAAGGTCGACGAACTCGACACCGCGATGAACCGCGCCGCCGAGATGGCGGTGCCCGAGTCGCGGCTGCTGCTCGTCAACGCGGCCCGGCAGATGAGCGTCGAGGACGCGCTGAAGATCGTGCGCGGCGGCGACACCTCGGTCACCGACTTCTTCGCCGCCAAGACGCGCGCGCCGCTGACCGTCAAGTTCCTGCCCATCGTGACGCGTGCGACCGAGAGGGTGTCGCTCGCCGAGCGTTACAACGCGGTCGCGGGGCGCGGCGTGGGCCTGGGGCTGGTCCGCAAGGACGACGCCAACATCCAGCAATACGTCACCGGCAAGACGCTGGACGGCCTGTACCTGATGATCGGCGAGGAGGAGAAGAAGATCCGCGCCGACCCGGTGAGCACCGGCAGCGCGATCCTGAAGAAGGTGTTCGGCCGATAGCGGCCGCGCGCGCCGGCGTTCAGACGACGCCCTGGCGCCGCAGCGCGGCGATCTGCCCGGCGCCGAGGCCGATCTCGGCCAGCACCTCGTCGGTGTGTTCGCCCAGCAGCGGCGGCGGCCGGCGTTGCTGCACCGGGGTGGCGGAGAGCTTCATCGGGCTGGCGACGAGCTCGACCGTGCCGGCCAGAGGATGCGGCATCACCGCGGTCATCTGGCGCGAGCGCACCTGCGGGTCGGCGAACACCTCGTCCAGACCGTTGATCGGCCCGCAGGGCACCTTCGCCGCTTCGAGCGCGGCGAGCCAGTCGGCGCGGCTGCGCTTGCGCATCTCGGTGGCGAGCAGCGGCACCAGAACCTCGCGGTGGCGCACGCGGCCGGCGTTCTTCGCGAAGCGTTCGTCGGCGGCGAGCTCGGGGCGGCCGGCGACGGCGCAGAAGCGCTCGAACTGGCCGTCGTTGCCGACGGCCAGGATCAGGTGGCCGTCGGCAACCTCGAACACCTGGTAGGGGACGATGTTCTGGTGCGCGTTGCCGGCACGCCGCGGCGGCTGGCGCGTGACGAGATAGTTCGCGCCCAGGTTCGCGAGCATCGCGACCTGGGTGTCGAGCAAGGCCATGTCGATGACCTGGCCCTCGCCGCTGGCGTCGCGGTGGCGCAGCGCGGCAAGGATCGCGACCGTCGCGTACATGCCGGTGAAGAGGTCGGCGACCGCGACGCCCACCTTCTGCGGGCCGCCGCCGGGCAGGTCGTCGCGCTCGCCGGTCACGCTCATCAGGCCGCCCAGGCCCTGCACCGCGTAGTCGTAGCCGGCGCGGTCACGGTACGGGCCGGTCTGGCCGAAGCCGGTGATCGAGCAGTAGATCAGGCGCGGCCGGCGCGCGCGCATCGACGCTGCGTCCAGGCCGTAGCGCGCCATGTCGCCGACCTTGAAGTTCTCGACCATCACGTCGCAGCCGTCGGCCAGGCGCTGCACCAGGGCCTGGCCCTCGGGCCGGGAGATGTCGATCGTCACCGAGCGCTTGTTGCGGTTCGTGCCGAGGTAATACGCGGCTTCGGCGGTGTCTTGGCCGGCGCGGTCCTTCAGGAACGGGGGGCCCCAGCCGCGTGTGTCGTCGCCGGTGCCGGGGCGCTCGACCTTGATCACGTCGGCGCCGAGGTCGGCCAGGGTCTGCGTGCACCAGGGGCCGGCGAGCACGCGCGAGAGGTCGAGGATGCGCAGGCCTGCCAGTGCGCCGGGGTTCGAAGCGTCCATGGGTTGATTGTCCCGCGTGGGCGGCGGCGCCCGGTCGCCCTGGCCGGGATAATGGCCCGATGATCTCCTGCCGACCCTGGGTGGCGGTGACGCTGGCGGCCGCGCTGGCGGCCTGCTCGCCGACGCTGAACTGGCGCGATGTGCGCCCCGAGGGCAGCGGCGCGGCGCTGCTGATGCCCTGCCGCCCGGACGAGCAGCGGCGCGACGTGACGCTCGCCGGAGCGAGCGTCAAGCTGTCGATGAGCGCCTGCCGCGCGGGCGCGCAGACCTGGGCGCTGGCGCACGCGGATGTCGTCGACGAGGCGCGCGTGTCGGCGGCGCTGACCGAACTGCGCGTCGCGGCGGCCGCGAACCTGGGCGCGAGCGCGCCGCAGGCGCTGGCGCTGAACGTTCCCGGTGCGACACCGAACCCGGCCAGCCAGCGGCTGCGGCTCGCGGGTCACCTGCCCGACGGCACGGCGGTGGAGGAGGACGTGGCGGTTTTCGCGCGCGGGACGCGCGTGTTCCAGGCCACCGTGATCGGCCCTTCGCTGTCGGCCGAAGGCGTGCAGACCTTCTTCACCTCGTTGCGTGTGGGCAGATGAATTCCGGGCCTTGCAGCGGCATTCGCACGACGTGGCGGCGGACCTGCCGATAATCGGGGTGCTGCATCGCTCCATGGCCGCCATCCTCATCATCGCCCATGCCCCGCTGGCGTCGTCGCTGCGCGCGGTGGCGCAGCATGTCTACCCCGACTGCAGTCGGCGCCTGGCGGCGCTGGACGTCGACGCCGGCGCCAGTGTCGAGCAGATCGAATCGCAGGCGCGCGCCTTGCTGGGCACGCTCGGCCAGCCCGACGCGCTGATCCTGGCCGATGTCTACGGCGCGACGCCCTGCAATGCGGCGATGAAGCTCGCCGACGGCGTGCACGTGCGCGTCGTCGCCGGGGTCAACGTGCCGATGGTGTGGCGCGCGCTGTGCTACGCGACCGAGCCGATCGACGAACTCGCGGCGCGCGCCGTTGCCGGTGCGACCCAGGGCGTCGTCCAGGCCGTGCTGCCCAAGCCTCAGGAGCAGGCGAAAGCCGTTGTCAGCGATGATCAAGACGAACATCACCATCAGCAATAAGCTCGGCCTGCACGCGCGTGCCTCGGCCAAGCTGACCAAGCTGGCGGCGGGGTTCCGCAGCGAGATCTCGCTGAGCCGCAACGGCCGGCGCGTCAACGCCAAGAGCATCATGGGCGTGATGATGCTGGCCGCCGGCCTGGGCAGCGAGATCGAGATCGAGACCGAGGGCGAGGACGAGCAGGCGGCGATGGATGCACTGCGCGAGCTGATCGACGCCAAGTTCGGCGAAGGCCAATAGGGGGCGCCGCGATGAGCATCCAGGTCTTTGGCATGCCGGTCTCGCGCGGCGTGGCCATCGGCCGCGCGGTGTTGGTTGCGTCGAGCCGGGTCGACGTGGCGCATTACTTCGTCGCTGCCGACCGCGTCGAAGCCGAGATCGAGCGCCTGCGCGCGGCGCGCGAGGCCGTTGCCGCGGAGCTGTCGGCGCTGAAGCGCGACATGCCGGCCGAAGCGCCGCCCGAGCTGGCCGGCCTGCTCGACGTGCACCTGATGCTGCTGCACGACGAGACCCTCGCCGGCGCCACCAAGGTCTGGATCCGCGAGCGCCACTACAACGCCGAATGGGCGCTGTCGGCGCAGCTGGAGGTGCTGGCGCGTCAGTTCGACGAGATGGAGGACGAGTACCTGCGCGAGCGCAAGGCCGACGTCGAGCAGGTGGTCGAGCGGCTGCTGCGCGACCTGGCGCGCTCGGTGCCGGGCAAGGCCGGCGGCGTGCCTGCGCCGGTCGCCGGGGCGGGGCAGTTCGGTGGCGAGGAACCGCTGGTGCTGGTGGCCAACGACGTCGCACCGGCCGACATGATCCAGTTCAAGCGCAGCGTATTCACCGGCTTCGTCACCGACGTCGGAGGACGCACTTCGCACACCGCGATTGTCGCGCGCAGCATGGACATCCCGGCCGTCGTCGGCGCGCGCGAGGCGAGTCGGCTGATCCGGCAGGACGACTGGCTCGTCATCGACGGCGACGCCGGCGTCGTGATCGTCAACCCGTCGCCGATCGTGCTCGAGGAGTACCGATTCCGCCAGCGCCAGAGCGAGCTCGAGCGCGCGCGCCTGAACCGGTTGCGCTACACGCCGGCGGTAACGCTGGACGGGCAGCCGGTCGAGTTGCTGGCGAACATCGAGCTGCCCGACGATGCGGCGGCGGCGGTCGAGGCCGGTGCGGTCGGCGTGGGGCTGTTTCGCAGCGAGTTCCTGTTCATGAACCGGAACGGCGACCTGCCCGACGAGGACGAGCAGTTCGAGGCCTACCGCGCCGCCGTCGTGGCGATGCAGGGCCTGCCGGTGACGATACGCACCGTCGACATCGGTGCCGACAAGCCGCTCGATCGGATGAGTCCGCAGGAACTGCGCCACGAGCATGCGCTCAACCCGGCGCTCGGGTTGCGCGCGATCCGCTGGAGCCTTTCGGAGCCCGGCATGTTCCGCCAGCAGCTGCGCGCGATGCTGCGCGCCAGCGCCTTCGGCAAGGTCCGCATCCTGGTGCCGATGGTGGCGCACCTCAGCGAGGTGCGGCTGACCAAGGAATCGCTGGCGCGCGCGAAGCAGCAGCTCGACGATGCCGGGCGCGCCTATGGGCGCGTCGAGGTCGGCGCGATGATCGAAGTGCCTGCGGCAGCGGTGATGATCCAGCGCTTTCTCGACGAGTTCGATTTCGTCTCGATCGGGACGAACGACCTGATCCAGTACACGCTGGCGATCGACCGCGCCGACGAGGCGGTCTCTCATCTCTACGACCCCTGGCATCCCGCCGTGCTGCAGCTCATCGCGGCGACGATCGCCCGCGCGAACGCGAGCTCGCGAGGGGTCAGCGTCTGTGGCGAGATGGCCGGCGATGCGGCCTTTACCGACCTGCTTCTGGCGATGGGCCTGCGCAGCTTCTCGATGCACCCGGCGCGCATTGCGTCCATCAAGCAGCGCGTGCTTCGAGCCGACACCCGGCGCCTGGCCGCGTCGCTGGATGCAGTGCTGTCGGCCGACGACCCCGCTCGGCAGGCGACGGCAGTCTTCTCGGCGTTCACGTCGCGTTGAGCGGTCGAGCACGAAAAGACTTGCGCGCCCTTCCGGCGTGATGCTATAGTCACAGGCTCCGTTGATCGAACAGCGGCAGCGCCAGCCAACTGGCGCCGCCAGCAAAGCGAAAGGCGAGAAAGACCAAGCGCTTGACACGGTTATGTAATTAATGTCAGAATCGCGGTCTTCGCTGATAACTAATCAGCGGCGCTGAAAAGCAAAACCGGCCAAACCGGTGGCGCAAAAGCAGCAAGCTCTTTAACAACATACAGCCGATAAGCGTGGGCGTTTGAAGGCGAGTGCCATGACGATCGTGAGTCATCACGAAAGTCAAGGTCTCTTGGACCTTAAACGCTCACTGAAGTGAAAATGAAGTTCATGCAAGTGAAGTTCACTTCAATTCTTTGCGTAATTTATCAAGATCGAACTGAAGAGTTT
>MEGM01000037.1 GCA_001725505.1 Rubrivivax sp. SCN 70-15 | reverse complement strand
CTTGCCCAGGCGGTCAGCCTGGGCCGCGCGCCGCGCCTTGCCCAGCGCCCTTGGCCGCCCCGGCGCGGGTGTGATTCATACCTTCACAGGCTCTGAGGCGGACATGGCCGATCCGACCCCCCAGCAAGTGCGCGACTTCATCGCCGCGGGCCTGGCCTGCGAGCACCTCGAGGTCGAGGGCGACGGGCGCCACTTCTTTGCCACCATCGTCTCGTCGGCGTTCGATGGCCTGCCGCGCGTGCGCCGGCACCAGCGCGTCTACGCCGCACTGGGCGATAGAATGCGCGAACAGATACACGCGCTGTCGATGAAGACGCTCACCCCGGCCGAATACGGCGCCGAGACCGGCGCTTCGAAGGCTCACCCCCATTCCTGATCCCACCGGCGGTGCGCCGCGGGTGGGTCGATGGCGCCCGGCCCGCGTGCGCTGAACCGGCCCCCCGCTGTGCAGCGCCGAGAACCGACGCCACAGCATGGACAAACTCCTCATCCGCGGCGGTCGCCGTCTGCAAGGCGAGATCGCGATCTCGGGGGCGAAGAACGCCGCGCTGCCCGAGATCTGCGCCGCGCTGCTCTGCGCCGAGCCGGTGACGCTGCTGAACGCGCCGCGCCTGCAGGACGTCGCGACGACGCTCGAGCTGCTCGGCCAGATGGGTGCCGTCGCGCAGACCGAGGGTGCCGACGGCCAGCTGACGATCGACGCCGGCCCGGTGAACAATCCCGTAGCGCCCTACGAGCTGGTGAAGACGATGCGCGCTTCGATCCTCGTGCTCGGGCCGCTGCTCGCGCGCTTCGGCGTCGCGATCGTCTCGCTGCCCGGCGGCTGCGCGATCGGCTCGCGCCCGGTCGACCAGCACATCAAGGGCCTGCAGGCGATGGGCGCGCAGATCAGTGTCGAGCGCGGCAACATCATCGCGAAGACCTCGCGCCTGAAGGGCGCGCGCATCACGACCGACATGGTCACCGTCACCGGCACCGAGAACCTGCTGATGGCGGCGACGCTGGCCGATGGCGAGACCGTGCTCGAGAACGCCGCGCAGGAGCCCGAGATCCCCGACCTGGCGGAGCTGCTGATCGCGATGGGCGCGCGGATCGAGGGCCACGGCACGAGCCGGATCCGCGTCCAGGGCGTCGAGCGGCTGCACGCGCCGAAGGCGCCGCACCGCATCATCCCGGACCGCATCGAGACCGGCACCTTCCTCTGCGCGGTGGCGGCGGCCGGCGGCGACGTGCTGCTGCGCGGCACGCGCGCCGACCACCTGGACGCGGTGCTGGTCAAGCTGCGCGAGGCCGGCGTCGGCATCGAGACCGGCGCCGACTGGATCCGCGTGCGCGCCGACGGCCGGCCGAAGGCGGTGAGCTTCCGCACCAGCGAATACCCGGCCTTCCCGACCGACATGCAGGCCCAGTTCATGGCCGTCGACTGCATCGCCGAAGGTACCGCGACGGTCTCGGAGACGATCTTCGAGAACCGCTTCATGCACGTCAACGAGCTGCTGCGCCTGGGCGCGGACATCAAGATCGACGGCCACACCGCGGTGATCCACGGCGTGCCGCGGCTGTCCGGCGCGACGGTGATGGCGACCGACCTGCGCGCATCGGCCAGCCTCGTCATCGCCGGCCTGGTGGCCGAAGGGCAGACCGTGATCGACCGCATCTACCACCTCGACCGCGGCTACGACCGGATGGAAGACAAGCTGCGCGCGGTCGGCGCCGACATCGAACGTGTCAGGTAAGGATGCTGCGATGATCACGCTGGCACTGTCCAAGGGACGGATCTTCGACGACACGCTGCCGCTGCTGCGGCGCGCCGGGATCGAGGTGCTCGAGGACCCGGAGACGAGCCGCAAGCTGATCCTCGCGACCAGCCGGCCCGATCTGCGCGTCGTGCTGGTGCGCGCCAGCGACGTCCCCACTTACGTGCAGCATGGAGGCGCCGACCTCGGCGTCGCCGGTCTGGACGTGCTGCTCGAGCACGCGAAGGCGGGTGACGGCGCCGGCGGCTCGGCCGGTCTGTACCGGCCGCTGGACCTGAAGATCGCGCGCTGCCGGATGAGCGTGGCCACGCGCGAGGACTTCGACTACGCGAGCGCGGTCAAGCAGGGCTCGCGCATCCGCGTCGCGACCAAGTACACGCAGACCGCGCGCGAGTTCTTCGCCGCCAAGGGCGTGCACGTCGACCTGATCAAGCTCTACGGGTCGATGGAGCTCGCGCCGCTGACCGGGCTGGCCGACGCGATCGTCGACCTCGTCTCGACCGGCAGCACGCTGGTTGCGAACCACCTCGTCGAGGTCGAGCGGATCATGGACATCTCGTCGCGTCTGGTCGTGAACCCGGCCGCGCTGAAGCTCAAGCGCGAGCCGCTGCGCGCGCTGATCGACGCGTTCGAGGCCGCGGTGGGGGCCGCGCCATGACGATCGCGCTGCGCCGGCTGTCCACGCGCGCGGGCGACTTCGAGGCCGAGTTCGCGCGCCTGCAGCACTGGTCGGCCGAGACCGACAGTGCGATCGAGTCGCGCGTGGCCGAGATCGTTGCCGACGTTCGCGCGCGCGGCGATACCGCGGTGCTGGAGTACACCGCGCGCTTCGACGGCGTGACGGCGGATTCGGTCGCCGCGCTCGAGATCGGCGCCGACGAGCTGCGCGCCGCCCTCGACGCCATCACGCCGGCGCAGCGCGGCGCGCTGCAGTCGGCGGCCGAGCGGGTGCGTGCCTACCACGAGCGCCAGCTCGAAGCCTGCGGCCGCAGCTGGAGCTACCGCGACGCCGACGGCACGCTGCTCGGCCAGAAGGTCACGCCGCTGGACCGCGTCGGCATCTACGTGCCGGGCGGCAAGGCGGCCTACCCGTCGAGCGTGCTGATGAACGCGATCCCGGCCCAGGTGGCCGGCGTCGGCGAGATCGTGATGGTCGTGCCGACGCCGGCCCGCAGGGACGGCTCGTCCACGGACTCGCGTGGCGAGCGCAACCCGCTCGTGCTCGCGGCCGCCCACGTGGCCGGCGTGCACCGTGTCTTCACGATCGGCGGCGCGCAGGCGGTCGCGGCGCTGGCCTGGGGCACGGCGACGATCCCGCGCGTGGACAAGGTCACCGGGCCGGGCAACGCCTATGTCGCGAGCGCGAAGCGGCGCGTGTTCGGCCAGGTCGGCATCGACATGATCGCCGGGCCGAGCGAGATCCTGGTGCTGGCCGACGGCACGACGCCAGCGGACTGGGTCGCGATGGACCTGTTCAGCCAGGCCGAACACGACGAGCTGGCGCAGAGCATCCTGCTGTCGCCTGACGCCGCCTACCTCGACGCCGTCGCGGCGGCGGTCGAGCGGCTGCTGCCCGGCATGCCGCGCCGCGACGTGATCCGCGCCAGCCTCGAGGGCCGCGGCGCGCTGATCCACACCCGCTCGATGGACGAGGCCTGCGCGATCAGCAACCGGATCGCGCCCGAGCACCTGGAAGTGAGCAGCCGCGACCCGCAGCGCTGGGAGCCGCTGCTCAGGCACGCCGGCGCGATCTTCCTCGGCGCCTACACGAGCGAGAGCCTGGGCGACTACTGCGCCGGCCCGAACCACGTGCTGCCGACCTCGGGCACCGCGCGCTTCAGCTCGCCGCTGGGGGTCTACGACTTCCAGAAACGCAGCAGCCTGATCGAGGTCAGCGAAGCGGGCGCCAACGTCCTGGGCCCGATCGCGGCCGAGCTGGCCTACGGCGAGGGGCTGCAGGCGCATGCGAGGGCGGCCGAGATGCGGCTGAAGCTTTGACACGAAGTTCGTGTAACACGAAAATAGTGCCACACGAAGACCGTGGTTCCCCAATGAAGAATGTCACCGTCACAATGGAAGATAGCGTCGCGGACTGGGCGCGCATGGAGGCGGCGCGCCGAAACACCAGCGTGTCGCGGCTGGTCGGCGAGTTGCTGGCCGAAAAGATGCGGCACGACGACGCCTACGAACGCGCCATGCGCGAGGCCCTCGAGTTCAAGAGCATCGGGACGTCCACCGGCCCCTACCTGACGCGGGACGAGATGTACGACCGGAGCCGCCCGCGATGAGCACCGAGGTGTTCCTCGACACCAACGTGCTGCTCTATGCCGTGGACGACCGGGACATCGGCAAGCGCGACCGCGCGCGCCTGTGGCTGGCCGCCTGCTGGCAGGCCCGCTGCGGGCGCGTCAGCACCCAGGTGCTCAACGAGTTCTACGCCAACGTGCGCAAGAAGTTCACATCGGCGCTATCGGCCGGCGACGCGCGCGCCGAGGTGCGCCGTTACCAGCACTGGCGGCCCTGGGTCATCGATCATCCGACGATCGAAGCCGCCTGGGCGGTCGAGAGCCGCTACGGCATCAACTACTGGGACGCGCTGGTGGTGGCCGCCGCGCAGCAGCAAGGCTGTACCTTGCTCCTTTCCGAGGACTTGCAGCATGACCAGCAGATCGACGGCGTGCGCATCGTGAACCCCTTTGTCGTCGGGCCCGAACTGCTCGACGCCGTCGCATGAACCCGTCGCTCGCAGAACGCCTGCAGCACACCGTCCGCCAGGACGTGAAGTCGATGCATGGCTACGCGATCCAGCCGAGCGCCGGGCTCGTGAAGCTCGACGCGATGGAGAATCCGTTCGGCCTGCCGACCGAACTGCAGCGCGAGCTTGGCGAGCGCCTGGCGCACGTGGCGATCAACCGCTACCCGCAGCAGGGTGCTCTGGTGGCCGCGCTGACGGAATTCGTCGAACTGCCGGGCCGCTGCAAGCTGATGCTCGGCAACGGCTCCGACGAGCTGATCGACATGCTCTCGGTGGCCTGCGACGTGCCGGGTGCCAAGATCCTGGCGCCGCTGCCGGGCTTCGTGATGTACGAGATGTCGGCCCGGCTGCGGGGTCTGGAATTCGTCGGCGTGCCGCTGACGCCCGAGTTCGAGCTCGACGAGGCGGCGATGCTGGCCGCGATCGAGCGTCACCGTCCGGCACTGACCTACATCGCCTACCCGAACAACCCGACCGCGAACCTGTTCGACGAGCGCATCGTCGAGCGCATCGTCGCCGCCGTCGGCGCGCAGCAGGGTCTGGTCGTCTTCGACGAGGCCTACCAGCCGTTCTCGTCGCGCACCTGGATGCAGCGCATGGCCTCGAACGAGCACGTGCTTGTGATGCGCACGCTGAGCAAGTTCGGCCTCGCCGGCGTGCGTCTGGGCTACCTGTGCGGTGCCCGCACGCTGATCGACGAGATCGAGAAGGTGCGCCCGCCGTACAACGTGAGCGCGCTGAACGCCGAGGCGGCGCTGTTCGCGCTGGACCACGCCGACGAATATGCGCGCCAGGCAGCGATCCTGCGCGACGAACGGGCCCGGCTGCAGGCAGCGCTGAAGGCCACGCCCGGCGTGCAGCCCTTCCCGAGCGAGGCGAACATGATCCTGGTGCGCGTCCCCGACGCGAAACGCGCCTTCGACGGCATGAAGGGCCGCGGCGTGCTGGTCAAGAACGTCGCCGCGCTGCACCCGCTGCTGGCCAACTGCCTGCGCCTCACGGTGGGCACGCCGGCCGAGAACGACCAGATGATTGCCGCCCTGAGAGCCAGCCTATGAACCGCACCGCAGACATCCGCCGCGACACGAAGGAAACGCAGATCCGCGTCCGGCTCGACCTGGACGGCACGGGCGAGGCCAGGCTCGCCACCGGCATCGGCTTCTTCGACCACATGCTCGACCAGGTCGCGCGCCACGGGCTGATCGACCTCGAGATCGAGGCCAGGGGCGACCTGCACATCGACGGCCACCACACGGTCGAGGACGTCGGCATCACGCTCGGCCAGGCAGTCGCGGCGGCGGTCGGCGACAAGCGCGGCATCACGCGCTACGGCCACGCCTACGTGCCGCTGGACGAGGCGCTGTCGCGCGTCGTCGTCGACTTCTCCGGACGCCCCGGGCTGCACATGGACGTGCCGTTCAAGGCCGGCATGATCGGCGGCTTCGACACCCAACTGACCTTCGAGTTCTTCCAGGGCTTCGCGAACCACGCGCTGGTCACGCTGCACGTCGACAACCTGAAGGGCGACAACGCGCACCACCAGTGCGAGACGGTGTTCAAGGCCTTCGCGCGCGCGCTGCGCATGGCGCTCGCCGCCGACCCGCGCGCGGCCGGGGTCGTGCCGTCGACGAAGGGAACGCTTTGAGCGTCGTCGCCGTCGTCGACTACGGGATGGGCAACCTGCGCTCGGTGTCGCAGGCGGTGGCCCATGTCGCGCGCGACACCGACGTCAGGGTCATCGTGACCGCGAACCCGGAGGAGGTCTACGCCGCCGACCGCGTCGTGCTGCCGGGCCAGGGTGCGATGCGCGACTGCATGCGCGAGCTGAGCGACTCGGGGCTGAAGCAGGCGGTGCTGCACGCGGCGGCGAACAAGCCGCTGATGGGCGTGTGCGTCGGCATGCAGATGCTGCTCACGCACAGCGAGGAGCAGGACACGCCGGGGCTGGCGCTCGTGCCCGGCGAGGTGCGCCGCTTCCGGCTCGACCGCCGGCTGCAGGAGGACGGCAGCCGCTACAAGGTGCCGCACATGGGCTGGAACCGCGTCTTCCAGCGCCCGCACGCGCTCTGGGCCGGCGTGGCCGACGGCAGTTACTTCTACTTCGTGCACAGCTTCTTCGCCGACCCGTCGGACCCGCGCCACACCGCGGGCGAGGCCGACTACGGCGCGCGCTTTACCGCGGCGCTGGCGCGGGATAACATTTTTGCGACCCAGTTCCACCCCGAGAAGAGCGCCGCGCACGGACTCGCGCTGTACCGCAACTTCCTGCGCTGGACGCCCTGACGGCCCCATCCTTTCCCCGCCCCTTCGCTCCCGACGAGCCATGCTGCTGATCCCCGCCATCGACCTGAAAGACGGCAAGTGCGTGCGCCTTGAACAAGGCGACATGAAGTCATCGACGACCTTCGGCGAGGACCCGGCGGCAATGGCCCGGCGCTGGCTCGACGCCGGCGCGCGCCGGCTGCACCTGGTCGACCTCAACGGCGCGTTCGCCGGCCGGCCGATCAACGAAGCCGCGGTGAAGGCCATCCTGCGCGAGGTCGGCGACGAGATCCCGGTCCAGCTCGGCGGCGGCATCCGCGACCTCGACACGATCGAGCGCTTCCTCGACGACGGCCTGTCCTACGTGATCATCGGCACCGCCGCGGTGAAGAGCCCGGGCTTCCTGAAGGACGCGTGCAGCGCCTTCGGCGGCCACATCATCGTCGGCCTCGACGCGAAGGACGGCAAGGTCGCCACCGACGGCTGGAGCAAGCTCACCGGCCACGAGGTCGTCGACCTGGCGAAGAAGTTCGAGGACTACGGCGTCGAGGCGGTGATCTACACCGACATCGGCCGCGACGGCATGCTCACCGGCATCAACGTCGAGGCGACGGTGCGGCTGTCGCGCGCGCTGGCGATCCCGGTCATCGCGTCGGGTGGGCTGGCCGGCATCGCCGACATCGAGGCGCTCTGCGCCGTCGAGCCCGACGGCGTCGAAGGCGTGATCTGCGGGCGCTCGATCTACACCGGCGCGCTCGATTTCACCGCCTCGCAGGCGCGCGCCGACGAACTCAACGGCGCGCCCTGAGCGGATGCTGACCAAACGCATCATCCCCTGCCTGGACGTCACCGGCGGGCGCGTCGTCAAGGGCGTCAACTTCGTCGAGCTGCGCGACGCCGGTGATCCGGTCGAGATCGCGGCGCGCTACAACGAGCAGGGCGCCGACGAGCTGACCTTTCTCGACATCACCGCCACCAGCGACGGGCGCGACCTGATCCTGCACATCGTCGAGGCCGTGGCCTCGCAGGTCTTCATCCCGCTCACCGTCGGCGGCGGCGTTCGCACGGTCGAGGACGTGCGCCGGCTGCTCAACGCCGGTGCCGACAAGGTCAGCTTCAACTCGGCCGCGGTCGCCGACCCGCAGGTGATCCGCGCCGCATCCGACAAGTACGGCGCGCAGTGCATCGTCGTCGCGATCGACGCGAAGCGGCGTCACGGCGACGACCTCGCCGCGCGCGGCCCGGGCTGGGACGTCTACACCCACGGCGGGCGCAGGAACACCGGCCTCGACGCGGTGGCCTGGGCGCGCCGGATGGCCGAGCACGGCGCCGGCGAGATCCTGCTCACGAGCATGGACCGCGACGGCACGAAGAGCGGTTTCGACCTCGAGCTCACGCGCGCGGTGTCGGACGCGGTGCCGGTGCCGGTGATCGCCTCGGGCGGCGTCGGCGCGCTCGAGCATCTGTCCGAGGGCATCCGCATCGGCGGCGCCGATGCGGTGCTGGCGGCGAGCATCTTCCATTACGGCGAGTTCACGGTCGGCCAGGCCAAGGCCTTGATGGCGCGCGACGGCATCCCGGTCCGTCTTTGAAGCGCCCGCCCGTGAAACACCGCGTCCGCTTCGTCGATGGCAAGCCGCAGGCCGTGCGCATCGCGGCCGGCCGGCCGAACGAGGTGCGCCTGATCGGCGGCCAGTGGAAGCGCAGCAAGCTGCCGGTGGCGGACCGCCCGGGGCTGCGCCCGACGCCCGACCGCGTGCGCGAGACGCTGTTCAACTGGCTCGGCCAGGACCTGAGCGGCTGGCGCGTGCTCGACGCCTTCGCCGGCAGCGGCGCGCTCGGCTTCGAGGCGGCGTCACGTGGCGCGACCGAGGTGCTGCTGCTCGAGCGCGACGCGGCGCTGGTCGCGATCCTGAACGCGAGCCGCCAGCGGCTCGGCGCCGCGGCGCTGCGCGTCGAGCGTGCCGACGCGATGGCCTGGATGCCGGCCTGCGCGCCGGGACGATTCGACCTCGTGCTGCTCGACCCGCCGTTCGACACCGGCCTGGCCGGGCCGGCGGCGGCGCTGGCCGCGCGGCTGCTCGTCGAGGGCGGCTTTCTCTACGTCGAAGCCGACGCCCCGCTCGACGCGCTGCCCGACGGGCTCGTCGAACACCGTCGGGCGCGCGCCGGCGCGGTGCATTTCCAGCTGCTGCGCCGCGGCTACACTGCCGCCGTCGAACTGCCCAGGACCGTGCCGTGACCACCGTGACCCCGCTGACCGCCGTCTACCCGGGCACCTTCGACCCGATGACGCTCGGCCACGAAGACCTGATGCGACGCGCCTCGCGCCTGTTCGACAGGTTGCTGCTCGCGGTTGCGGTCGGCCACCACAAGCGCACGATGTTCACGATCGCCGAGCGGCTCGAGATCGCGACCGAGATCGCCGCGCCGTACAAGAACGTCGAGGTCACGGCATTCCGCGGCCTGCTGCGCGACTTCGTCGTCGACAACGGGGCCAAGGTCGTCGTGCGCGGGCTGCGCGCGGTGAGCGACTTCGAGTACGAGTTCCAGATGGCGGGCATGAACCGGCAGCTGATGCCCGAGGTCGAGACGGTGTTCATGACGCCGTCGGACCAGTACCAGTTCGTCAGCGGCACCTTCGTGCGCGAGATTGCCAGCCTCGGCGGTGATGTCTCCAAGTTCGTGGCACCCTCGGTGCTGCGGCGGCTCCGGGAGCGCGTCGTTCAGACGGAGTGAGGTCGACGTGGCGCTGTGGATCACCGATGAATGCATCAACTGCGATGTCTGCGAGCCCGAGTGCCCGAACCAGGCGATCGCGATGGGTGCCGAGATCTACGAGATCGACCCGACGCGATGCACCGAATGCGTGGGCCACTTCGACGAGCCGCAATGCGTGCAGGTCTGTCCGGTGAGCTGCATCCCTGTCAATCCACGAAACGTCGAGACGCGGGAGCAGCTGCTGGCGAAGTACCGCGCGCTGCAAGCCGGAGCGTCCGCGGCTTCTTCCACTTCAGCTTCGGCTGCGCCGACTTCGGCTTGATCTGCGGCCGTGGCGCCGGCTTGATGCCGGCCAGGCCGGAGCCGAGTTCCGCGCGCGCTTCACGCTCGCGCTCGACGCGCTGCCGCGTCAGCGTGTCGGCCAGCGCGCGCTCGCGCGCCGCCACGGCGCGCGCGGCGTCGACCTCCTGCGCGTCGCGTCCGTCGGCAACGGCGACGGTCCGGCCGTCGGCGCAGGGGCTGTGCGAATAGACGTTGGCGGCCGGGCCGCAGCGCCAGACGGTCTGCGCCTGGGCCGCAGCGGCGGCGAGCAGCAGGATGGCGACGAGCAGGGTCTTCATGGCGCTTCTCCCGGGTCGGGCAGCGGCCGCGGCGGCTTGGGCCGGGGTGGCTGGGCGTGGATCTTCTGCAGGGCGCGGTCCATCTCGCCGGCGAGCAGCAGATCGCTCGCCTCGAGTGAACGCTCGATGCAGCGCTCGATCGCGTCGCGGTGGTCGGGCGACGGCTTCTTCAGCACCCAGTTGACGACCTCGGCCTTGACGCCCGGGTGGCCGATGCCGATGCGCAGGCGCCAGAAGTCCAGCGTGCCGAGTTGCGCATGGATGTCCTTGAGCCCGTTGTGCCCGGCCGCGCTGCCGCCGAACTTGAGCTTGGCCTGGCCGGGCAGCAGGTCGAGCTCGTCGTGGACGACCAGGATCTGCTGCGGCTCGATCTTGAAGAAGCGCGCCAGCGTGGCCACCGAGTAGCCCGAGCGGTTCATGAAGGTCATGGGCTCGAGGAGCCAGAACGGGCCTGCCTCCGAACCCGGCCGATTGACGCGCGCCACCAGCGCCTGGTAGCCCCGCTCGGGCACGAGCCGGGTGCCGAGCTTGGCGGCGAGCGCGTCGATCCACCAGAAGCCGGCGTTGTGGCGCGTGGCCTCGTATTCAGCGCCCGGGTTGCCCAGGCCGACGAAGAGTCGAATCATGGAAACGATTATTGGCGTCGCAGAATGGAAAAGGCCCCACCGGAGTGGGGCCCGAAGAATGGGGGGACGAACGCGGCTCGGGCTCAGCCCCCGCGGCCCTTCTGCTGCTTCTCTTCCTTGCGCGGCTTGGCGCCCTTGCCCTTCTCGGGCGCGACGACCACCGTTGCCGGCGCGACCTCTTCCTCGGCCTTCGGCGTCGTCACCGAGACGATCACCGGGTTCAGCGTGCCGTGCTTGACGGCCTTGATGCCCTCGGGCAGCTTCAGGTCGCTGGCGTGCAGGCTCTGGTTCTTCGTCAGGTTCGACAGGTCGATCGTGACGAACTCGGGCAGCTGCGAGGCCAGGCACTCGATCTCGAGCTCGGTCGCGACGTGGGCGACCAGGCACTTGTCGGTCTTGACCGCCGGCGAGGTCTCTTCGCCGACGAAGTGCAGCGGCACCTTCTTGCGCAGCCGGGTCGTCTCGTCGACGCGCTGGAAGTCGACATGCAGCACGATCGGCTTCCAGGCGTGCATCTGGAAGTCGCGCAGCAGCACCTTCTCGGTCTTGCTGCCCAGCTCCATCTCGAGGATCGACGAGTGGAAGGCTTCCTTCTTCAGCGCGAAGAAGAGCGCGTTGTGATCGAGCTCGATCATCGTCGGCGTGCCGGCACCGTAGACGATGCCGGGCACCTTGTTGGCGACGCGCAGGCGGCGGCTCGCTCCGGTCCCCTGCAGCGTACGCTCGAAAGCGGTGAATTTCATGTGGACTCCCTGTGGACAGGCCCCGCGACCAGGGCCCGAAAAAACGGACCCGGACGGGCCCGAAACTCGAAGGGCTCCGTCGGGAGCCCGTACTTGCGCTAGAAATTGTTGTTCTGGTCGGCAAACAGCGAGGTCACCGATTCGCCGTCGCTGATGCGGCGGATCGTCTCGGCGAACAGGAAGGCCGCGCTCAGCTGGCGGATCTTCGGGCAGGCCTTCGCGGCCGCCGTCAGCGGGATGGTGTTCGTGACCACGACCTCGTCGATCTGCGAACTGGCGATGCGCTCGACGGCCGGGCCCGAGAAGACCGGGTGCGTGCAGTAGGCGTAGACGCTGCGCGCGCCGCGCTCCTTCAGCACCTCGGCCGCCTTCACCAGCGTGCCGGCGGTGTCGATCATGTCGTCCATGATCACGCAGTTGCGGCCCTCGATCTCGCCGATGACGTGCATCACCTCGGAGACGTTCGCCGCCGGGCGGCGCTTGTCGATGATCGCGAGATCGCAGCCGAGCTGCTTGGCGAGTGCGCGTGCGCGCACGACGCCGCCGACGTCGGGCGAGATCACGACCAGGTCGCGGTAGGCCTTGCTCTTCAGGTCCGACAGCAGCACCGGGCTGGCGTAGATGTTGTCGACCGGGATGTCGAAGAAGCCCTGGATCTGGTCGGCGTGCAGGTCCATCGTCAGCAGCCGCTCGACGCCCACCGTCTCGAGCATGTTGGCGACCACTTTCGCGCTGATCGGCACGCGCATGCTGCGCGGCCGGCGGTCCTGCCGCGCGTAGCCGAAATACGGGATCACGGCGGTGATGCGGCGCGCGCTCGCGCGCTTGAGCGCATCGACCATCATGCACAGCTCGATCAGGTGCTCGTTCGTCGGCGTGCAGGTCGGCTGGACGACGAAGACGTCGCGCGCGCGCACGTTCTGCTGGATCTCGACCGTGACCTCGCCGTCGGAGAAGCGCCCTACCGCCGCGCGCCCGAGGTCAACGCCCAGATGGCTGGCGATCTCCTGCGCCAGCACCGGATTGGCGTTGCCGGTGAAAAGCACGGTGTTGAAGAGCACGGCAGGCAAGCTCCGGGTGGCGGTTGACGCGGAAGATTTGGCAGGGGAGGAAGGACTCGAACCCTCGCATGTCGGAATCAAAATCCGATGCCTTGACCAACTTGGCGACTCCCCTACACAGGTGACGGGCGGGCCGTCACCTCGAACCCTCTTCAGTCGGCCCACGCCCCCAAGGGGTGGTGGTCCAGACCGCGGCACATTCGACCGACCCAGCCCGGCGGAAGTTCTCCCGCCGGAAGTGTCGCCATGGGTTGGTCGCCCGTGCCGGCCCTCGCGAACACCGCACTGCCCGAGCCCGTCATCCGGCTGTTGCCGTAACGAGCCTCGAGCCAGCCGGCGGCTTGCGCCACTTCAGGGCAGCGGGTCTGGGCAAGCGGCTGCAGGTCGTTCTTGCCGAAACCTGCCGCCAGCCTTGCTGCAGACACCCCATGCTCCGGGTCGTCAGCGAGGAAGCCCGCGAGTATAACAGCTTCGGTGTCGCGGACCAGACGCGGGTCCTCGAAGATCTCGCGCGTCGCGATCGCCGGCGCCGGCTTGACGACCGCGAACCACTGCGCGGGCAGCTCGATCGGCGTCAGCCGCTCGCCGATGCCTTCGACGAAGGCGTTGCGCCCGCCGACGAAGAACGGCACGTCGGCGCCCAGGCTCGCGCCCAGCGCGAGCAGACGCGCGCGCGGCCAGCCCAGGCCCCAGAGCCGGTTCAGCGCGAGCAGCGTGCTCGCCGCGTCCGAGCTGCCACCACCCAGGCCCGCGCCCCAGGGCACGCGCTTGACGATCGAGATGTCGGCGCCCAGCGCGGTGCCGCTGCGCGCCTGCAGCGCGCGCGCCGCGCGCAGGCACAGGTCGTCCGCGGGCAGCGCGGGGCCGAGGTCGTGGCGCTGCAGGCGGCCGTAGTCGCGGCGCTCGAAGTGCAGCGTGTCGGCCCAGTCGACGAGCTGGAACGCCGACTGCAGCAGGTGGTAGCCGTCCTCGCGCCGGCCGACCACGTGCAGGAACAGGTTCAGCTTCGCCGGCGCGGGCACGTCGAACAGCGCGCGCAGGCTCACGAGTCGGGCTCCAGCCGCGCGCGCAGCGTCACCGCCGGCGGCGCGGCGCGCGTGATCTCGAGCCAGCCCTGCGCGTAGCGGCGCAGGTCGACCGTCCAGCCGAGCTGCTCGAAGCCCTCGGCCGTGCTGCGGCTGGCCGCGCCGGGCCAGGGCCGGCCGCGCAGCCAGGCCGGCAAGGCCTGCAAGGGCAGCGCTTCGCCCAGCGCCTCGCGCGCGAGCGCGTCCAGGTCCGGGTAGCGCGTCTCACCGTCCGACGTGACCAGCCGCGCCTCGCCGGGTGCCCAGAAGGCGTCGGCGACCACGGTGCCCAGCGGCGTCGCGAGCCGCAACTCGCCGCGCTCGGCGTCGCCGCGCAGGTCGAAGGCGCTGCTGACGCTGCGTGCCGGCCGGTCGGCCTGCGCGGCGACCTGCACCGACAGGCGCCCGCTGAGCCAGTCCGGGGCGGGTGCACGCGGCGTCGCGCAGCCGGCGAGCGCGACGATCGACGCGAGCGCCGCCGCGCGCCAACCACCGTGCATCACAGCCCGACCTTGAGCCGCGACAGCGTCTCCTGCAGCACGTCGTTGCCCGCATCGACGGCCCGCGCCTGCTGCCAGACGCGGCGCGCCTCGGCCTGGTCGCCGAAGGCCCAGAGCACCTCGCCCAGATGGGCGGCGATCTCGGGGTCGGGGCGCGCCGCATAGGCCTGGCGCAGCAGCCGCAGCGCCTCGTCGCGGTTGCCCATCCGGAACTCGACCCAGCCCAGGCTGTCGGTGATGAACGGGTCGCCCGGCGAGAGCTCGAGCGCGCGCTGGATCAGCTGGCGTGCCTCGGGCAGGCGCACTCCGCGGTCGGCGAGCGAATAGCCGAGCGCGTTGTTCGCCTGGGCGTCGTCGGGCTTGAGCTCGATGTCGCGTCGCAGCAGGCGTTCCATTTCGTCGTAGCGGCCGAGCTTCTCGGCCATCATCGCCTGCTCGTAGAGCAGGTCGGTGTCGTCGGGGAAGCGCTGGTTCGCGCTCGCGAGCACGTCGAAGGCGTCCTGCCAGCGCTTGACGTCGCGCAGCACGCTTGCCTGGGCGAGCAGCTTGGCGCGCGCGTCGCCGGGCTTGCGCTCGGGCACCTGGTCGATCAGCGCGCGCGCCTCGGCGATGCGCCCCTGGCGGGCCAGGATCGACGCGCGCCGGGTCTGCACCTCGAGTGCGCGCCGCGGGTCGTCGATGCGCGCGAGCCAGGCATCGGCAGCCGCGAAGTTGCCGCGTCGCTCGGCCGACTGGGCGAGCATCAGGTAGGCCTGGACCAGCCCTTGGTCGGCCGGCTCGGCGGTGGCCGTGAGCTCCTCGGCGGCCGGCGCCGAAGCGGCCGATGCCGCCGCCGAAGCAGCAGCGCGGGCGGCATCGGCGCGCTGCGCCTGCACCATTTCGACGTAGTGCAGCAGCGCCGCGTCGCCCTGCTCGGTGCGTCGCAGCTCGAGGTAGAGCGCGCCCAGCGACAGATAGGGCGGCGCCAGCTCCGGGTGCTCGCGTGTCACGGTCTCGAGCTGCGCCACCGCGTCCGGGTAGCGCTGCAAGCTGGTCAGTGCGCGCACGTAGGCCAGGCGCAGCCCGGTCAGCGCGCCGGGCCGGGCGAGATAGTCGGTGACGATCTTCTCGGCCTGCGGCTTGCTGGGCATCAGGTCGATCGCGAGCAGCGCGGCGCCGGGTGACGCCGGGTCGTCGCTCTGCGCCTGGCGGGCCAGCGCCAGCGCGCGGTCGCCGTCGCCGGCCGTGAGCCAGCCGCGGCCCATCGCGACATGGGCCGGCGCGCGCAGCGCCGGCCTGCGCGTGTAGGGCTCGAGTACCTTGTCCAGCAGCTGCGCGGTCTGCCGCGTGTCGGTGCTGCGGCCCAGGAAGCGGGGCAGGGCGGTGATCAGCTCGCCGCGCTCGACGTCGGGCGTCAGGTCGATGAGCGCGCGCAAAGGGTCCACCGCCTCGCTCATCCGGTTCAGCGCAGCGAGGATCTGCAGCTCCAGCCGCAAGGCGTCGACCGAATGCGGGTTCGCGGTGCGCCAGGCGCGCGCCGCGGCCAGTGCCTGGTCGCCGGCATGGGCCTGCAGCGCGATGTCGACCGCGCGCCGGAACAAGGCGTCGTCGCGGGTGCGGCGCGCTGCGTCGAGGATCGTCTGGTAGGCCGCGCCGGGCTGACCGGTGCGCAGCTCGATCTCGCCGACCAGCAGCTGGTAGAGCAAGGGCGCATCGAGCGCCGAATTGACGGGCGGGGCAGTCCGGCCGGGCGGCGACACGGCGGCGATCGCCGGGCCGGTCGAAGCCGCAGCAGCCAGCGCGGCGGCGCCGAACACGCGGCGCCAGCGGGGAATCAGGGACATCGGGGCTCCCGGGGGGATCGATTCATCCTCACATAATGCCCCATGCCCGAAATGCCCGAGGTCGAGGTCACCCGAAGGGGCATCGACGCCCCGCTGCGCGGCGCGCGCGTGCTGTCGGCGCGGCTGGGCAAGCCGCTGCGCTGGCCGCTGGGGGTGGCGCCGGAATCGCTCGTCGGCCGGCGCATCGGACCGGTGACGCGGCGCGGAAAGTACCTGTGGCTGCCGTTGGAGGCGTCGACCGCCGAGGCTGCTGCGAGCGGCGGCCTGCTGCTGCACCTTGGCATGTCGGGGTCGCTCGCGCTCACCGACGGCCAGGCGCCACCCGGGCCGCACGACCATTTCGACCTCGTCACCACCGGCGGCACGCTGCGCCTGACCGACCCGCGGCGCTTCGGCGCCGTGGTCTGGTCGGCCTCGCTCGCCGCCGAGCCGGCGGCCAAGCTGCTCGCCGCGCTCGGGTGCTGCTCGGCGGCAAGGTGGTGGTCGGCGCCGGCAACATCTACGCCTGCGAGGCGCTGCACGCGGCCGGCATCCACCCGATGCTGCGCTGCGACCGGATCAGCCGTCCGCGCGCCGCAAGGCTGCTCGCGGCGCTGCGCGCGACGCTGGCCCAGGCGCTCGATCTGGGCGGCTCGACGCTGCGCGACTTCCGCGACGCGCACGGCATCAGCGGCGGCTTCCAGGACCAGGCCGGCGTCTACGGCCGTGCCGGCCAGGACTGCCGGCGCTGCGGCGGCACGGTGCGTCGCGCCGTCCAGGGCCAACGTGCGACTTATTACTGCGCTGGCTGTCAAACGCGCTGAAGGCGTGACATCTGCGTGTCAGCACATGTTTCGCCGGCGTTTTTCGGCCGTCCTGCTGCGCTAGCATGACCGCGGGCTGCCAAAAACCTCGATGCAAAGCTCCATCGTCAAGACGATCGACGATCTCGCCGCCTGGCGCGCCGCGCTCGACCGGGGCGCGGCCGGGTTCGCGCGCTTCCTGAACGACCACGAGCTCGTCGACGAGCCCGACCTCGCGGTGCTGGCCGCGCTGCGCGAGCGCCTGTCCGGCGAAAAGCTCGTGCTCGCCTTCGTCGCCGAGTTCTCGCGCGGCAAGTCCGAGCTGATCAACGCGATCTTCTTCGCCGACGCCGGCCGCCGCGTGCTGCCGGCCACGCCCGGGCGCACGACGATGTGCCCGGTCGAGCTGTTCTTCGACGCCGCGCTGCCGCCGCGGCTGTCGCTGCTGCCGATCGAGACCCGGCTGCGCGGGCTGTCGCTGTCCGAATTGCGCGGCAGCGACGAAGCCTGGCAGCGCGTGCCGCTCGACCCGAAGGATCCGGACGCGCTCGCGAGCGCGCTCGAGGCCGTCACGCGCACGCGCCGCGTCAGCGTCGCCGACGCCACCGCGCTGGGCTTCTGGAGCGACGAACACCCGGACGAGAACCCGCCGCTCGAGGCCGACGGCCAGGTCGAGGTGCCGGCCTGGCGCCACGCGTTGATCAACTACCCGCACCCGCTGCTGCAGCGCGGGCTGGTCGTGCTCGACACGCCGGGGCTGAACGCGATCGGCGCCGAGCCCGAGCTGACGCTGTCGCTGCTGCCCTCGGCGCACGCGACCGTGTTCGTGCTCGCGGCCGATACCGGCGTCACGCGCTCCGACCTCGCGATCTGGCGCGAGCACCTGGGCGGCGACAGCGTCGAGCGCTTCGTCGTGCTGAACAAGATCGACACGCTGGTCGACCCGCTCGCGTCGCCGGCCGAGGTCGCGGTGCAGATCGAGCGCCAGCGCGAGCTCACCGCGCAGACGCTCGCGCTGCCGCGCTCGCGCGTGTTCCCGCTGTCGGCGCGCAATGCGCTGGCCGCGCGCGTCGGCGGCGACGCCGCGGCGCTGGCGGCGAGCCGCCTGCCCGAACTCGAGAACGCGCTCAGTGCCGAGCTGCTGCCGCGCCAGCACGAGCTGCTCGTGCTCGCCGCGGCGAGCACGGTGCAGCGGCTGCGCGGCGCAGCGGGCCGGCGCCTGGCCGACCGGCGTCGCCAGCAGGCCGAGCAATTGCTGGAGCTGCGCGGTCTGCGCGGCAAGAGCGGCGCCAAGCTGCGGCTGATGCTGCAGCGCGTCGACACCGAGATGCACGACTTCGAGCGCTGCACCGCGCGGCTGTCGGCAGTGCGGTCGGTGCAGGCGCGGCTGCTGCGCGATGCGCTCGCCTGTCTGTCCAGCGACGCCTTGCGTGCCGAGGTTGCCGCGATGCAGGCCGCCGCCGGCGCCGGGCCGCTCAAGCTGGGCGCGCGCCAGGCCTTCGGCACGCTGTGCGATCGGCTGCGCAGCGCCCTGACGCGCGCTGCCGGCCAGGCCGGCGAGATGGGCCAGATGCTCGACGCCAGCTTCCTGCAGCTGAACTCCGAGTTCGGCTTCGCGTTCACGCTGTCGCTGCCGCCCGAGCTGGAGCGCTTCACTGCCGAGCTCGACCTGATCGACCGCAACTACAGCCGCTACCTGGGCCTGTCGCAGGCCTGGCGCATGGTGACGCCGGGCTTTGCCGAGCAGTTCCGCCGCATGCTGCTGTCCAAGCTGCGCATGGTCTTCGAGAGTGCGGCCGGCGAGCTCGAGATGTGGAGCAAGGTCGCGTCCGGCCAGATCGATGCGCAGCTGCGCGAGCGCCGGCGCGGCTTCAATCGCCGGCGCGAGGCGCTCGAGCGCATCCAGGCCGCCGCCGGCGAGCTGGAAGCGCGCATCGCCGAGGTCGAGGCGCAGGACGGCCACCTGCTCGAGCTCGAGCGCCAGCTCGGCCGCGTCGCCGACGAGATGCTCTCGGTGGCGCGCGGCGGCGTCGACGAGCGCACCCAGCCCTTCCCCGACCCGCGGCTGCGCCAGGCCGCGGCCTGAGAGCCTGTGGCGATATGAATCGCACTCGCGTGAGGCCCCGGAACAGGCCCAATCTAGGCGCAAAGCGCAGCCGGGGTTGGGCCCCGGCGAGGCTTTGCAACGACGAGTGGGCCTGTTCCGGGGCCTCACCCTGCGGGCCGGGGCACCCAAGGGCGCTGGGCCGCGTTGCGCCGCTTGCCCAGGCGTTCAGCCTGGGCCGCGCGCCGCGCCTTGCCCAGC
>MEGM01000036.1 GCA_001725505.1 Rubrivivax sp. SCN 70-15 | reverse complement strand
CCGATCATGTGCGTGGGCTTGAGCACGATGCGCGTCACGCTGTTGTGGATGCCGCCGCGCACGCCGGTGATCTCGGACCCCGGGGTGTTGATGATCTTCTCCTGCGAGTGGTACATCATCACCATGCCGGGCTTGACGCGCTGGCTCACGACCGCCCGCGCCGCCACGGCACCGTTGACGTTGAACAGCTCGACCCAGTCGTTGTCGACGATGCCGGCCACCTTCGCGTCGTCCTCGCTCAGCCAGACCACGGTGCCGCCGCGGTTGAGCGTGAGCATCATCAGGTTGTCGCTGTAGGTGCTGTGGATGCCCCACTTCTGGTGCGGCGTGATGAAGTTCAGAAGGATTTCCGGATTGCCGTTGCCCTTGATGTTGTGGATGCCGGAGGTGGTCTTCAGGTCCACCGGCGGCCGGTAGGTCGAGAAGCCTTCGCCGAAGGCGATCATCCACGGGTGATCCTGGTAGAACTGCTGCCGTCCGGTGAGCGTGCGCCAGGGGATCAGTTCGTGCACGTTGGTGTAGCCGGCGTTGTAGCTGACGGTCTCGCTCTCGATGCCGCTCCAGGTCGGGCTGCTGATGATCTTGCGCGGCTGGGCCTGGATGTCGCGGTAGCGGATCTTCTCGTCCTCGCGGTGCAGGGCCAGGTGGGTGTGGTCGCGCCCGGTCTGCTTGCCCAGGGCCTGCCAGGCCTTGACGGCCACGTGGCCGTTGGTCTCGGGCGCGAGCTGCAGGATCACTTCGCAGGCGTCGATGTCGGTGACGATCCTTGGCATCCCCTGCGTCGCGCCTTCGGCGAGCGTCCTGCCGTTGAGCTCGCCGAGCTGCTCGACCTCGGTGCCGGTCTTCCAGGCGATGCCCTTGCCGGCGTTGCCCAGCCGCTCCATCAGCGGGCCGAGTGCGATGAAGCGCTTGTAGACGTTGGGATAGTCGCGCTCGACGACCGCGATCTGCGGCCCGGTCTTCCCGGGGACCAGCTCGCACTGCCCCTTCTTCCATTCCCTGACATCGAGTGGTTGGGCCAGCTCGGCCGGGGTGTCGTGCATCAACGGCGTCAGCACCACTTCCCTCTCGACGCCGAGGTGGCCGATGCAGACCTCGCTGAAGGCCTTGGCGAAGCCCTTGTAGATCTCCCAGTCGCTGCGCGACTGCCACACCGGGTCGATGGCCGCGCTGAGCGGGTGGATGAAGGGGTGCATGTCGCTGGTGTTGAGATCGTTCTTCTCGTACCAGCTCGCGGTCGGCAGCACGATGTCCGAATACAGGCAGGTCGTGCTCATCCGGAAGTCCAGCGTCACCAGCAGGTCGAGCTTGCCTTCGGGGGCCCGGTCGTGCCACTTCACCTCGGCCGGCCTGGCGTCGTCCTGGCCCAGATCCTTGCCCTGCACGCCGTTCTCGGTGCCCAGCAGGTGCTTGCAGAAGTACTCGTGACCCTTGCCGCTGCTGCCGAGCAGGTTCGAACGCCAGACGAGCAGGTTGCGCGGCCAGTTCTGCGGTGCGTCGGGGTCCTCGCAGCTCATCTGCAGCGTGCCGTCCTCGAGCGCGCGCACCGCGTAGTCCTTCGCGTCCAGTCCGGCGGCAGCGGCATCCTTCACCACCTGCAGCGGGTTCGTCTTGAGCTGCGGCGCCGACGGCAGCCAGCCCATGCGCTCGGCGCGCACGTTGTAGTCGATCATGCTGCCCGCGTAGCGCTGCCTGGCCGCATCGCTCAGGGTCGGCGAGACGATCTCCTCCATGCCCAGCTTCTCGTAGCGCCACTGGTCGGTGTGGGCGTAGAAGAAGCTCGTGCCGTTCATCTGGCGCGGCGGGCGTATCCAGTCGAGCGCGAAGGCGAGCGCGGTCCAGCCGGTCTGCGGGCGCAGCTTTTCCTGGCCCACGTAATGCGCCCAGCCGCCGCCGCTCTGGCCGATGCAGCCGCACATCATCAGCAGGTTGATGACGCCGCGGTAGTTCATGTCGGCGTGGTACCAGTGGTTCACGCCGGCGCCGATGATGATCATCGACCTGCCGCGCGTCTTGTCGGCGTTGTCGGCGAACTGACGCGCCACGGTCACTATCTGCGAGCGCGGCACGCCGGTGATGCTCTCGGCCCAGGCCGGCGTGTAGGCCGCGTCGTCGTCGTAGCTGGACGCGTAGGCGCCGTCAGGCCCGACGCCGCGGGCGCCGCTGCCCAGCCCACGGTCGATGCCGTACTGCGCGGCCTGCAGGTCGAACACCGTGGCCACCAGCGCATGGCGTTCGTCACCGCCCTTGCCCAGGCGCAGGCGCACTGCGGGCACCTTGACGCGATTGACATCGCCCTGCTGGGCGTTGGACTCGAAATGCGGCGAGCTGACGCCGCCGAAGTACGGCAGGCCGACATCGACGACCTCGTGGTCCTGCACGCCGTCCTCCAGCACCGACAGCTTGAGCTTGACCTGGCCGCCGTGGCGCGCCTCCTTGTCCTCGAGGTTCCATTTGCCGGCATCGCTGCGGCCCTCGGCGCCCCAGCGGAAGCCGATGCTGCCATTGGGCAGCACGGCCCGGCCATCGGTGTCGAAGGCCACCGTCTTCCACTCGGGGTTGTTGGCCTGGCCCAGCTGGCCGTTGAAGTCGCTCGCGCGCAGATAGCGGTCCGGCACATGGGTCACGCTGCCGTCGGCCAGGGTGTGCTCCTCGAGCATCACCAGCAGTGGCAGGTCGGTGTAGCGGCGCGCGTAGTCGTCGAAGTACGGGCTGCGCTGCCTGAAGTAGAACTCGTTCAGCGCCACGTGGCCCATCGCCATCGCCAGCGCCGCATCGGTGCCCTGCTTGGGGTGCAGCCAGAGGTCGGAGAGCTTGGCGACCTCGGAATAGTCCGGCGTCACGGCCACCGTCTTCGTGCCCTTGTAGCGCACCTCGGTGAAGAAATGCGCGTCCGGCGTGCGCGTCTGCGGCACGTTGGAGCCCCAGGCGATGATGTAGCTGCTGTTGTACCAGTCGGCCGATTCGGGCACGTCGGTCTGCTCGCCCCAGACCTGCGGGCTGGCCGGCGGCAGGTCGCAGTACCAGTCGTAGAAGCTCAGGCAGACGCCGCCGATGAGGTTCAGGTAGCGGCTGCCGGCGGCGTAGCTGACCATGCTCATCGCCGGGATCGGCGAGAAGCCGACCACCCGGTCAGGGCCGTGCTTCTTGATCGTGTAGACGTTGGCGGCGGCGATGAGCTGGTTGACCTCGTCCCAGCTGCTGCGCACGAAGCCGCCCATGCCGCGCACCTTCTGGTAGTCGCGCCGCGCCGCGTCGTCCTCGACGATCGAGGCCCAGGCATCGACCGGCGTCGGGGCCAGCTTCAGCGCCTGGCGCCAGCGCTCGAGCAGGCGGCCGCGCACCATCGGGTGCTTCACGCGGTTGGCGCTGTACAGGTACCACGAGTAGCTGGCGCCACGGGCGCAGCCGCGCGGCTCGTGGTTGGGCATGTCCCAGCGCGTGCGCGGGTAGTCGGTCTGCTGCGTCTCCCAGGTGACGATGCCGCCCTTGACGTAGATCTTCCACGAGCAGCTGCCGGTGCAGTTCACGCCATGCGTGCTGCGCACGATCTTGTCGTGCGCCCAGCGGTTGCGGTAGGCGTCCTCCCAGGTGCGGTCTTCGCCGGTGGTCACGCCATGGCCGTCGGCGAAACTCTCCTTGGGCAGGCGGAAGTGGGTCAGGCGGTCGAGAAAGTGGCTCATTCGGAGTTCCTTGGATCGAGCGGCCGCCGCCGATCCGGCTTCGCCGGGCCGCCGGTGGCGCCCCTCGAGGGGGGAGCGGCGCAGCCGCTTCGGGGATGGGTCGTCAGCAGGGCATCTCGGCGTTGCGGCGCGCGTAGTACCACCAGGTGACGACGATGCAGACCAGGTAGAAGACGACGAAGACCCACAGCGCCGCCTCGGGCCCGCCGGTCAGCGCGATCGAGCTGCCGTAGCTCTTGGGAATGAAGAAGCCGCCATAGGCCGCCATCGCCGCGGCGAAGCCGAGCGCAGCCGCGCCCTCGGTGTTGCCTTCCTTGGTCGCACGCGCGCTCGCCTCGGCGTCACCGGGGCGCACGCCGCGCAGCTTCTGGTTCAGGAAGATCACCGGGATCATCCGGAAGGTCGAGCCGTTGCCGATGCCGGTGGTCAGGAACAGCAGCAGGAAGCTGACGAAGAAGCCCGCAAAGCTGCCGCCGGCCGGGCCCCAGGGCAGCGCCAGCGCGGCCGCGTCGCCCTTGGGCAGGAACCACAGCACACCGCCGACCGCGCAGGCCATCACGACGAAGTTCCACAGCGTCACGCGCGCACCGCCGAGCTTGTCGGCGAGCCAGCCGCCGAAGGGGCGGATCACCGCGCCGACGAGCGGGCCGAGCCACGCGTAGGCGAGCGGGTTGACGCCCGGGAACTGGCTCTTGATGAGCAGCGGGAAGCCCGCCGCATAGCCGATGAACGAGCCGAAGGTGCCCAGGTAGAGCACGCACATCAGCCAGTTGTGCTTTTCGCGGAAGATCGCCGCCTGCGCCGCGAACGAGGCCTTCGCGTCGGCGATGTCGTTCATGCCGAACCAGGCCGCGAGCGACGCGATCGCGATCCACGGCACCCAGACGAAGGCCGCGTTCTGCATCCACACCTGCACCGGCTCGCCGGCCTTGACGATGGTCTGCGGGTCGCCGGCGAAGACGCCGAAGATGCCCGCGGTGACGACCAGCGGGCTCAGGAACTGCACGACCGAGACGCCCAGGTTGCCCAGCCCGGCATTGACGCCGAGCGCCGAGCCCTTGCGCTCCTTCGGAAAGAAGAAGCTGATGTTGGCCATGCTCGAACTGAAGTTGCCGCCGCCCAGTCCGCACAGCAGCGCGAGCACCAGCATCGTCGGGTAGCTCGTCGTGCTGTCCTGGACCGCGAAGCCGATGCCGATCGCCGGGATCAGCAGCGACGCGGTCGACAGCGCCGTCCAGCGCCGGCCGCCGAACAGCGGCACCATGAAGCTGTAGAAGATGCGCAGCGTCGCGCCGCTGAGCGCCGGCGCCGCGGCGAGCCAGAAGAGCTGGTTCGTCGAGTACTTGAAGCCCAGCGACGGCAGGCTCACCGCGACCACGCTCCAGACCTGCCAGATCGCGAACGCGAGGAACAGCGCTGGCACCGAGATCCACAGGTTGAGCTTGGCGATGGCCTCGCCCTCGCGTTCCCAGAAGGCCTTGTCTTCCGGGGTCCAGATGGCCAGCGTGCGGGACGGCCGCGCGGCCGAGGTCGAGGCGTTCATCGTGATCTCCGTAGGGGTGGTGCGCGTCAGCGGCCGAAGCTGCGCCTCAGCGGCGAGGGCGGTGCGGACGCGGCGAAGGGCCCCTGCGGCGCCCGGGTGCCCATGACCTCGGTGCGGCGCACCTCGGTCCAGTACATCCAGATCAGCGAGACCCAGACCACGCCGTACATCAGCATGAAGGCGCTCGAGCGGATGCCGGTCAGGTCCATCAGCGCACCGAACAGGATCGGCAGCACGAAGCCGCCGAGCCCCCCGGCCAGGCCGACGATGCCGCTGATCGTGCCGATGTTGTGCGGATACTCGTCGCTGATGTACTTGAAGGTGCTGGCCTTGCCGAACGCGAACGCGATGCCGAGCACGAACATCAGCACGGTGAAGGCCCAGACGTTGAGGCCGAGGTGGAAGGTCTTCGGGCCGTCGACGGTGAGCACCGTGAAGTCGGTCTGCGGGTAGCTGAGCAGGAACAGGCAGACCCAGCTGACCCACATCACCCACCAGGTCACGCCGTGCGCACCGAAGCGGTCGGAGAGCATGCCGCCGACCGCGCGCAGCACGCCGCCGGGGAGCGAGAAGCAGGCCGCGAGCAGCGCCGCGACGCGGATGTCCAGACCGTACTCGCCGACGTAGTACTGCACCATCCACAGGCTGAGCGCAACGTAGCCGCCGAAGACGATGCTGTAGTACTGGCAGTACTTGACGACGTTCGGATCCTTCAGCGCCTTGAGCTGGTCACTGAACTTCGTCTGGCGCGAGACGAGGTGCGCCGGATCGCTGGCGCTGAAGATCCAGAACAGCACGACGGTGCCGGCCATGATGGCGGCGTAGACCATCGGCACCATCGTCCAGCCGAAGGCCACCAGCAGCGCCGGCGCGACGAACTTGTTCACCGCCGCGCCCGAGTTGCCGGCACCGTAGACGCCCATCGCCATGCCCTGGCGGTTCTTCGGGAACCAGCGCGCGACATACGGCGTGCCGACCGAGAACGAGCCGCCCGCGAGGCCGACGAAAAGGCCGATCGCGATGAAGTGCCAATACACGGTGGCGTAGGCCATGAGCCAGATCGCCGGCACCGTGACGGCCATCAGCACCGCCATCACGATGCGGCCACCGTACTTGTCGGTCCAGATGCCCAGCGGCACGCGCACGAGCGAGCCGGTGAGCACCGGCGTCGCGGTGAGCAGGCCGAACTCGGTCGCGTTCAGGCCCAGCGTCTTCTTGATCGGGATGCCGATGACGCCGAACATCATCCAGACCATGAAGCAGACGGTGAACGCCAGCGTGCTGACGACGAGCACACTCCAGGCCTGGCGGCGGCGCATCGGATCGGGGTTGGCCATGGTTCGCACTTCGTTGTCCTCGAACGGGACTGTGGGTGCGAAGCGGCGCGCCGAACATCCGCCGCTGGTCGGCCCCGGCCGCGTCAGTCGAACGATGGCGCCACGGCACACCATCGTTCCGAAGGACTATGCGGTGCGAGGGCTTGACGCCCGTCAATGCAGGCGCCGCGCCGGCGGCTCACGAATTCAACCCCGAGCCGCGCGGTCGCCCTGACCGACCTGCGATCGATCGACCAGGGATGAGCGGCCGCTCGGGGTCTGCGTCCGCGAGCGCCGCTGCGGCAGGTCGCTGGCGGCACCCGCGTTCTCCGGGCCACGCTCGCGGGGCCGCACCTGGGCAGCCCTCGCCCAGTGGCTTCAACACCGCCGTCTTCGTGCTCAAGCCCTGGCGACCGCGAATGGGCCCTGCGCCCGCGGGCACCGCCACCGCCCTGCGCGTCCGTCGGTGGTCTGCCTCGAGGGGGCGGCCCTCGGGGGTGGCAGGAGACGGTGGTCCGGGGGTGCGGGCGCAGGGCCCATTCGCGGTCGCCCCTCCCCGCGGCACGAGAAGAAGGCGTTGACGAGGTCACCGCGGCGCACCCCAAATGGTGGCCCGCGAGCGTGGCCTGGAGAGCGCACCCCCGGGCCACCGGCTCACGCTGAACCTCACGCACGCGCGGCAGGGCCGAAAGCGCGAGCGGCCGAAACGGGCCGCGAGCCGGCACAAGGCCGCTCAAGGTGATCGACCGCGAGGGGCTGTCAGGCGGGAGCGACCGTCCCGCTCACCGCGCCCAGGCCGATGCGCACCGCGCCCGGGGCCTCGCACCAGGCCTTCAGCGTGACGGTGTCGCCGTCTTCGAGGAGGGCGCGCTGCTCGCCGTCGGCGAGCGTCAGCGGCTCGCGGCCGCCGCGCGTGAGCTCGAGCAGGCAGCCGCCCTGCCCCGGCTGCGCGCCCGACAGCGTGCCGGTGCCGAGCAGGTCGCCGGTGTTCAGGTTGCAGCCGTTGCTGGTGTGGTGGGCGAGCAGCTGCGCCGGCGTCCAGTAGGCGTCGAGCGCGCTCGACCGTGACAGCCGCACCGCCGGCAGCCCCTGCTTGCGCATGCGCGCCGTCTGCAGCCAGGCCTCGAGCGTGATCTCGATCGCGCCATGGGCGCGGTTGAAGTCGCTGTCCAGATAGGGCAGCGGGTCGGGGTCGCCCTCGGGGCGCGTCAGCGGGCGGCGGAACGGCGCCAGCGCCTCGAAGCTCACGACCCAGGGCGAGACCGAGGTCGCGAAGCTCTTCGCGAGAAAGGGCCCGAGCGGCTGCGACTCCCAGGCCTGGAGGTCGCGCGCCGACCAGTCGTTGAGCAGCGTGATGCCGAACAGCCGCTGCTCGGCCTGCGCCATCGTCACCGGCGTGCCGAGCGGGTTGCCGACGCCGACCCACAGCCCGAGCTCGAGCTCGTAGTCCAGGCGCCGGCTCGGCCCGAAGCGCGGGACCTCGGTCGAGGTCCTGACTTGGCCGTGCGGTCGCTTCACGCTCCCGCCGCCGACGATGACCGACGACGCGCGGCCGTGGTAGCCGATCGGCACCCACTGGTAGTTCGGCAGCAGCGGGTTCTCGGGCCGGAACAGCGCGCCGGCAGCGCGCGCGTGGTGGATGCCGGCGAAGAAATCGGTGTAGTCGCCGATGCGGCAAGGCAGCGCCATCTCGGCCTGGCTCTGCGGCAGCAGGCACAGCTCGAGGAAAGGCCCCTGGTCGCTGCCTTCGGCGAGCGCCGCCGACAGCGCCGCGCGCAGCGCCTTCCAGGCCGGCCGGCCCAGCGCCATGAAGGCCGCGAGATCGCCCGCGGCGAGCGGCTCGAGCAGCGGGTGGATCTCCTCGGCCCAGGGGCATTGCGCGGCGGCGAGCTTGAGGTCGAGCACCTGGTCGCCGATCGCAACGCCCACGCGCAGCGGCTCGTCGACGCCGCGGCGCCGGAAGCGCCCGAGCGGCAGGTTCTGCACCGGGAAGTCGGCGCCCGGCAGGTTCGCCGAGGCGACCCAGCTGCGCAGTGCCGGGTCGTGGGTGCGGTCGGTGATCGTCATCGCCTGCTCAGGCCTCGAAACGGTCCGCGAGCCCGGCCCAGCAGTCGGCATAGGACCGGTCGAGCGCGCCGCCGTTCAGCGCCCAGGCCGTGGGCCTGAAGCGCCAGCGGCTTTCGAACATGAAGGCCAGCGTGTCGGTGAGCCTGTGCGGCGCCAGCGGCGCGTTCGTGGCCTTGTCGAAGGCCTCGGCGTCGGGGCCGTGCGGGACCATGCAGTCGTGCAGGCTCATGCCGCCGGGGCGGAAGCCCTCGGGCTTGGCATCGTACTGTCCGTAGACCAGGCCCATGAACTCGCTCATCAGGTTGCGGTGATACCACGGCGGGCGGAACGTGTCCTCGGCGACCATCCAGCGCGGCGGGAAGATGACGAAGTCGCAGTTCGCGGTGCCCGGGGTGTCGCTCGGGCTCGTCAGCACGGTGAAGATGCTCGGGTCCGGGTGGTCGTGGCTGATCGAGCCTATCGTCATGAAGCGGCGCGTGTCGTACTTGAACGGCACCAGGTTGCCGTGCCAGGCGACGACGTTGAACGGCGACGCCTTCGCGGTCGCGCGCCAGAGCCGGCCGCCGAACTTGCGCACGATCTCGGTCGGCTGCGGGTCGGCCTCGAAAGCCGCCCGAGGCGCGATGAAGTCGCGCGCGTCGGCGAGCCCGTTGCTGCCGATCGGGCCGAGCTCGGGCAGCCGGAACGGCGCGCCGTGGTTCTCGCAGACGTAGGCCCGCGTCGGCCCGTCGAGCGCGACCTTGAACGCCATCCCGCGCGGCAGCAGCGCGATCTCGCCCGGCGCGACCTGCAGCACGCCGAGCTCGGTCGTGATCGTCAGCGTGCCCTGCTGCGGCACGACGAGCATCTCGCCGTCGGCGTTGACGAAGGCGCGCTGCATGCTGCGGTTGGCCAGCACCAGGTGCACCGCGACGCCGGTCTGCGCGTCGACGTCGCCGTTGACGGCCACGGTGCGCAGCCCGTCGATGAAGTCCTGCGCCTCGGCCGGCACCGGCACCGGATGCCAGCGCAGCGGGTCCGGCGCCACGACCTCGCCCTCGGCCGCGCCGCTGCGCCAGCAAGGCTGCGCGTAGGCCTCGTAGGCGCCGACGATCACGCTGGGCTGGCGCCGGTACATCCAGGTGCGGCGGTTCTCGGCGCGCGGCGCGGTGAACGCGCTGCCCGACAGCAGCTCCGCGTACAGCCCATGCGCCACCCGTTGCGGGCTGTTGCGCCCGACGGGCAGGGCGCCGGGAACGGCCTCGCTCTGGAACTGGTTGCCGAAGCCGGTCAGGCAGGCGAGCTCGGTCATGGCGCGTCGCCCTCCGCGGCGACGCCGGCGCGCGCGAGGTCGATCGCCTCGGCCAGCACGCGCAGGTCGCCGATGTGGTTGGCCAGCAGCAGCACGAGGCGGGCGTTGAGCCGCTCGCTCGCCGCGTCGTCGAGATCCCGGTGCGCGTCGACCAGGCGCTCGTAGAACGCGTCGCCCGGCATGTACGGGTGCCGGTAGCGCTCGCCGGGAATGCCGAAGTTCGGCTGCACGTTCAGGTGTTTCGGGGTCATCGGGCGTCTCCTTCGCCCAGCGCGCGCGCGAGCGAGCGGCGCACCGCGGCGGCGTCGAGGCCGCGCCAGCGCGCGGCCACGTGCTGGTCGGGCCGGATCAGGTAGCTGGTGCCCGGCCTGGCATCGCAGCGCTGCGCGACGAGGCCCTCGGTGTCCTCGACCGAGGCCAGGCCCGCCGGCGCCGGCGCGCCGCGCTCGCGCACGACCAGCGTGCGCACAGGCACCGGGCCGGCGGCGAGGCCTTCGAGGGCGTCGCGCTCGGCCGCGGTCGGCGCACCGAAGAACATCAGCGTGAAGCCCTCGCCCAGGTGCGGCAGCAGCCAGCGGTGGGCGCCGGCGACCGGCGCGTCGTCCATCGGCGCGCCGGGGCGCATCCAGCCGGCGAAGTCCTCGCGGTCGGTGCTGTTCAGCGGCGAGTCGGCGTAGGTGCTGGGCACCGACAGCCGGCCGCTGTTGACGAGCGCGCGGCCGGCCGGCACCTCGCCCGCGAGCGACAGCACGGCGTCGCGCAGCGTCTTCGCGGCGCGGCTCTTCGGCGTCATGAAGTCGGTCGCGCGCGTCGAGTTCATGATGTTCTCGTCCGCGGCCGCCTCGCGCTCGACGCCATAGCTGTCGAGGAGCGAGTCGCCCGCCTGCCCGCCGACCACCAGCGCCAGCTTCCACAGCAGGTTGTCGGTGTCCTGGATGCCGGAGTTGGCGCCGCGGGCACCGAACGGCGAGACCTGGTGCGCCGCGTCGCCGACGAACAGCAGCCGGCCGTGGCGAAGGCTCTTCATGCGCCGGCACTGGAAGGTGTAGACGCTGACCCATTCGAGCCGGAAGCCGATGGGGCCGAAGCCCTGCTGGTCGAGCAGCCGGCGGATGCGCGGCTCGACGCGCTCGGGCGCGCGCTCGGCCTCGGGGTCGGCGTCCCAGCCGAGCTGGAAATCGAAGCGCCAGACGTCGGCGGCCTGGCGGTGCATGAGCGCACTCTGGCCGGCGAAGAAGGTCGGCTCGAACCAGAAGCGGCGCTCGGTCGCCTCGACCGGGAAAGGCTCGCCGTCGAGCAGCACGTCGGCGATCAGGAAGCGGTCCTGGAAGATCTTGCCCTCGATGTCCAGCCCCATCGCGCGCCGGATCGGGCTGCGCGCGCCGTCGGCGACGATGAGCCAGTCGGCGTCGAGGGTGTAGACGCCTTCGGGTGTCTCGACCTGCAGCCGCGCGCCGTCGTCGCGCGCCTCGACCGCGAGCACCTTGTGCCTCCAGCGCAGCTCGACCCCAGGCAGTTCGCGCACGCGGTCGACGAGGTATTCCTCCAGGTAGTACTGCTGCAGGTTCACCATGCCGGGGCGGTGGTGGCCGGCCTCGGGCAGCAGGTCGAAGCTGAAGACCTCGCGGTCGCGGTGGAAGGTGCGCCCGACGTTCCAGGTCACGCCCTTGTCGACGACGCGGTCGCCCGCGCCCAGGCGGTCGAGGATCTCGAGCGTGCGCTTGGCGTAGCACAGGCCGCGCGAGCCGACCGAGACGGTGTCGTCGTCGTCGAGCAGGATCGGCTTCAGGCCGCGCTGGGCGGCGTCGATCGCGGCCGCGAGGCCGACCGGCCCGGCGCCGACGATGACGAGCGGAACGCGCCGCACGTCGGCGGTGCCGATCTCGGGCGCGGGCGCTGCCGCGTACTTCGGCCAGGTGTAGGTGCTGAGCATCGGGCCTCCGTCAGGCGCTGCCGAGTTCCTTCTCGTGCATCCAGGCGGCGTGCCTGGGCGCACGGCGCGTGCGGCTCCATTCGTCGAGCATCGCCCACTTCACGCCGTCGAGCTTCGCGCGCATCTCGGGCGTCGCGGTGTCGGCGGCGAGCTCGACGCGATGACCGTTGCAGTCGAAGAAGTAGATCGACCTGAAGATCGTGTGGTCGGTGACGCCGACGACCTCGATGCCGGCGGCCTCGAGCCTGGCTTTCGTCGCCTCCAGCTCGTCGATGCTGCCGACCTTGAACGCGAGGTGCTGGACCCAGGTCGGTGTCGCCTCGTCGCGGCCCATCGGCGGCGAGTTCGGCAGCTCGAAGAAGGCCAGCACGTTGCCGCCGCCGGCGTCCAGGAAGACGTGCATGTACGGGTCCGGCGCGTGCGTCGACGGCACCTGGTCCTCGGCGATCGCGAGCACGAAGCCCATGCCGAGGTGGCGGCCGTACCACTCGACGGTCTCCTTGGCGTCGCGACATCGGTACGCGACGTGATGAATACGTTCAATGGCCATGTCGGTTCTTCTGCGTCGCGTGCCGTCGTTGCCAGCCAAGCTTCCCGCCACGGATCCGGCTCCGCCGGTCCGTCGGCGGACGGCCCCCTCGGGGGGTAGCGAGCGCGAGCGAGCTCGGGGGCACGTCAACTCTCCAGCGCCTTCCACATCTCGATGTCGCGCTCGGCGGTCCAGATGCGCGGGTCGCGGTGCGCGGTGGCCTCGTCGAAGGCGCGCGTCACGTCGAAGGGCATGCAGTGGTCGAAGATCACCCAGTGGCCGTACTTCGGCCGCACCGCGTCCATCGTCTCCTTGTAGACCGCCTTCAGGTCCTTGCCGGCGGCCGCTCCGGCCTTCACCGCGGCGAAGACGTCGGCGATGAAGCTGCGCGTGCCGGCCAGCCCGGCGGCGACCTGGGCCTCGTTCTCGAGCGCGGCACCGCGGCCCGGCACCAGCTTGACGGGCTTCAGCGCAGCCAGGTTGTCCAGCGTCTGCGGCCAGTCGCTGAAGTACGCGTCGCCGGCATAGGGCGTGGCGTCGAACTCGACCAGATCGCCGCTGAACAGGATGCGCTCGGCCGGCAGCCAGACCACCGTGTCGCCCTTCGTGTGGCCCCGGCCCATCTGCAGGATCTGCACCTCGAGCTTGCCCAGCCACAGCGTCATCCTGCCGCTGAAGGTCAGCGTCGGCCAGGTCAGCCCCGGCGGCACGCTCTCGACGTTGCGAAACAGGCGCGGGAAGCGGCCGATCTCGCTCGCCTTGTCCTGCTCGCCGCGTTCCCTGATCAGGCTCAGCGTGTCCTCGCTCGCGATCACGTGCTCGGCCCCGTACGCGGCGGCGCCGAGTACGCGGACCGCGTGGTAGTGGCTCAGCACGACGTACCTGATCGGCTTGTCGGTGACCTCGCGGATGCGGCGGATGACGTCCTGCGCCATCACCGGCGTGGCCTGGGTGTCGATGACCATGACCGCGTCGTCGCCGATCACGATGCCGGTGTTCGGGTCGCCCTCGGCCGTGTAGGCGTAGGCGTGGTCGGACAGCTTGGTGAAGCTGACCTTCTTTTCCTGCAGGTCGGCCTGGCTGGCGAAGGCTTTGACGGTCATGGCGGTGGTCCGGGTGAAGACGAGGCTTGATCTTAGTGCAGCCGTTTGTTAATGTCTAATCGATTCGTCTTAGTGAAAACATCGACATGAACCAGCAGCGCGGCATCCAGAGCGTCGAAGTCGGTGGCCGGCTGCTGCTGGCGCTGGCCGACGTGGGCCGGCCGATGGCGCTAAAGGACCTCGCCCTGGCCGCCGGGATGAGCCCGGCCAAGGCCCATCCCTACCTGGTGAGCTTCGGCAAGCTCGGCCTGATCGCGCAGGACGCCGCCAGCGGCCATTACGGACTCGGCCCGCTCGCGATGCAGCTCGGCCTGATCAGCCTGCAGCAGTTCGACCCGGTGCGCCTGGCCACCGCGCGCCTGCCCGGCCTGGCGCTGGCGACCGGGCAGACGGTCGCGATCGCGGTCTGGGGCAACCGCGGCGCGACCATCGTGCGCATCGAGGAGGCGCCGTCGGCGGTGCACGTCAACATGCGCCACGGCACCGTGATGAGCCTGCGCGGCACCGCGTCGGGCCGCCTGTTCGCTGCCTACCTGGCGCGCGACGCGGTGCTCGCAGCGGCGCCCGAGGCCCGGTTCGACGCCGCGTTCGAGCGCGAGCTCGCCGCCGTGCGCCGCGTCGGCCTGGCGCACACGGTGGACGCCGCGGTGCCCGGCGTGAGCGCGCTCGCCGCGCCGGTGTTCGACGGCAGCGGCGCGATCGTGCTGAGCCTGACCGCGATCGGCGCGACCGCCGCCCTCGACGTCTCGGCCCAGGGCGCTCCGGCGCTCGCGCTGCGACGCTGCGCCGCCGAACTGTCCACCCTGCTCGGCGCGCGCGCCGCGGCGTGATGCGTCATCACCCAATCGGTCGAGCACAGGCCTCGCGGGAAGGCGGTGCAGCGCTGCGCAGCAACCGGTTGCTCCTGCAGATCGTCCTCGACTTGGCGGCGCGCAGGAAAGCGCCCAGGGTCGCGCGTCTGGGTCGCGATTCGACGTTTTCCTGGAACCCATAGCCGGAAGGGGTATCCGCAATCCCTACGGGATCAGATGCAAGTCATTCAGTCAGAACTCGCCAAATACCAAAAACTCCGGTCACACCAACCCGAGGAGTACCGTCGATAATGCAATGGACGCTCGGCTTGTCGGAACCTTCTAGTGTCATGAGTTAGAAGTTCGCAGACAAAATCTCTCGACGCTTGCGAGGATGTCGTCCGCGGTCTTGGACCACACGAATGGCTTGGGGTCGAGGTTGTTGACCTTCACGTAGTGCTTGATGGCGTCTTCGAGCTGGCGCGTCGAGCGGTGGGTGCCGCGACGGATGTAGCGCTGGGTCAGGGTGGCAAACCAGCGCTCGACTTGATTGAGCCAGGATGCCGAGGTCGGCGTGAAGTGGACATGGAAGCGCGGGTGGCGAGCGAACCAAGCCTTGATCGAGGGCGTCTTGTGGGTGCCATAGTTGTCCATGACCAGGTGGATGTCCAGCATCGTCGGCACGTTCGCCTCGATGGTGCGCAGGAACTGCAGGAACTCGCTGCTGCGGTGGCGGCGGTGCGTTTCGCCGATGACCTGCCCGGTGGCGATGTCCAGCGCCGCGAACAGTGTCGTCGTGCCGTGGCGCTCGTAGTCGTGGGTACGTCGCGCGGGAATGCCGGGAGACAGCGGCAGTTGCGGCTGCGTGCGATCCAGCGCCTGAATCTGGCTCTTCTCGTCCACGCACAACACCATGGCCATCAGCGGTGGGTCCATGTACAAGCCCACGATGTCGCGCACCTTGTCCACGAACATCGGGTCGGTGGACAGCTTGAAGGTCTCCTGGCGGTGCGGCTGCAGGCCGAAGGCGCGCCAGATGCGCGACACCGCCGTCTGCGTCAGCCCCGCCTCGCGCGCCATGGTGCGCGTGCTCCAGTGCGTGGCACCGTCCGGCACGGACTCCAGCGTCTTGGCGATCACGGCGTCCACTCGGGCATCGTCGATCGTTCGCGGGGCACCCGAACGCGGCGCATCGAGCAGGCCCTCCAGACGATGCTGAACGAACCGAGCACGCCACTTGCCCACCGTCTGCGGCGTCACCCGCTGCCGCGCAGCCACGGCCTTGCTGTCCTGACCATCGGCACACGCCAGCACGATTCGCGCGCGCAGGGCCAACGCCTGCGCCGTCTTGCGCCTCAGCGTCAGCGCGAGCAACTCTTCGCGTTCAGGCTCGGTGAGCACCAGTTCGGCCTTCGGTCTTCCTCGCATCGCCGCCTCGTCTGATCCACACGGTACACGATGGATCTCGACGAAGAACAATAGTTCAACGAACTTCTAACTCACGACACTAGTGTGGTGCGCCGCTCTGTTCTGTACTTATCTCGAAGCCACGGTCAGCGCTGCCTTGGCACGGGTGACCTTGGCCAGGATGTCCGAGGCGCTGGCAGTCCAGATGAAGGGCTTGGGGTCGATGTTGTGCTGGGCCACGTACAGGTCGATGGCCAGTTCCAGTTCTGCGACGCTGGTGAAGCTGTCGCGCCGGATGCGCTTGTCGGTGATGTCGCGGAAGAAGCGCTCGACCATGTTCAGCCACGACGCGCCGGTCGGGGTGAAGTGGATGACGAAGCGCGGGTGCTTGGCCAGCCACGCCTGCACGGCGGGATGGCTGTGCGTGGCGTAGTTGTCCACGACCAGATGCAGCGTCAGGTGCTTGGCCGTCTTGCGCTCGATCAGGCGCAGGAATTTCAGCCACTCGGTGTGGCGATGCCGCGCCTGGCACATCGAGATCACGCTGCCGTCCAGCGTGTTCAGCGCCGCGAACAGCGTGGTCGTGCCGTGGCGCTTGTAGTCGTGCGTGACGGTCCCGGCGCGGCCGGCCTTCATGGGCAGGCCCGGCTGTGTGCGGTTGAGCGCCTGGATCTGGCTCTTCTCGTCGCAGCTGAGCACCAAGGCGTGCTCGGGCGGGTTGAGGTACAGGCCCACCACATCCAGCAGCTTGTCCGCGAAGCAGGGGTCGCGCGAGACCTTGAAGGTGCGGCTCAGGTGCGGCTTCAGGCCGTTGTTGCGCCAGGCACGGCGCACGGTCGTGGCACCGATGCCCAGGTGCTCCGCCAGCGTGCGCGTGCTCCAGTGCGTCGCGCCCGCTGGCTTCTCATGCAGCGTGGCCTGCACGATGCGCGACTCCATCTCGTCCATGACGCTGGCGGGCCGGCCCGAACGCGGTGCGTCCTTGCGCAGCG
>MEGM01000035.1 GCA_001725505.1 Rubrivivax sp. SCN 70-15 | reverse complement strand
CCTCGGCCACGATCTGCACGACGGCATCATCCAATCGCTCTACGCCGCCGGCCTCACGCTCGAGTCCACGCGCGCGCTCCTCGCCTCCAACCCCGCCGAAGCCGACCGCCGCCTCGAGCAATGCCGCGACGCGCTCAACGGCACCACCCGCACCTGGCTGCGCCGGCTGCCCGCCCGGCGCCGGCCGCTGAGGCTGTGCGAGCGCTTCCCGCGCGTCGCGAACCGGATCGCCTGGTGCTGGGCCGACGCCCGGCTCGCCGAGCAGGTGCTCGACGACCTGCTCGTCGACCGTCGCGGCGGGCGCCAGGGTTTCCCGCCCGCGATCGTCGCCGAGCTGCGCCGGCTGCGCGAGTTCAACGACCGCCAGCGCCAGGAGCCGCCCGAGCAGGGCTTCTGGGCCGCGTTGCGGCACACGCTGGGCTGACCGGGCCCGACGACGGCGGACGCCGCGGCGATCAGCCCGAGCTGCGCGCGTGGCCGGCCGCGCGTCGGCGCGTCAGCTTCAGTGTCAGCAGCGTCGCGCCGATGACGACGAACGAGACCACGGTGGTCACGGTGCCGAGCGCGTAGATCGCCGGCGTCGTCACGGTCGCGGTCAGGCCCTGCAGCTCGAGCGGCAGCGTGTTGAGGTCACCGATCGCCTGCGAGGTGCGCGCGATCTCGTCCCAGCTCAGCGTGAAGCCGAACATGCCGACGCCGACCAGGCTGGGCGCGATCAGCGGCAGCACGACGTGGCGCAGGCGTTGCCAGGGCGTCGCGCCGAGGTCGGCCGCGGTTTCCTCGTAGGCCGGGTCGAAGCGGTTGAACACGGCGAGCATGATCAGCAGCCCGAACGGCAGCGTCCAGCTCAGCTGCGCGCCGAGCGCCGAGCTGAAGATGCCCATCGCGCCGCCGTAGCTGTCGGCCAGCGCCGCGAACCCGAACGCATTGAGCGCGGCCCTGACCGCGTCGTCGATGAGCCGGAACTGCAGCCCGATCCCGAGCGAGACGACGATCGACGGCATGATCAGGCTCGCGACCGCGGTGTAGAAGAGCAGCGTCGAGCCCCGGAAGCGCTTGCGGAATGCGAGGCCGGCACCGAGCGAGAGCAGCACCGTCAGCGCCATCACCGTCAGGCCGAGCGCGAGCGAGCGCCGGAACGCACCCGCGATGTCGACCACGCCCAGGCCCTGCCAGAGCTGGACGAACCAGTGCAGCGAGACGCCGCGCATCGGGAAGGTCAGCCCGCCGTCGGGGCCCTGGAAGCTGAGCACGAAGATCGTGATCATCGGCCCGTAGAGGAACAGCACGAACAGGCCGACCACCGCGGCGAGCGGGTAGAACGACGCCGGCCGCGCCTCGCGCCGGGGCTGCATCAGAGCTCCTTGCGGATGTCGACCAGCCGCGTCAGCCCGAAGATCATCAGCAGCGTCAGCGCGAGCAGGATCACCGCGTTCGCCGCCGCGGCCGGGAACTGCAGGTACGAGGTCTCGACCTGGATGATCTTGCCGACCGAGGCGATCTGCTGTCCGCCCATCACGCCGATCGTCACGAAGTCGCCCATCACGATCGTGATGACGAAGATCGAGCCGATCACGATGCCGGTGCGCGACAGCGGCAGCACGACGTTGCGCACCGTCTGCCAGCCGCTCGCGCCGGCGTCGCGGGCGGCCTCGATCAGCGCGCGGTCGATGCGCATCATCGAGTTGAAGATCGGCACGATCATGAACATCGTGTAGAGGTGCACGAACGCGAGCACGACCGAGAAGTCGGAATAGAGCAGCCACTCGACCGGCGCATGGACCAGGCCCATGCCGCCCAGCGTCTCGTTGATCAAGCCGTTGCGCCCGAGGAGCGGGATCCACGAGATCATCCGGATGACGTTGCTGGTCCAGAACGGCACCGTGCAGACGATGAACAGCAGCATCTGCGTGCCGACCGTGCGCACGTGGAAGGCGATGAAGTAGGCCACCGTGAAGCCGATCACCAGCGTGATGCCCCAGACGAGCAGGCAGAACTCCAGTGTCGAGAGATAGGTCTTGAAGGTGACGCACAGCTCGGTCGTGCTGGCGCAGCCGTTGAACGCGTCGATGTAGTTCTGCGCGCTGAACGCCGGGATCAGGTCGTAGTCGGTCGCGTGCCAGAAGCTCACCGCGACGACGAGGGCCAGCGGCACCACCAGGAACATCACCAGCACGAGCGTGAACGGCGCGGCCTGCAGCCACGCCGAGACACCCTGGCGCCTGCGGCTCACCGCGGCGTCCCGTCAGGCCGCGACGAACTCATTCCACTTCTGGACCATGTACGCGTTCTCGTCCATCACCGCGTTCCAGCAGGCGATCGCGCCCATGCGCGTCTCGTAGCTGCCGCCGTCGCGCACGCTGCCGGCCTTCGCGAGCAGGTCGCCGTGGGGTGACTTGATGTCCTGCGTCGCCGGCTTGCCTTCCATCCAGTACGCCCACTCGTAGAGCGCCATGTGCGACTTCGCGGTCTCGAGCACCGCGCTGTAGTAGCCCTGGCGGTTCAGGTAGGCGCCGGCCCAGCCGTCGAGAAACCAGTTGATGAACTCGTAGACGCCGTCGGCCTTGCGGCCGTGCACCGTCTTCGGCACGCCGAAGCCCGAGGCCCAGGCGCGGTAGCCTTCCTTGAGCGGCTGGAAGGTGCAGGCGATGCCCTTCGTGCGCACCGCCGTCACGGCCGGCGACCACATCGACTGGATCACGACCTCGCCCGAGGCCATCAGGTTGACGCTCTCGTTGAAGTCCTTCCAGAGCGCGCGGAACTGGCCTGCCTTCTTCGCCTCGATCAGCGTCTTGATCGTCAGGTCGATCTCGGGCCGCGTCATGTTGCCCTTGTCCGGGTACTTGTGCAGGCCCAGCGCCTCGACGACCATCGCCGCGTCCATGATCCCGATCGACGGGATGTTCAGGATCGACGCCCGGCCCTTGAACTCCGGGTTCAGCAGCTCCTTCCAGCTCTCGATCGGGCGCTTGATCAGGTCTGGCCGGATGCCCAGCGTGTCGGCGTTGTAGACGGTCGGGATCAGCGTCATGTAGCGCGTCGGGTGCGGCGCGAACACCTTGGCCGTCGGCGCCTCGAGGTACATCACCTTCTTCGGCGCGGTGCCCTGGTCGCCGACCTTCTTGCCTGCGATCTCGCCCTTCGTGAACAGCGTCGTGATCTTGCCGGCGTTCTTGATCCGCGTCGTGTCGATGCCGAGCAGGTTGCCCGACGGGATGATCTTCTTCAGCGAGAAGAACTCGGTGTCGATCAGGTCGAACGAATTCGGCGCGGTGACCGCGCGCTTGGTCACGTCGTCGGTCGTGACCGGGATGTAGTCGATCGTGATCCCGGTGTCGGCCTTGAACTTGTCGGCGATCTCCTTGTCCTGGTTCACCGCGGTGCCGAGGTAGCGCAGCGTGATCTTCTCCTGCGCGTGGACGAACGGGAAACCGAGCGCGCCACCGGCGGCCGCGGCGCCTTTCAGCAGGGTGCGTCGGGTGGCGTTGGGCTTTGGATCGGACATGTTCGGCTCCTGGAAGGGTTGCAGACGAAGAAGGACGTGGAAGCTCGGAAGACGAATTCGGGTGGATTCAGGCCAGCGCGTGCGCCTCGTGCGGCGCCCACGAGACGACCACCGCCTCGCCGGGCTGCAGCGGCTGGGCGTCGAAATGCTCGTCGGGCAGCGTCACGACCCAGGGCGCGTCGGCGGCGTCGGTCGGCGTCAGGCTGACCTGGACATGCGTGCCCTGGTACTCGACCGCGCGCACCGAGGCCCGTCGCGTGTCGTGGCCGGGCGTCGACGCGCCGCGCTGGAGCCTGAGCCGGTCCGAACGGACGGCGACGTTGCCGTCTCCGGTGGCGATCACGTTGTGCGCGCCGATGAAGCGGGCGACGAACTCCGAGCGTGGCCGGTTGAACACCTCGCGCGGCGAGCCGGTCTGCTCGATGCGGCCGTGGTTCATCACGACGATCTGGTCCGCCAGCGCCATCGCCTCTTCCTGCGAATGCGTGACATGGACGAAGCTGAAGCCGAGCTCCTGCTGCCAGCGCTTCAGCTCGGCGCGCATCTGAACGCGCAGGAAGGGGTCGAGCGCCGAGAGCGGCTCGTCGAGCAGCAGCACGCGCGGCTCGGTCATCAGCGCGCGCGCCAGGGCCACCCGCTGCTGCTGGCCGCCGGACAGCTCGCCGGGCAGGCGCGCGAGGTACGGCGTCATCGCGACGAGCTCGAGAAGTTCCTTCGCGCGCGCATGGCGCTCGGCGACCGCCTTGCCGCGCATCTTCCAGCTGAAGGCGACGTTGTCGAGCACGCTCAGGTGCGGGAACAGCGCGTAGCTCTGGAACATCATCGCCGTGCCGCGCTCGGCGGCCGGGCTGTCGGTGATGTACTTGCCGCCGAGCAGGATCTGCCCGCCGCTCACCGACTCGTGCCCGGCGATCATGCGCAGCGTCGAGGTCTTGCCGCAGCCCGACGGCCCGAGCAGGCAGCAGTAGCTTCCCGAAGGGATGCTCAGGTCGATGCCGGCGACGGCCACCGTCTCGCCGTAGCGCTTTTCGAGTGCGGTGAGCACGAGCCTGGAGTCGACGACCATGCACCCGCCGTATGCAAACCCTGTGCCACGAAGGGGCTGCGCGACGATGCGACGCGGCACGCGCCGGCCGGCCGGATCCGAACTTGGACGTGCACCACGCCGGCCTGCGATCGCCGATCGCGATGCCCGCGTTTGGGGCGCCGGCGCCGCCGAACGCTGGCGCGCGACTTGCAACCGCAGCGGCTCGCCCTGCACCACGCGTCGATGCGACGCCGCCGCAGGACGCCATGGAGATGCGCGCATGAGGATCCGAGTCGTGAACCCGAACACCAGCGCCGCGATGACGGCCCGCATAGCCGCCGCGGCGGCTGCGGTCGCCGCGCCCGGCACCTTGGTGGACGCGGTCCATTCCAGCTTCGGTGCGCCGTCGATCGAGGACCATCACGACGACGTCTGGGCCGCCGCCGGCGTGCTCGAGCAGGTGCGCCGCGGCCAGGCCGAAGGCGCGGACGCGTTCGTGATCGCCTGCTTCGGCGACCCCGGCCTGCACGCCGCGCGCGAGGTCGCCGACGGCCCGGTGATCGGCATCGCCGAAGCCGCCTTCCACGCCGCGAGCCTGCTCGCGACCGGCTTCTCGGTCGTCACGACGCTGACCCGGACCTGCGTGATCGCCGATCACCTGGTGCTGCAGTACGGCTTCGAGCGCAAGTGCCGCGGCATCCACGGTACCGACATCGCGGTGCTCGATCTCGACGGTGCCGACGGCACCTGTTTCGAGACCATCCTCGGCACCGCGCGCGAGGCGCTGGCGCGCGACCGCAGCGGCGCGATCGTGCTCGGCTGCGCCGGCATGGCCGACCTGTGCGGCGAGCTGCAGCAACGGCTGGGCGTGCCGGTGATCGACGGCGTCGGCGCCGCGGTCAAGCTCGCCGAGGCGCTGGTCGGCCTGGGTCTGCGCACCAGCAAGAGCGGCGACTACGCGCCGCCGCTGGCCAAGACCTACGCCGGGCTCGCACAGCCCTGGTCGCCCTGAGCGGCCGACGGCACGCGACTTGCTGTCCGGCCAGGCAATCCCCAGCCTTGCCCGCCCGAGACCCGCGATGACCGCCGAACCCGCCGAGATGACGCCGGCCGCCGTGGTCGACGAGTACCTGCGCCGGCTGATGATCCCCGACCCGGTCGCCGCCAGCCGCCTGGTCGCAAGCGACCTGCGCATCCGCTTCACCGGCGGGCGCCGGATGCGCGAGCCCGCCGAATGTGCGGCCTTCAACGCCACCCGCTACCGCTGGGTGAAGAAGCGCGTCGAAGCGACCGAGACCGTCGCCGGCGGCACGCCCGAACGCACCGTCGTCTACAGCCTGGGCAGCCTGTACGGCGAATGGCCGGACGGCACCGCCTTCGAAGGCAACCGCTACGTCGACCGCTATGTCGTATGCCACGGCCGCATCGCGCAGATGGACGTCTGGAACGACAGCGCCGAATGGCTGCTCGTACGTGCCGGGCTCTGAGCACGCGACGACGATGACGGCCCGCTACCTCGGCCCGCTGCCCGACCCCGGGCGCTTCGACTACAGGCCGATCACGCGCCGGCCCGATTACCGCTGGCCCGGCGGCGCCGCTCTGGCGGTCTACCTCGGCTTCAACCTCGAGCATTTCGCCTTCGGCGAGGGCCTGGGCGCCGAGATCGGCCCGAGCTCGCCGCAGCCCGACGTGCTGAACTACAGCTGGCGCGAGTACGGCAACCGCGTCGGCGCCTGGCGCTGCCTGGAGCTGTTCGACCAGCTCGGCCTGCCGGCCGCCGCGATCATCAACACCGCGCTCTACACGCATGCCCCGGAGCTGGTGGCGGCCTGCGTCGCGCGCGGCGACGAACTCGTCGGTCACGGCCACAGCAACGCCGAACGCCAGGGCGGACTGTCCGAAGTAGCCGAGCGCGAGCTGCTGCTGCGTTGCCGCGCCCGCATCGTCGAGCAAGGCCACGCGGCGCCGGCGGGCTGGCTCTCGCCGTGGATCTCGGAAAGCCTGCACACCCCCGACCTGCTCGCCGAGACCGGCTACCGCTACACGCTGAACTGGTGTCACGACGACCAGCCGCTGCGCATGCGCACGCGCAGCGGCCGGCCGCTGTGGGCGGTGCCCTACCCGCAGGAAGTCAACGACATCCCGATGATCGTCGCGCGCCGGATGGACGCGAAGGACTTCGCGCAGATGATCGTCGACCAGTTCGACGAGATGCTCGAGCAGTCGCGCCGCCAGCCGCTGGTGATGGGCATCGCGCTCCACCCCTACCTGGTCGGCCAGCCCTACCGGCTGCGCCATCTGCGCCGCGCGCTCGAGCACATCGCCGCGGCGCGCGACCGCGGCGGCGTCTGGTTCACGACGCCGGGCGCGATCTGCTCCCATGTCGATGCGCTCGCGGCCGACGCACCCGAGGACTTCGCATGAACTTTGCGATCGACGACGAGGTCGGCGCCTGGGTGCCGCATGGCCGCTTCGTCATCGAAGGCCGGCCTGGCGGCGCGCTCGCCGGGCTGCGCTTCGCGGTCAAGGATCTGTTCGACGTCGCCGGCCACCCGACCGGCGCGGGCAACCCGAGCTGGCTGGCGACGCACCCGGTGCCGGCGCGGCACAGCGCGGTCGTCGCGCGGCTGCTCGACGCCGGCGCGACGCTGGCGGGCAAGGTCGTCACCGACGAGATCGCCTACAGCCTGCACGGCGAGAACCTGCATTACGGCGCGCCGATCAACGCACGCGCGCCCCGGCACGTGACCGGCGGCTCGTCCAGCGGCTCGGCCGCGGCGGTGGCGGCCGGGCTCGTCGACTTCGCGCTCGGTACCGACACCGGCGGCTCGACGCGGGTGCCGGCGAGCTACTGCGGGCTCTGGGGCCTGCGCAGCACGCACGGCCTCGTTCCCGCCGACGGCCTCGTGCCGCTGCACCCGAGCTTCGACACCGTGACCTGGCTGGCGCAGGATCCGGCGACCTTCGAGCGCGTCGCGTCCGCGCTCGTGCCGGACTGCCCGTTCACGCCACGCCGCCTGCTCGTGCCGGCCGATGCCTGGGACCTGGCCGATCCCGAATTCGCCGCGACGCTGCAGCGCGTGCGCGACGCGCTGGCCGCGCGGCTGGACGCGGTCCCCGATACCTTGCGCATCGCCGGCGCCGAGACGCTCGCCGACTGGCGCCAGACCTACGCCACCGCAGGCGCGTTCGAGGGCTGGCAGGTTCACGGTGCGTGGATCCGCGCCCATCGGCCCGTCTTCGGCCCCGCCATCGCCGCGCGCTGGCAGGCGGCCAGCCAGGTCGATGCTGCGGCCGCGGCCGCGGCACGTGCCTACGCGCAGCATGTCCGTGCGCGGGTGCGAGCATTGCTCGGCGACGACGGCGTGGCCGTGCTGCCCTCGGCGGCGAGCGTCGCGCCGCGCCGCGATGCCGATGCGGCGGTGGTGGACGCGGTGCGCCTGCGCACGATGGCGATCACCTGCATCGCCGGGCTCGCGGGGCTGCCGCAGGTCAGCATCCCGCTGAACACGCCGGACGGCCTGCCGCTGGGTGTCTCGCTGCTCGGGCCGGCCGGCAGCGACCTCGCGCTGATCCGGTTCGCCGCTGAGCTGCACGCGGCGCTCGTCTGACGCGCGCGCAGGTCCGTGTTCAGCCGGCCGTCACCGGCCGGCCCTGCCGGCGGCGTGCGGCGACGAAGGCGTCGAAGGCCTCGGCGCTGGTCTTCGCCGGGCGGAAGCCGAAGTCCTGCTTCAGCGCGGTGTTCAGCAGCACCGGGCGGTAGCGCAGGAAGTCCAGCTGCTCGGGGCCGTAGCGCGTCAGGCCGAGCGTCGATCCGATGGCGAGCGCCGCCTTCAGCAGCCCGGCCGGCAGTTGCAGCAGCGGCTTGCCCAGGCGGTGCGCGATCTCGGCCAGCGGCAGCGCGCCGTCGCCGGCGAGGTTGAAGCAGCCGGCGTGGCGCGTGCGCAGTGCGTGCACGATGGCGCCGGTGACGTCCTCGTCCCAGACGAAGACGAAGGGGCTCGCGCTGCCGCGGATCGCGAGCAGGCGTGGCTTGTCGAACAGCGCGGTGATCTGGTTGTCGACGCGCTCGCCCAGGATGGTGCCGATGCGCAGCACCGTCTGCGCCAAGGCCGGGTGGCGGGCGCGGGCCTGCGCGAGCATCTCCTCGACGAGGCGCTTGTGGTGCGCGTAGGCGAAGGCCTCGTTGCCGCGCAGCGCATCGGTCTCGCGCAGCCAGTCCGGGTTGTCGGCGTGGTAGCCGTAGGCCGCGCCGCTGGAGCTGACGACGAGGTGCCGTACGCCGGTGGCTATGCAGGCGTCGAGCACGTTCTTCGTGCCGAGCACGTCGACCGAGTATTCGAACTCGCGGCTCGAGCCCTTGCCCGGCGTGACGATCGAGGCCAGGTGGACGACGCTGTCGATGCCGTGCTTGGCCAGCGTCGCGCCGATCGCCGCGTCGCGCACGTCCTGCGCGAGGTAGCTCACGCCGGGCAACTGGCGCGCCAGGGGCACCTCGCGCACGTCGGTGGCGACCAGTGCGGCGGGTCGAGCCCCGCCCGCCAGCGCGGCGAGCAGGCTGCGACCGAGGAAACCGTCGGCGCCGGTGACGAGCACGCGGCGCGTCGCGAGTGGGTCATTGCTGGTCATGCCGTGCTCCGCGCGGGCGCGCCGACCGGTTCGCGCCGCGCCCACCAGCCGGCCAGCACGAGGCCGGCGATGATGTCCCAGAAGCCCCAGACGCCGGCCACCACGGCCATGCCGCCGAGGCCGCCGAAGAAGCCGAAGATCAGCACCAGCCCGAGCCCGGCGTTGCGGATTCCGACCTCGATCGCGACCGCGCGCCGGTCGTAGTCGGCCAGTCCGGTGGCGCGCGCGCAGGCCCAGCCGGTGGCGAACGCGAGCGCGTCCTGCAGCACCACGGCGAGCAGCACCAGGCCCACGTAGTCGAGGAAGAAGCGCCAGTTGCCGGCGATCGCGCCGACGATGAAGCCGACCAGGCAGACCAGGCCGAAGCGGCGCGCCGGCTTGACGAGCCGCGCGGCCAGGCGCGGCAGCCGTTCGGCGCAGAGGATGCCGAGCACGAAGGGCAGACCGATGATGACGACGATGTGGCCGGTCATCTCGAGCGGGTCGAGCGCGATGCGGCGCAGCAGCGGCGCGGCGGTCGGGTGCAGGCTGCCCCAGAACGCGAAGTTGATCGGCATCAGCACGATCGCGAGCGCGTTCGAGATCGCCGTCATCGAGACCGACAGCGCAACGTTGCCGCGCGCGCGGTGGGTCAGGATGTTGCTGATGTTGCCGGGCGGACAGCAGGCGACGAGCAGCATGCCCAGCGCGATGCTCGGCGCCGGCCGCAGCAGCAGCGTGAGCGCGAAGCTCACCGCCGGCAGCACGATGAACTGCGCCGCGATGCCGACCGCCATCGCGCCGGGCATGCGCAGCACGCGGCGGAAGTCGGCGAGCCGGGTGTCGAGCGCGATGCCGAACATCAGCAGCCCGAGCACGCCGTTGAGCGCGACCAGCGACGCGGGGCTGAAGTTCAGGCGGATCTCGTCGACGGGCAGCATCGGGGCTGTCGGTGGGGCGCGAGCGAGTCGAATCAGGCGAGGGCCGCCGCGGCCTTGCGCACCGCGGCGCGGTAGACGTCCTTGTTGACGTAGTAGGCCATGCGCTCGAGCTTCAGGTAGCGGATGCCGCGAGCCCTCGGCCGCAGCCTTGAAGAAGCGCGCGACCAGCTCGGCCTGCTCGTAGCGACCCTGCCAGCCGATGCCGCTGGCCTCGATCATGCCGAGCACGGCCAGGTTGTCGAAGCGCTTCGAGAGGATGTTCAGGTACAGCCGGGGCGCCATGCCCTGCCAGTCGAGCAGCTCGCGTGCGATGAACGGGTAGTGCAGCCGGTAGCCGGTGGCGCAGAGCACGAGGTCGTAGTCCTGCGCGCTGCCGTCCTTGAAGTGCACCGTGGGGCCGTCCAGGCGCGCGATGTCGGGGCGGGCGCGGATGTCGCCATGGCCCAGGTGGTGCAGCACGAGCGAGTTCACGACCGGGTGCGACTCGTACATCCGGTAGTCCGGCCGCGGCAGCCCGAAGCGCGCCGGGTCGCCGGTGAACCAGCGCAGCACGACGGCGTCGACGCGCTGCTTGAGCCACGAGGGCAGCCGGATCCGCCCGCCGAGCGTGTCGGCCGGTTTGCCGAACATGTACTTGGGCACGAAGTAGTAGCCGCGCCGCACCGACAGGTCCACGCGCTCGGCCTGGTGCACCGCGTCGACGGCGATGTCGCAGCCCGAGTTGCCCGCGCCGACCACGAGCACGCGCTTGCCGCGGAACTGGCTCGCGTCCTTGTAGGCTGCGGTGTGCAGCAGCTCGCCGTCGAAGCGGCCCTCGAAGCGCGGCAGGTTGGGCTCGGCGAGCGTGCCGTTGGCGATCACGACGCCGGCGAACTCGGCGCCGTCGCGGGTGCCGTCGGCATCGACCCATTCGACGCGCCACAAGGGCGACGCGCCGTCGCCGAGCGGCGCGATGCGGTCGACGCGGGCGCCGAAGCGGAAGTGCGCTCGCAGGCCGAAGTGGCTCGCGTAGTCGAGGAAATACTGGCGCAGCTCGCGCTGGCTCGGGTAGTCGGCCACCGCGTCGGCCATCGGGAACTCGGCGAACTCGGTCGTGCGCTTGCTCGAGATCAGGTGCGCCGAGCGGTAGACCGTGCTGCGCGGGTTGTCGATGTTCCACAGCCCGCCGACGTCGGTGTGCGCCTCGAACCCCTGGAACGCGAGGCCGAGCTTCTGCAGGTTGCGCGCCGCGGCCAGGCCGCAGGGGCCGGCGCCGATGACGGCGATCTGGGTGCGGGTGTCGGTCATGGGTGGGGGGTCACGCTCGTGGGACATCAATGCTCGTCGCGCGACGGCAGGCCCGGGATCGTGCTCGCGCCCGCCTCGCCCCAGCGCGGCTTGCGCGGCTGGCCGAGCAGGATGCGGTCGTGCCAGGCGTCGGGCAGCAGGCCCAGCGCGCGTGCGAGCCAGCCCATGCGCCGCGGCAGCACGATCTGCGTGCGGCCGCGCGCGACGCCGGCGAGCAGCGCGCGCGCCGCAGCGTCGGGCTCCATCAGCCCGGGCATCGCGAAGCGGTTGCCGGCCGTCAGCGGCGTGCGCAGGTAGCCCGGGTTCACGGTGTGCACGCTCAGCCCGCTGCCGCGCAGCTCGGCGCGCAGGCTCTCCAGGTAGCGGATCAGCCCGCCCTTGCTCGCGCAGTAGGCGCCGTTGCCGGGCATGCCGCGCCAGCCCGCGAGGCTGGCCACGCCGACCAGCGCGCCGCGGCCGCGCGCGCGCATCGGCGCGACGAAAGGCTGGAAGGTGGTGGCGACGCCGAGCAGGTTGATCTCGAGCATGCGCCGCAGCACGGCCAGGTCGTCGCGCTGCGCGGTGTCGAAGCCGCCAGCCACGCCGGCGTTCGCCAGCACCAGGTCCGGCACGCCGGCGCGCGCGGTCCAGTCGGCCGCAAGCGCCTGCCAGGCGGCGGCGTCGGCGACGTCGGGCGTGTAGACCGCGCAGCGGCCGGGGGCCAGCGCCGCCAGCTGTTCGAGCACCGGGCGCTGCAGGCCGACGAGCGCGACCGCGGCGCCTTGCCCGATCAGCTCGCGCGCCAGCGCCTGGCCGAGGCCGCCGCAGGCGCCCGTGAGCACGACGTTCTTGATCGTGAGGGCCATCGAGTCGGTACTGGAGTTGGGCGGCGAGCTTAGCCAGGGCCGCCTATCATCTCGGAAAAATCAATGGTTTCGTCTCGAATTCCGAGATCCATGAAAAAGCCCGCCCCCAGCCTGCGCCTGTTCGAGCTGCTGGAACTGCTCTGCGCCGACGGCCGCCCGTTCAGCCTGGCCGACGCGGTGCGCCAGAGCGGCTGGCCCAAGCCCAGCGTGCACCGGATGCTGGGCCAGCTCGAGGCGGGGGCGCTGCTCGCGCGCGAGCCCGGCGGCCGCGTCTACGCCGCCACGCCGCGCCTGCTGCGCCTGGCCGAGAATCTGCTCGACGCCGGAATGCAGCAGGGCGTGCGCCACGCGGTGCTGCGCCAGCTGGTGGCCGACATCGGCGAGAGCTGCAACCTCACCGCGCTCGCCGGTGCCGAGGTGGTCTACCTCGACCGCGTCGAATCGGCCTTTCCGCTGCGCATGGAGCTTCGGCCGGGGACGCGGGTACCGCTGCATTGCTCGGCCAGCGGCAAGCTGTTCCTGGCCTTCATGGCGCCGGCGCGCCGCGCGGCCTTGCTCGACCGCCTGCCGCTGACCCGGCACACCGCCGCGACGCTGACCCGGCGCGATGCGCTCGAGGCCGAACTCGATCGCATCGCCGTCCAGGGCCATGCAGTCGACGCGGCCGAGTTCGTCGACGGCCTGGTCTGCGTCGCGGTGCCGGTGACGACGCCGGAGCGGCGCGCCGTGCGCTGCGCCGTCGCGCTGCAGGCGCCTGCGGCGCGAATGCCGCTGGCGAAGGCCTTGCAGCAGGTGCCGCGCCTCAATGAGGCCGCGACCGCGCTCGCACGCACGCTGGCTTGAGGCGGGCCGGGCGCCTTGCCCGAGCCTGCCACGGCGGCATGTCGGCAGCGTGACCGTTGGAACTGCTTACCGATGTTGGGGATCACGCGATCAAGTTCACAAACCGACATCGCGCTGACTCGCAGACCGGCTAGATTGCTCTTGTCGCCACCGCCAAGGAGCTGCCCCGTGGACCACTATCGCGTCATCAGCGTCGGGGCCAACGGTCATGCACTCGCGCTCCAGGATGCGCGCGGGAGGTGCCATGTCGCGACGCTGCTCGCGAGTTCCCCGTCGTCGTGGCCGACGCTCGTCGGGCCGGCGCCGTCGCGCGGCTTCCAGGTCCTGCGCGCCGAGGACAGCGGGCACCTGTTCCGCCTGATCTTCGAGCAGGTCGACTGCGACCGGCGCGAACTGCTCGAGCGCCTGGATTCGATCGCCGCGGACTGACGGGTCGCCGCCGGGGCCCGGGCCGTCGCGCCCGCCTTCAGGAGGGCGCCGGCGCCAGCACGCGGTCGAGCTTGTCCTCGATCTCGCCGAGGTAGGCCGCCGTGGTGCGCGTCGCTTCCGCCAGCTTGTCCTGCAGGCTGCGTTCGGACTGCGCCACGCGTTCGCCAAGCTCTCGGGTGGATGCTGAACCCTGCGCCTCGATCCTCCGTAGCTCGCCTTCCAGCAGCGTCCGCAGTTCGGTGAAGCGCGAGGCCTCGGCCTTGTCGGCGAGTTCGCGCTGGGCCTTCCCCTCCTTCGCGAAGCGCCTTGCGTCCAGGATGACGCCGGCCTGCTGGAACACGATGTAGACGACGAACAAGGCGCTGACCACCGCGGTGAAGACCAGCGTCACGACGCCCAGCGGCGCGCTGACCTCGGCGAACCCGAGGCTCAGGGCCGTCGGCGCGGCGAAGGCGGTCCAGTTCAGCGTCACGAACAGCAGCAGCAGGGCGAATGCCAGGATCAGGGTCATTGCAAAGGCGCGCAGGTTCATGGAAGATCCTCGGGTCGGCGATCGGGCATCGCGGTGGGCGGGGCGGTCATCGGGTTCGATGGCGGAGTGCGACGCTCGTTCCACAATTCGATGATGCGTCGATCCACGTGATGGGGGTCGGTGCCCAGCAGGCTCACCGAGGCCGTGTGCAGCGCGAAGCGCTGGCCTTCGATCAGCGCCAGCCCGATCCAGCGCACGGCCAGCGCGACGCCGAACTGGCCATGCGAGAACAGCGCCACCGTGCCGTGCATCGTGCTCAGGCGCGCAATGAGCCGGTCGGCGCGCGCGCCGACGTCGTCTGGCGACTCGCCACCGGGGCAACCATCACGCCAGATGTTCCAGCCCGGGTTCTCCCGGCGGATGTCGGCCGAGCGCAGGCCTTCGTAGCGGCCGTAGTCCCACTCGGACAGATCGGGTTCGATCCTGCTCGCCGCCCCGAGGCCGGCGAGCTCGCAGGTCTGGCGCGCGCGCAGGCGCGGGCTGACCAGGACCTGCGTGAAGGCCATGGCGTGCAGGCGCGGTGCCAGGGCTCTCGATTCGTCTTCGCCATGAGCGCTCAGCGCGAGGTCGGTCACGCCGGTGTGCTGGCCGCCGAGCGACCAGGCGGTTTCGCCGTGGCGGACCAGGCAGACCTTCGTGTCCGACGTCATTCGGTCTCCATCGCAGGGCGCCAGGCGCCGCGCGCCGCTGCGCCACTGCAGCGCGCGAGAGCGGCGGCGGGATTCCTCGGTCTGCGCGATGCCGAACTCGGCCCGGCGCCGGTTGCAGGTGTCCACGCTCTCGCCCATCGAGAGCAGGCCCTTGCCCGGGGTCATCAGGGTCCGTGCGGTCGCGGGCAGCGGGGTCACGGCCCGGCCTTCCAGCGCCAGTTGCGGATCTCGGGCATGTCCTGGCCATGCTCCCGGATGTAGCGCTGGTGCTCGACGAGCCTGGACGCGAGCCTGCCCTTCAACGCGGCGCCTGCGGCGGCGGTCTGCGGCAGCCGATCGATCGTGTCCATCGCCAGGTGGAAGCGGTCCAGGTCGTTCAGCACCGTCATGTCGAAGGGCGTCGTGATCGTGCCTTCTTCCTTGTAGCCGCGGACGTGGATGTTGTCGTGGTTGGTGCGCCGGTACGTCAGCCGATGGATCAGCCAAGGGTAGGCGTGGAAGGCGAAGATGACGGGCTTGTCGCGCGTGAACAGGGCGTCGAAGGCGGCGTCGTCCAGGCCGTGCGGGTGCTCGCGCTGCGGCTGCAGCCTCATCAGGTCGACGACATTGACGACCCGGATGCGCAGCCCGGGGAGCTCCTCGCGCAGGATCGAGACCGCGGCCAGCGTCTCGAGCGTCGGCACGTCGCCGCAGCAGGCCATCACGACATCGGGATCACCGCCGCCCGACTCGTTTCCGGCCCAGTCCCAGATGCCGATGCCGGCGGCGCAATGCGCCGCGGCCGCGTCCATCGCCAGCCACTGCGGCGCGGGGTGCTTGCCGGCGACCACGACGTTGACGTAGTGCCGGCTGCGCAGGCAGTGGTCCATCACCGAGAGCAGGCAGTTGGCGTCGGGCGGCAGGTAGACGCGCACGACCTCGGCCTTCTTGTTGACCACGTGGTCGATGAATCCGGGGTCCTGGTGCGTGAAGCCGTTGTGGTCCTGGCGCCAGACATGCGAGGCCAGCAGGATGTTCAGCGACGCGATCCTGCGCCGCCAGGGCAGCTCTGCGCTGACCTTCAGCCACTTGGCGTGCTGGTTGAACATCGAGTCGACGATGTGGATGAAGGCCTCGTAGCAGTTGAACAGGCCGTGCCGGCCAGTGAGCAGGTAGCCCTCGAGCCAGCCTTCGCACTGGTGCTCGCTCAGCATCTCCATCACCCGGCCCTGGGGCGCCAGCCACTGGTCGCCCGCGGCCGTCGGCGCGTCCCACTGGCGGTTCGTCGCCTCGAACACGGCGGCCAGGCCGTTGGAGACGGTCTCGTCGGGGCCGAAGACGCGGAAGTTGCGCTGGGCGTCGTTGCGCCGGATCACGTCGCGCAGGAAGGGCCCGAGCACGCGCGTGTCGCCGATGCCCGGGGCGCCGGGTGTCGGCACGGCAGCTGCGTAGGCGCGGTAGTCGGGCAGCGTCAGATCCTTCAGCAGCAGGCCGCCGTTGGCCCGCGGATTGGCGCCCATGCGCCGCGTGCCGCTGGGCGCCAGCGCGGCCAGTGCCGGCATCAGGCGGCCCTGCGCGTCGAAGAGTTCCTCCGGCCGGTAGCTGCGCAGCCAGCCTTCCAGCAGCCGCAGGTGGCCCGGATGGTCGGCCGGGTGCAGCGGCACCTGGTGCGAACTGAAATTGCCTTCGCAGGGTTCGCCATCGACCTGCTTCGGTCCGGTCCAGCCCTTGGGTGAATTCAGCACGATCATCGGCCAGCGCGGGCGCAGGGTTTGGCCGTGCTGGCGTGCCTGGCGCTGGATGCGCTGGATCTCCAGCACCGCCTCGTCCAGCGCCGCCGCCATCAGCGCGTGCATCGGTGCCGGCTCATGTCCTTCGACGAAGATCGGCATCCAGCCACAGCCGCGCAGGAACTGCTCCAGTTCCTCGTGCGTGATGCGCGCCAGCACCGTCGGGCTGGCGATCTTGTAGCCGTTGAGGTGCAGGATCGGCAGCACCGCGCCGTCGGTGACCGGGTCGAGGAACTTGTTCGAATGCCAGGCGGTGGCCAGTGGCCCGGTCTCGGCCTCGCCGTCGCCGACCACGCAGGCCACGATCAGTTCGGGGTTGTCGAACGCGGCGCCGAAGGAATGGCTCAGCGAGTAGCCCAGCTCGCCGCCTTCGTGGATCGAGCCCGGGCATTCCGGCGAGGCATGGCTCGGAATGCCGCCCGGAAACGAGAACTGCCTGAACAGCCTCTTCAGCCCGGCTTCGTCGCGACCGACCTCGGGGTAGATCTCGCTGTAGGTGCCTTCCAGGTAGGTGTTGCCGACCACCGCCGGGCCCCCGTGGCCGGGGCCGCAGACGTAGATCATGTCCAGGTCATAGACCTTGATGACGCGGTTCAGGTGCGCGTAGATGAAGTTCTGCCCCGGGGTCGTGCCCCAGTGCCCGAGCAGCATGGGCTTCACGTCGGCCAGGCTCAGCGGACGCTTGAGCAGCGGGTTGTCCCACAGGAAGATCTGGCCGACCGACAGGAAGTTGGCGGCGCGCCAGTAGGCGTCCAGAGGCTGGAGTTCGGCCGCGGCCGGCGGGCTGGTCATCGGCAGACGGTAAGCCCGGATGGGCCGCTGCATCCGTTCGCTGCCGCACAAGGCGATGCCCGGCTCGTCTCGCGTGCGAACGGTGCGAAGCAGAAGGCGACCTTTGCTCCCTCTGGGTGCGACAACGAACAGACGGGCCCGTTGCCTAGCCACAAAGTGCCTGATGCCGGATCGATCGCCGATCCCGGCAGGCGTCGCGCGCCCGGCGCCACGGGAACACACAGGGGTCGACGACGACGGCCGGCCCTCCAAGGAGAAGCTGCATGCTGCGAACCCTGAAGGACCTCGAGAAATGCACGATCAGTGCGATCGACGGCGACATCGGCCAGGTGAAGGATTTCTACTTCGATGACCAGGCCTGGGTGATCCGCTACCTCGTCGTCGACACCGGCTCCTGGCTGTCCCGCCGCAAGGTGCTGATCTCGCCGATCTCGATTCAGCGGCCCGACTGGGCGGGGCACAGGCTGCCGGTCGGCATCACCAAGGAGCAGGTCAGGAACAGCCCCGACATCGACACCGACCAACCGGTCTCGCGCCAGCACGAAGTGCAATACCTCGGCTACTACGGCTATGCCAACTACTGGGGCGGCGCGGGTCTGTGGGGTGGCGGCATGGTCCCGTTCGCGATGTATCCGGGCTACGCCGGACTTCCCGGCGAACGCAGCGAGCCGGGCGGGGTGAACGCGGACATCGAGCAGGCCGAGCGCGCGCGGCACCGCGACGACGACCCCCATCTGCGCAGCTGCAAGGCCGTGCTCGGCTACCGCATCCAGGCCACCGATGGCGAGGTGGGCCATGTCGCAGGGCTGCTGGTCGACGACGAGACCTGGGCCGTGCGCTACTTCGTCGTCGAGACGGGCCACTGGTGGGCCGGGCACCAGGTGCTGATCGCTCCGCAGTGGATCGCGGGCCTGCACTGGTCGGATGAAACCGTTGCCGTCGAAATGAGTCGTGAAGCGGTTCGGTCTGCGCCGCCCTACGATCCTGCGGCGACGCTGGACCGTTCTGCGGAATCGGGCCTTTACGCGCACCACGGGCGCCCACCGTACTGGAAGGCCGACGACCCGGCGCGCGAGCGCCGGACCTGAGCTTGCGAGCCCGGCCACGGCTGCGGTCGGGCCCGGCTCGCATCGCGCCGAAGCCGGCGCCTCGTCCGGATTGAACTATTGGCGGTGCGCAGCGCTCTACCGAGCCGGGCTCTGTTCATCGTCCGCCGACGTTCCGGGCTCATGGTGCTCATCCGATCGCTCCCGGTACCCTGGCCCGGTCGTTACCCTGGCCGGCGAACGCCTCGAACATGGCGATCGTGCGGCCCCACCGAAGAGGAGCATGAAGATGCAGATCGGCATGATCGGCCTGGGCCGCATGGGCGCCAGCATGGTGACCCGCCTGTTGCGCGGCAGTCATGAGTGCGTGGTCCATGACCGCGCGCCCGAGGGCATCGCAAGCCTGGTCGCGCTCGGCGCCACGGGCGCGGCGTCGCTGCAGCAGTTCGTCGATGCGTTGAGGGCACCGCGTGCGGTGTGGCTCATGGTGCCGGCCGCGGCGGTCGACGGCGTGCTCGAACAGCTGACGCCGCTGCTGCAGCCCGGTGACATCGTCGTCGACGGCGGCAACTCGCACTACCACGACGACCTGCGCCGCGCTTCGGCGCTTGCGGCCTCGGGCATCGCCCACGTGGACGTCGGCACCAGCGGTGGCGTGGCCGGACTGGACCGCGGCTACTGCCTGATGATCGGCGGCGAGGACGAGGTGGTGCGGCATCTCGCGCCCGTCTTCGCCACGCTGGCCCCCGGGGCCGGCAGCGCGGCGCCGACACCCGGACGCCGCGCCGGCCACGGCAGTGCCGACCAGGGCTGGCTGCACTGCGGGCCGCATGGCGCAGGGCACTTCGTCAAGATGGTCCACAACGGCATCGAGTACGGCGTGATGGCCGCCTATGCCGAGGGCCTGAACATCCTGCACCACGCGAATGCCGGCCTTCGGGACCATGCCGTCGATGCCGAGACGACGCCCTTGCGCGAGCCCGCGCACTACCGCTACGAGATGGACCTGCCCGAGATCGCCGAAGTCTGGCGCCGCGGCAGCGTGATCGGCTCGTGGCTGCTCGATCTGACGGCCGCGGCGCTGGCGGCCGACCCCAAGCTGGCCGGCTTCGAGGGCCGCGTCTCGGACTCCGGCGAAGGCCGCTGGACGGTGCAGGCGGCGATCGACGAAGCGGTGCCGGCGCCGGTCTTGAGCGCGGCGCTGTATGGCCGCTTCGGTTCGCGCGGCGACGCCGACTTCGCCAACCGGGTGCAGTCGGCCATGCGCCACGAATTCGGCGGCCACGTCGAGAAGACCGCTCCGCGCCCATCCCCCGGGAGTTGAGATGAACACCCACGCCAGCCACGCCCATGCGCAGCCCGCCGACGCTCTGGTGGTGTTCGGCGCCACCGGCGACCTCGCGCGCAAGATGATCTTCCCGGCGCTCTACGCGATGTGCCGGCGCGGTGCGCTGAAGGTCCCGGTGATCGGCGTGGCCTCGTCGAAGTGGAGTGGCGAGCAGTTCCAGGCGCGGGCCCGCGAAAGCGTCGAGCGCGCGGGCGGCGAGGTCGGCCCGCGCGTCGACCCAGATGCACTGGACGGCCTCCTGTCCGCGCTGCAGTACGTCAGCGGCGACTACGAGGACGCCGCCACCTTCGATGCACTGAAAGGCGCCCTGCACGGCGCGCGGCGCGCGGCGTACTACCTCGCCATTCCGCCGGCGCTGTTCGCCACGGTCATCCGCGGCCTGAAGGCCGCCGGCCTGGCCGAAGGCGGGCGGGTCATCGTCGAGAAGCCCTTCGGCCGGGACCTGGCCTCGGCACGCGAACTGAACCGCGTCGCGCGCGACGCCTTCGCCGAAGACGCGATCTTCCGCATCGATCACTTCCTGGGCAAGGAGGCGATCATGAACATCCTGTACTTCCGCTTCGCCAACACCTTTCTCGAGCCGATCTGGAACCGCAACCACGTCGCGAGCGTGCAGATCACGTTGGCCGAGCAGTTCGGTGTCGCGGGCCGCGGCGCGTTCTACGAGAGCGCCGGTTGCCTGCGAGACGTGATGCAGAACCATCTGTTCCAGATCGTCGCGCTGCTGGCGATGGAGCCGCCGGCGAGCCGCGACTTCGCGGCCGTGCACCGCCACAAGGCCGACGTCTTCGCGGCGATGCGGCCGCTGGGGGCCGCCGACATCCTGCGCGGTCAGTACCTGGGCTACCGCGACGAGCCGCACGTGGCCAACGACTCCGACGTCGAGACCTACTGCGCGCTGCGCCTGCACGTCGATTCCTGGCGCTGGGGCGACGTGCCCTGGTACCTGCGCTCGGGCAAGTGCCTGCCGGCGACCGCCTGCGAGGTGGTGGTGCGATTCAAGCGGCCGCCGCAGAACCTGTTCGCCGATTCGGCGCTGAGCGAGGACGCCAACTACCTGCGCTTCCATCTGTCGCCGCACTCGGCCATCGCGCTGGCTGCGCGCGTGAAGCGGGCCGGCAAGGAATTCGTCGGCGACCAGCGCGAGTTCTCGTTGCTCGAGGAGCAGGCCGGCGAGCAGTCCCCCTACGAGCGCCTGTTGACCGACGCGATGGACGGCGACGGCGCGCTGTTTGCCCGCGAGGACGCCATCGAATCGGCCTGGGCCGTGGTCGACCCGGTGCTGGTCGAGCATCCGCCGGTTCACGTCTATGCGCCCGGAACCTGGGGCCCGCCGGCCGCGAACCATTTCATCGCCGCCGACGGCGGCTGGTGCAACCCCGCAGCAGCGAGCTGAACCGTGCCCTCGCCCATCGAGGACTACGCCATGATCGGCGACGGCCACACCGCCGCGCTGGTGGGCCGCGATGGTTCGATCGACTGGCTGTGCTGGCCCCGCTTCGACTCCGGCGCATGCTTTGCAGCCCTGTTGGGCAGCCCCGATCACGGGCGCTGGGCGATCGCGCCGCGCGACGAAGCCCGTACCGTGCGGCGCCGCTACCGGGAAGGCACGTTGATCCTGGAAACCGACTTCGAGACCGGGTCGGGGGCCGTGCGGGTCGTCGACTGCATGCCGCTGTCGGACGCGCGTCGGGACGTGCTGCGCATCGTCGTCGGTCTGCGCGGGCGCGTGCCCATGCGCATGGAGCTCGTCATCCGTTTCGACTATGGATCCATCGTTCCCTGGGTGAACCAGCGCGACGGCACGCTGTTCGCGACCGCCGGGCCGGACACGCTCGAGCTGCACACACCGGTTCAGACGCGCGGCGAGCGGATGACCTCGCGCGCCGACTTCGAGGTCGGCGCCGGCGAACGCGTGCCCTTCGTGCTCAATCACCGGCCGTCGCACGAGCCCACGCAGCCGGCCATCGACGCCGAGCATGCGCTGGCGCAGACCGAGCGCCACTGGCGGGCCTGGTCGGGGCGCTGCAGCTTCGCGGGCCGCTGGCGCGAACCGGTGCTGCGCTCGTTGCTGACGCTGAAGGCGCTCATCTACCAGCCCACCGGCGGCATCGTCGCGGCACCCACCACCTCGCTGCCCGAGCAGCCGGGCGGCGTGCGCAACTGGGACTACCGCTACTGCTGGCTGCGCGACGCGACGTTCACGCTTAACGCCCTGCTGCTCGCCGGCTACACCGACGAGGCCACGGCCTGGCGGGACTGGCTGTTGCGCGCCGTGGCCGGCAGCCCGGCCGACACGCAGATTCTGTACAGCGTGACCGGCGAACGCCGGCTCGGCGAGACCGAGCTCGCGTGGCTGCCGGGCTACCTTCAGGCCGCACCGGTGCGGACCGGCAACGCGGCCGCCGAACAGTTCCAGCTCGACGTCTACGGCGAGGTCATGGACACCCTGCACCTGGCGCGTGCAGCCGGTCAGGCACTGAAGCCGCATGCCTGGCGCATCCAGTGCGCCTTGCTCGCCTTTCTCGACGACCACTGGCGAGATCCGGATGAAGGCATCTGGGAAGTGCGCGGGCCGCGACGCCATTTCACCCACTCCAAGGTGATGGCCTGGGTCGCGTTCGACCGCGGGGTCAAGGCCGTCGAACGCTATGGCCTGGACGGGCCGGTGGAGGCCTGGCGCCGCAGCCGCGACCAGATCCACGCGCAGGTCTGCGAGGCCGGCTTCGATCCGGTGCGCAACAGTTTCGTCCAGCATTACGGCGGCGCGGAGCTCGACGCCAGCCTGTTGCTGATCCCCTTGGTGGGCTTTCTGCCGCCCGATGATGCGCGCGTGCTGGCCACGATCGCCGCGATCGAACGCGAACTGGTCGTCGACGGCCTGGTGCTGCGCTACCCGACCGACACGGCGACCGCCGTCGACGACCTGCCGCCGGGCGAATGTGTCTTTCTTCCGTGCAGCTTCTGGCTTGCGGACTGCCTGGCAGTGAGCGGCCGTCGCGCCGAGGCCGAGGCCTTGTTCGAGCGCCTGCTCGCCTTGCGCAACGACGTCGGCCTGCTGTCCGAGGAATTCGATCCACGCACCGGACACATGCAGGGCAATTTTCCGCAGGCCCTCAGCCACATGGCGCTGGTGAATACCGCAAGACTTCTTTCCCTGGCGCCGGGTCAGCTCGATGAATCGAGCAGAAGGGGCGAACGCCCCGCAGCCGCGAAAGCCGTGCCATGACCTCACCCCGGAAGACCACGCGAGCGAAGATCCTGGTGATCGACATCGGTGGCTCGCACGTCAAGTGCCTGCTCAGTGGCGAGGCGACTCGGCGCAGGTTCAGCTCCGGACCCGGGCTCACGCCGCAGCAGATGGTCCAGGGAGTGCTCGACCTGGCCGCCGACTGGCACTTCGATGTGATCTCGATCGGCTATCCCGGTGTCGTGCGTCAAGGCGCCCCCGCACGGGAGCCCCGTCACCTGGCGCCAGGCTGGGTCGGGTTCGACTTCGAGGCTGCGTTCGGCCGACCGGTGCGCATCGTCAACGATGCGGCCATGCAGGCGCTCGGCGGCTACCGGGGCGGGAAGATGCTGTTCCTGGGTCTGGGCACCGGCCTGGGGTCCGCGCTCATCGTCGACGGGCACATCGTGGCGATGGAACTCGGCCACCTGCGGCGCAGCCGGCGGCACGACTACGAAGACCTGCTCGGCAAGCGCGGCTGCAAGCGCCTGGGCAAGAGGAAGTGGCGACGCAAGGTGCACGCCGTGGTGGGCGGCTTCAGCGCGGCCTTGTTGCCCGACGAGATCGTCGTCGGCGGCGGGCAGGCCGACCGGCTGAAAGAGCTTCCGCCGCGGACCCGGCGCGGCAGCAACGCCGATGCGCTTCTCGGCGGCTTCCGGCTGTGGGACGAGTCGCTGCCGACCCCGTCTGCGAACACCTACAAGGACCTCACATGAACCCGACTTCGGCACTGCATCGGCTCGGCCAGAGCCTCTGGCTCGACAACATCACGCGCACGCTGCTGCAAAGCGGCACGCTGGCGCGCTACATCCGGGACTTGTCGGTGACCGGCTTGACCTCGAACCCAACGATCTTCGAGCACGCGATCGGCGCGGGCGACAGCTACGACGCCAGCATCCGCGCGCTGCACGCTGCGGGCCTGGCGGAGGAAGAGCTGTTCTTCGAGCTCGCGCTCGAGGACCTGACGCAGGCCGCCGACCTGTTCCGACCGGCCTTCGACGCCAGCCACGGCGTGGACGGCTGGGTCTCGCTCGAGGTCTCACCGCTGCTCGCCGACAACGCGGCCCACACCATCCGGGCCGCGAACCGGCTGTGCGAGAAGGCCGCGAGGGCGAACCTGCTGATCAAGATCCCGGGCACGGCACAGGGCATCGAGGCGATCGAGGAAGTCATCGTCGACGGCGTGCCGGTCAACGTCACGCTGCTGTTCTCGCGCGAACACGTGTTGGCCGCGGCCGAGGCCATCCTGCGCGGCCTCGAACGCCGGCTGGAGGCCGGTCTCGACCTCAAGGTGGGCTCGGTGCTGTCGCTCTTCGTCAGCCGCTGGGACGTGGCGGTGAAGCAGGAAGTCTCGCCGACCTTCCACAACCGGCTCGGCATCGCGATCGCGATGCGCAGCTACAAGGCCCACTGCGAACTGCTCGCGTCCGAGCGCTGGCAGCGCCTGGCTGCAGCCGGCGCGCACGCGCCGCGCCTGCTGTGGGCCAGCACCGGCACCAAGGACCCCGCGGCCCCGGACACGCTGTACGTGCAGGCACTGGCGGCGCCCGGCACCATCAATACGCTGCCCGAGAAGACGCTGCTGGCCTTCGCCGACCACGGCCGGGTCGAGCGCGCGCTGCCGCGCGACGGCGGCTACGCCGAAGCCGTGATCGAGGAGTTCCACCGCGAGGGCGTGGACGACGACGCGCTGGCCGCGCGGTTGCAACGCGAGGGCGTCGATGCCTTCGCCACCTCGTGGCATGCCCTTCTGGCGCGCATCCGCGAGAAGTGCACCGCGCCGGCGCCGCGGTCATGAACGCGGCCAGCACGCGGCCGGCCTGGCAGGCGCTGGTGACGCACCATGCGCACATCGGCAGCGTGCACCTGCGCGAGCTGTTTGCCGCCGACCCGAAGCGCGGTACGCGCTGGACGGTCAGCGCCGCCGGGCTCCATCTGGACTACTCGAAGAACCGCATCGACGACGAGACGGTCGCGCTGCTGTCGGCGCTGGCACGCGATTGCGGGCTGCGCGAACGCATCGGCGCGATGTTCTCGGGCGAGGCCATCAACACGACCGAACACCGCGCGGTGCTGCACACCGCCCTGCGTGCATCGCCCGACGAGCGGCTGTGGGTGGGCGGCGTCGATGTCGTCGCCGAAGTCCATGCGGCACTGGCCCGGATGGCCGCCTTCAGCGAGCAGATCCGCGGCGGCGCCTGGCGCGGCCACACCGGCCTGCCGATCCGGCACGTGATCAACATCGGCATCGGCGGCTCCGACCTCGGTCCGGTGATGGCGCACGAGGCGCTGAGGCACTACAGCCAGCGCGACCTGGACCTGCGCTTCGTCTCCAACGTCGACGGCACCGCGCTGGCCGAGGCCACGCGCGACCTGGACGCGGCGCAGACGTTGTTCATCGTCTGCTCGAAGAGCTTTCGCACCGTCGAGACGCTGACCAATGCGCGCGCCGCGCGCGCCTGGTGCCTGCGCCAGCTGAGCGACGAGGCCGCGGTCGCACGCCACTTCGTCGCCGTCTCGGCGAGTGCCGAGGCGACGGCCGAATTCGGCATCGCCGCCGCGCAGACGTTCCCGTTGTGGGACTGGGTCGGTGGCCGCTACTCGATGGCATCGGCGATCGGCCTGTCGACGATGATCGCCATCGGCCCGGATCACTTCCGCGACCTGCTCGCCGGCATGCGGGCCATGGACGAGCACTTCCGCCACGCGCCCATCGAGCGCAACATGCCGGCGCTGCTGGGCCTGCTGGCGGTGTGGAACAACGACTTCCTCGGCGCCGCCACGCAGGCGGTGCTGCCTTACGAGCAATACCTGTCGCGCCTGCCGGCCTACCTGCAGCAGCTGACGATGGAGAGCAACGGCAAGCATGTGACGCGCGACGGGGAGCCCGTGGGCTGCGGGACCTCGCCCATCGTCTGGGGCGAGCCGGGCACCAACGGCCAGCATTCGTTCCATCAACTGCTGCACCAGGGCACGCGGCTGGTGCCCTGCGACTTCATCGGCTTCGGGCAGAGCCTGAATCCGCTGCCGGCCGACGGCAGCCGCGCCCACGACTCGCGCGACCGCCAGCACGACCTGCTCATGGCCAATCTGTTCGCGCAGGCCGAGGCGCTGGCCTTCGGCAAGACGGCGGACGAGGTCCGCGCCGAAGGCGTGCCCGAAGCCCTGGTGCCGCACCGCGTGTTCGAAGGCAACCGACCCAGCAACACGCTGCTCGCGCGCCGGCTGACGCCGCATGCGCTGGGGGCGCTGGTGGCGCTGTACGAGCACAGCGTGTTCACGCAGGGCGTGATCTGGGGTGTCGACTCCTTCGACCAATGGGGCGTCGAACTGGGCAAGGTGCTGGCCGAGAAGACCGCGGCGGAACTGGCCGGCGCCGACCAGGCCCGCCCGGCCCATGACAGCTCGACCGCCGCACTCATCCAGCGCTACCGACAGCTGCGAGAGGAACGGCCATGAACGCGCACCAACTGCAGGACCTCGACCAGCGCTGCATCGACACGCTGCGCACGCTCGCCATCGACCAGGTGCAGAAGGCGAACTCCGGCCACCCGGGCACCCCGATGGGCGCGGCGCCCACGGCCTATTGCCTGTGGCAGCGCTTCCTGCGCTTCGACCCCGACGACGCCGCGTGGCCCGACCGCGACCGCTTCGTGCTGTCGGTGGGCCACGCCTCGGCGCTGCTCTACGGGCTGCTCCACCTGTGCGGTGTCAAGGCGGCGACGAGCCTGGACCGCAACCGCGACGGCCTGGCGGTGACGATGGCCGACCTGCAGAGCTTCCGCCAGGCCGGCAGCCGCTGCACCGGGCACCCGGAGCACGGCTGGACCACCGGCGTCGAGACCACCACCGGCCCGCTCGGCCAGGGCGTGGCCACCAGCGTCGGCATGGCCATCGCGCAGGCCTGGCTGGCCGCCACCTACAACCGGCCCGGCTTCGCACTGTTCGAGCACCGCGTGTTCGCGCTCGCCGGCGACGGCGACATGATGGAAGGCCTGAGCGCCGAGGCGGCGTCGCTCGCCGGGCACCTGAAGCTCGGCCGGCTGTGCTGGATCTACGACTGCAACCGCATCAGCATCGAAGGCGCGACGGACATCACCTTCACCGAGAACGTGGGCGCGCGCTTCACGGCCTGCGGCTGGCAGGTGCTGCAGGTGGCCGACGCCAACGATATCGAGGCCACGACGCTGGCGCTGAAGACCTTCGAGGGCACCGTCGACCGCCCGACCCTGGTCATCGTGCACAGCCACATCGGCTACGGCGCGCCGCACAAGCAGGACACCGCGGCCGCGCACGGCGAGCCGCTGGGTGTCGAGGAGGCGCGCGCGGCGAAGCGGTTCTACGGCTTCGACC
>MEGM01000034.1 GCA_001725505.1 Rubrivivax sp. SCN 70-15 | reverse complement strand
GTCTCGCATGCGCAACGTGCGCAAGGTTCGGACCGAGTACCAGACGCGGACGCGTCAGGTGACGCGCTACCGCGACGAGCCGCGAATCTTCCGCTACCCGGCGACGAAGCACGAGGGGCGCTACCAGGCGACGTTCTTCGTCCGCGTCGACCTCGGCTCCGGTCTTCGCCCGGTCGAGGCGCGCGGCTCGGCGGAGGACTCGCGCGCGGCCTACGAGCACGACGCCGAGTTCGCCCCCGAGACCTCGAACCTGGTCTACGGCCCGATCAACAAGCCGCGCTGGATCTACGCCTGCAGCAAGCAGCTTATGGACCGCGTGATCCACGCCTACGGCATGGAGCAGGGGCTGAACTACACGTTGTTCCGGCCGTTCAACTGGATCGGCTCGGGGCTGGACTCGATCTTCGAGACCAAGGAGGGCTCGTCGCGCGTCGTGACCCAGTTCCTCGGCCAGATCGTGCGCGGCGAGAACATCCAGCTCGTCGACGGTGGCGCGCAGAAGCGCGCCTTCGCCGACATCAGCGACGGCGTCAGCGCGCTGATGCGCATCATCGCCAACGAAGGCGGCGTCGCGAGCGGCCGCATCTTCAACATCGGCAACCCGGCGAACGACCATTCGGTGCGCGAGCTCGCCGAGATGATGCTGGCGATGGCCGCCGACTACCCCGAGTACGCCGCGATGGCGCAGCGCACGAAGATCGTCGAGACCTCGTCGGGCAGCTTCTACGGCAAAGGCTACCAGGACGTGCAGAACCGGCTGCCCAAGATCGCCGACACGATGCAGGTGCTGGGCTGGGCGCCGCAGGTCGACATGCAGACCGCTTTGCGCCGCATCTTCGAGTCGTACCGCGAGCACGTGGTCGAGGCTCGCTCGCTGACCGAGAACGCGAGCTGAAATCGCTTGGCCCGCATCGCGCTGAAGGTCGACGTCGACACGCTGCGCGGCACGCGCGAGGGCGTGCCGCGGCTGTTGTCGACCCTGTCTCGGCGTGACGCACCGGCGACCTTCCTCTTCAGCCTCGGCCCCGACCACACCGGCTGGGCGCTGCGGCGCGTGTTCCGGCCCGGCTTCCTGTCCAAGGTCTCGCGCACCTCGGTGCTCGCCCACTACGGGCTGCGCACGCTGATGTACGGTGTGCTGCTGCCGGCGCCCGACATCGGCCGCAAGGCGGCGGCCGAGATGCGCGCCGCGCACGGCGCCGGCCACGAGTGCGGCATCCACTGCTGGGACCACGTGCTCTGGCAGGACCACGTGCACGCGCGCGACGAGGCCTGGACCCGGCACCAGATGGCGCTCGCGCACCTGCGCTTCGGCGAGGTCTTCGGCGAGCCGGCGGCGACCCATGGCGCGGCCGGCTGGCAGGTCAACGCCGCGGCGCTGCAGCAGATCGACGACTGGCGCATGGCCTACGCGTCCGACGGCCGCGGCACGCGCCCCTACCGCGCGGTCGTCGACGGTCGCACGCTGGGACACGTGCAACTGCCGACGACGCTGCCGACGCTGGACGAGATCCTCGGTACCGACGGCGTCGACGCGCACAACGTCGCGCGCCGGCTGCTCGCGCTGACCGAGGGCGACCGCGACCAGGTCTTCACGCTGCACGCCGAGCTCGAAGGCGGCCTGCTCGCGCCGGCCTTCGACGCGCTGCTTGCCGGATGGCAGGCGCAGGGGCACGAGCTCGTCACGCTCGGCAGCCTGCACCGCAGCCTGGACCTGGCACGCGTGCCGGCACTGGCGCTGGCCCGGGGCAGCGTGCCGGGGCGCAGCGGTGAACTGATGGTCGCGCCGGCGGGCTGAGCGCGAGCGCGGCGCTGGCGTTCAGCGCATGCCGAGCTTGAACGCGATCATCGCGCGCAGCTTGTTCGGCAGCACCGGCTTGATGAGCAGGTGGTAGTCATGCGTCACGGCCTCGTCCTCGTGGCCGCCGAGCGTGCTGCCGGTGACGACGATCGCCGGCAGCCGCGTCTGCGGCCAGCGCGCACGGATCGCGACGAGAGCGTCGATGCCGGTCTTGCCCTGCGGGAGCCGGTAGTCGACGAGCAGCAGGTCGGGCGCCGCGGCAGACGCGGACGCGAGCCAGGCCAGGACGCTGTCCACGGTGTCGAAGGCGATCACGCTCGCGCCCCAGGCCTGGAGCAGCACGACCAGCCCTTCGCGCACCGCCTGCTCGTCCTCGACGACGATCAGGCTGCGGCCCTGCAGCGTCAGCCCGAGCGGCGCCTTGACGCCGTCGGCGCGCGCCTCCACGCTGCGCGGCGCCTTGCCCGCCGGGACCTCGATCGAGAACACCGTGCCGTGGCCGACGCGCGAGCGCACCGTCACCGACGTGCCCATCAGCGCCGCGAGCCGCTTGACGATCGCCAGCCCCAGCCCCAGCCCCTTGCGCTGGTGCGGCTCGAGCGGACGCTGGCTCTGCGCCTGGAAGAACTCGTCGAAGATGCGCGGCAGGCTGGCCTCGGAGATGCCGATGCCCGAGTCCCAGACCTGCAGCAGCAGGCGGCCGCCACGCGGCCGGCAGCTGACGAGCACGCCGCCGTCGTCGGTGTAGCGGATCGCGTTGCTGACCAGGTTGCGCAGGATGCGTTCGAGCAGCAGCGGGTCGGCATGCGCGACATGCGCGTCGCCGCGGAACGACAGCATCAGCCCCTTCTCGAACGCGATCGGCTCGAAGTGCAGGCGCAGGCGGCCGAACAGCTCGCGCAGCCGCACCGGCGCCGGCACGACCTCGACGCCGCCGGTGTCGATGCGCGTGATGTCGAGCAGCTCGCCGAACAGGCCCTCGAGCGCGTCGACCGACTCGTTGATGCTGTTCACCAGCGACGCGACCTCGGCATCGTGCACGCGCTGGCGCAGCGCCTCGGCGAACAGCCCCATCGCGTGCAGAGGCTGGCGCAGGTCGTGGCTGGCGGCGGCGAAGAACTGGGTCTTGGCGCGGCTCGCAGCCTCGGCGGCGCGGCGCGCGGCCTCGGCCTCGGCCTTCTCGAAGCGAAGCTGCGCGGCGAGCTCGTCGGTGCGCGCCTTCAGCGAGATCGCCTGGCCGAGCGCGTGGCCATAGGTGCGCACCATCAGCAGCGTCGCGCCGAACAGGATCGCCACCACCAGCGCCAGCTGCAGGTGGCCGGGCTCGCCGCTGTCGGTGGCGATGCGCACGATGGTCGGCGCCAGCACCAGGCTGATGAAGGCGAGGAAGACGTGCCGCTGCGTCGCGAGCAGCTGCACCGAACTCACGCAGTAGCTGTAGACGACGAGGATCAGCGTCAGGCGCTGGTACGGCGCACCCAGGCCCCAGAACAGCCAGACCGCCAGCCCCCAGACCGCGCCCTGCAGCAGCACGAGCACGCGCCAGCTGCGCCGCCAGGCGAGCAGCGTCGCCGCGTCGGCACCGCTCTCGCGCCGGTAGCGCAGGTAGTGCAGCAACCGCAGCGCCCAGAGCAGCGCGACCGCCGCGAGCCAGCCCGCGAGCCGCCAGGTGTCGACCAGCGGCCAGAAGACCAGCAGCACGACGAGCGCGCCCAGCGCGTAGCCGATCAGCGTCGCCGGCGTCTGCACGTAGAGCGCGCGGATATGGTCGACCTCGCCGCCGGCGCTGCGCTCCGGCCCGGCCATCGGCAGGGTCGCACTCATCGAAATGCCCTCCGCGCCGCGCGCTCCAGGATGAGTGCTCGGGAGCGGCCCGTCGCACTCATGACCGCGGCGGCGGCTTGCGTGCGACGAAGCCGCCCTGGCCCTGCGTCATCTGGCTCACCGCGAGCACCGCCTGCGTGCGCGAGCCGACGCCGAGTGCGCGCAGCACCGCGGCGACATGGTCCTTCACGGTCTCGACCGACAGGTTCAGTTCGCGCGCGATCAGCTTGTTCGGCAGGCCTTGCAGCAGCAGCGCCAGCACCTCGCTCTGGCGCGGCGTGAGGCCGACCTGCGCCAGCGTCGCTGCCGCCTGGTGCGGCTCGGGTCGGGCGCGCTCGCCGAGCGGCGTCTCGGCGGCCGGGCGCATCACCGCGGGCACCGTGTCGCCGCCGGGCGGCGGCGCCTGCAGCTCCTGGCCGAGCATCATCGGCGGCACGTAGAGGCCCCCGGACATCACCATGCGCAAGGCCTCGAACAGCGCCGCGTTGGACGACTTCTTGGGCACGAAGCCCATTGCGCCGACGTCGATCGCGCGGATCACGTCGCTCGCGCGTTCGGACGCCGAGACCACCACCACCGGCAGCGCCGGGTAGGTGCCGCGCAGCTCGGCCAGCACGTCGAAGCCGTCGGCGTCGCCGAGTGCGAGGTCGAGCAGCACGAGGTCGAAATCGGCGTCCGCTGCCAGTGTCGCGCGCGCGCCGGCGGCGTGGTCGACGCCGACCACCGTGACGTCGTCACCCAGACCCTTGATCACGGCCTGCAGCGCCGCGAGGATCAGCGGGTGGTCGTCGACCAGCAGCACCTTCATGTCGCGCTCCTCGTGCCCACGGACCGGGGCGATTGTCGACTCGCGTGCCGCGCCGCCGGCGCCCCACTCTTGGGGGATGGTCGAGCCGACATGGCTCGGCCACCTGGCGCGAACCCGCGCCGGGCGCAGCCCGGCCCCGGGGCCACTCAGGTATAGCGGCGCGACACCGACTCGGCCACGCAGGCCGGCTTCTCTGCCCCTTCGAGCTCCATCGTCACCTCCACCGTCAGCTGCGCGCCGCCGTCGATCGGCTCGAAGGCGAGCAGCCTGAAACGCCCGCGCAGCCGGCTGCCGGCGCGCACCGGGTGCGGGAAGCGGACCCGGTTCAGCCCGTAGTTGACGCCCATGCGGACGTCGTCGATCGCGAACGCGGTGTCGGCCATCGCCGGCAGCAGGCTCAGCGTGAGGAAGCCGTGCGCAACCGTCGCGCCGAAGGGCCCGGCCGCAGCGCGCGCCGGGTCGACGTGGATCCACTGGTGGTCACCGGTGGCCTGCGCGAACTGGGTGATGCGGGGCTGTTCGACGGCGATCCAGTCGCTGACGCCGACCTCGCGGCCGATCTCGGCGCGCAGGTCCTCCAGGTGAGCAAAGTGTTTCATCGGTCCAGCCATGCCTTCAGCGGCGCCCATTGTTCGAGGTCGCGCTCGACGCGGCTGGGCGCCACGTCCCACAGCGTCAGCCCGTGCGCGGCCAGTTGCACGTAGTTCTGCGTGTCGCGCAGCCAGGCCACCACGGGCACCGGCAGCGTCGCCAGGTATTGGTGCAGCTGCTCGTTCGCGCGCGTGTGCTCGCGCACGCGCATGCCGACCAGGCCGAGCTCGATCTCGGCGCCGCGCCGGTGCGCACGCAGCCCCTGGACGAAGGCATGCGTGGCCTGGATGTCGAACAGGCTGGGCTGGAGCGGGATCAGCATCCTGTCGGCGATGCGCAGCACCGCGTCGAGCCTCTTGCCGTGCAGGCCGGCAGGCGTGTCGAGCACGACGTGGGTCGTGCCCTTGGGTGGCCTGACGATCTCGTCGTGGGCGGGCTCCCAGCCGCGGATCGGCGGCAGCGGCGCCGGCCGCAGCGCCAGCCACTGACGCGCCGACTGCTGGCGGTCGACGTCGCCGAGCATCACCGCATGGCCCGCCGCGGCCAAGCAGCCGGCCACGTTCGTGGCCAGGGTGCTCTTGCCGACGCCGCCCTTCGGGTTGGCGATCACGATGACGGGCATCCCATGCTCCTCCACAGCCCTCTTTCACGCTATGGTATCGGACATCGACCGCCGCCCGCCCTGCCCTTGCCCACCGACATCGTCGTCGTCGCCGCCCATCCGAACCTCGGGCAATCGCGCGTCACGCGCACGCTGCTCGCGGCGGCGGCCGGTGCCGACCCGTCCCGCGTCGCGGTGCACGACCTCTATGCGCGCTACCCCGACTACCTGATCGACGTCGACGCCGAACAGGCCGCGCTCGCCGACGCGCGCCTCGTCGTCTGGCTGCACCCGATCCACTGGTACTCGATGCCACCGTTGATGAAGCTCTGGCTCGACGAGGTGTTCGCCTTCGGCTGGGCCTACGGCCCGGGCGGGACGGCGCTGCGCGGCAAGGACCTCTGGCTCGTGGCCTCGACCGGCGGCGGCGCGGCCTCGTACCGGCCCGACGGCCACAACCGCTACTTCTTCGACGAGTTCCTCCACCCCTACGAGCAGACCGCGGCGCTGGTCGGGATGCGCTGGCTGCCGCCGATGCTGCTGCATGGCGCGCACCGCGTCGGCGACGCCGCGCTCGTGGCGCATGCGGCGGTCTTCACCGACCGGCTGCAGCGCTGGCCCGACTGGCCAGAGCTCGCCGACCTGGCCGCCGACACCGGCTGCGAGGTGCCGGCCGACGAGCGCCCGGACCTCGGCTGAGAGGCCGTGAAGGCATGAATCACGCCAGCTCCTGGTTGCTGCCGAGCCTGGTCTACCTCGGCGCCGCGGTCGTCGCGGTGCCGCTCGCACGCCTGCTCGGGCTGGGCTCGATCATCGGCTACCTGGCCGCCGGCATCGCGATCGGGCCCTGGGGCCTGGGCTGGGTCAGCGACCCGAAGCAGATGCTCGAGTTCGCCGAGTTCGGCGTCGTGCTGATGCTGTTCCTGGTCGGCATGGAGCTCGAGCCACGCCGGCTGTGGAGCCTGCGCCGGCCGATCTTCGGTTGGGGCAGCCTGCAGCTGCTCGGCTCGACGGCGCTGATGCTCGCGATCGCGGTGGCCGCCGGCATCGACTGGCACGTCGCGCTCGTCGCCGCCCTCGGCCTGGCGCTGTCGTCGACCGCGATCGGCCTGGGCGTGCTGAACGAGCGCAACCTGATGGCCACCGGCGTCGGCCAGAGCGTGCTCAGCGTCGCGCTGCTGCAGGACATCGCGGCGATCCCGATCCTGGCGATCGTGCCGCTGCTGGTCTACGGCGGCGCGGCCCACGTCGGCGGCAGCGGCTGGCTCGAGGGCGCGAAGGTCTTCGGCGTGATCGCGCTGATCGTCTTCGGCGGGCGGCTGCTGCTGCGCCCGGCCTTCCGCTGGATCGCGCGCAGCGACACGCCCGAGATCTTCACCGCCGCGGCGCTGCTGCTCGTCGTCGCCACCGCGGCGCTGCTGCTCGTCGTCGCCACCGCGGCGCTGATGCGCAGCGTCGGGCTGTCGATGGCGCTCGGCGCGTTCCTCGCCGGCGTGCTGCTCGCCGAGAGCGAATACCGGCGCGAGCTCGAGACCGACATCGAGCCCTTCAAGGGCCTGCTGCTCGGACTGTTCTTCATCGCGGTCGGGATGAGCATCGACTTCGGGGTCGTGCTGAGCCATCCGGGCCTGATCGCGGCGCTGGTCGCCGGCTTCCTGCTCGTCAAGGCGCTCGTGCTGTGGGCGATGGCGCGGCTGATGCCGGTGCCGCTGGAACAGCGGCCGGTGTTCGTGATCCTGCTCGCGCAAGGCGGCGAGTTCGGCTTCGTCGTCTTCCAGACCGCGCTCGGCGCCGGCGTCATCGACGCCCGGACTGCGTCGCTCCTCGTCGCCGCGGTAGCGCTGTCGATGCTGGCAACGCCGCTGCTGCTCGTCGCCGCCGACCGCTGGTGGGCGCGCCACCTGAAGACGGCGCAGCGCAAGCCCGCTCTCGTCGAGATCAGCGAGGAGCAGCATGCGCCGGTGATCATCGCCGGCTTCGGCCGTTACGGGCAGATCGTCGGCCGGCTGCTGAGCGCGAACGGCCTGTCGGCGACGGTGCTCGACCACGACGTCGAGCAGATCGAAAGCCTGCGCCGCTTCGGCTGGCCCACGTTCTACGGCGACGCGTCGAGGCTGGACCTGCTGCGCGTCGCCGGTGCCGACCGGGCCCGGGTCTTCGTGATCGCGATCGACGACGTCGAGCAGAGCGTGCAGATCGCGCGCCTCGTGCGCGAGCATTTCCCGCAGCTGACGATCGTTGCGCGCGCGCGCAACGTCTCGCACCACGTCCGGCTGCGCGAGCAGGGCGTGACGCTGATCGAGCGCGAGACCTTCGACGCCGCGCTGATGAGCGGACGCAGCGTGCTCGAGGCGATGGGCTGGCAGCCGCATGCGGCGCGCACGCAGGCGCTGCGCTTCCGGCGCCACAACATCGCGCTGCTCGACCGGATGGCGCCGCATTTCGGCGACGAGAGCAAGCTGATCGCGATCGCCAAGCAGGGTCGCCAGCAGCTCGAGGAAATGTGGGCGCGCGAGCGGGCCGACAATGCGGCCCAGCGTGCGCGTGCCGGCTGGCACGCGCAGGACAGCGCCGACGACGACCCCGACCGCGAACCATGAACCCGACCCGAGATGCCGCGAGCGCCGCAATCAGCTGCGTCGTGCCGGCCTACAACGAGGCCGCCAACCTGCCCCGGCTGCTGGAAGTGCTGACCGCGCAGCTGCGCCGGCTGGCGGCGCGCTGGGAGGTGATCGTCGTCGACGACGGCAGCCGCGACGCCACCGCCGCCGCGCTCGCGCCCTGGCTGCGCGAGCCCGGGGTGCGCTACCTGCGCCTGTCGCGCAACTTCGGCAAGGAAGCGGCGCTGTCGGCCGGGCTGGACCATGCGCGCGGCGACGTCGTCGTGCTGCTCGACGCCGACCTGCAGCACCCGCCGGCGATGATCGAACCGATGCTGAAGGCCTGGGCCGGCGGCGCCGACACCGTCTGCGCGGTTCGTGCGACACGCGCCGACGAGACCTGGCTCAAGCGCTTCGGCACGCGCTGGTTCTACCGCGTCGTCAACGCCGGCTCGCACGTGCCGATCCCGGCCGACGCGGGCGACTTCCGGCTCATGGACCGGCGCGTCGTCGACGCGCTGATCGGGCTGCCCGAGCGCAACCGCTTCCTCAAGGGCCTGTACGCCTGGGTCGGCTTTCGCACCGAGCTGCTGCCCTACCAGCCCGACGCGCGCGCCGAGGGCGCGACGCGCTTCTCGTTCGGGCGCCTGTTCCGGCTCGCGCTCACCGGTGTGACCTCGTTCTCGAACCTGCCGCTGCGCGTCTGGAGCGGCCTGGGCGGCCTCGTCGCGCTGGGCGCGCTGGGCTACGGCGCCTACGTCGTCGCCGACCACTTCATCCACGGCTCGGACGTGCCGGGCTGGGCGACGCTGGTCGCGGGGATGATGTTCTTCAGCGGCGTGCAGCTGCTGTCGATCGGGATCCTGGGCGAATACGTCGGCCGCATCTTCGACGAGGTCAAGCAGCGGCCGATCTACCTCGTCGGCGAGGAAGCCGGCCGCAGCGGCATCGAGCCGCGCGACGGATGACGCCACCGCTGCGCGCGCTGCGCCTGTGCGCCGACGACTTCGGCCTGTCGCTGCCGGTCAGCCGTGGCATTCTGCGGCTGGCCACGCGCGGCCGGCTCAGCGATGTCTCGTGCATCGTCAACGCGCCCGACTGGCCGGGGCGCGCGCATGAACTCGCCGCGACGCCGGTGCGCCTGGGACTGCACCTGAACCTCACCGAGGGCCGGCCGCTGAGCGCCGCGCTCGCCGCCGTCTGGCCGCAGCTGCCGTCGCTGCCGCGGCTGATCGTGCTGGCGCACCTGCACCGGCTGCCGCTCGCGGCGCTGCGCGACGAGCTCGACGCCCAGCTCGCGGCCTTCGTCGCCGGCTGCGGCCGCGCGCCGGCGCACCTGGACGGCCACCAGCACGTGCACCACCTGCCCGGCCTGCGCGAGCTGCTGCCCGCCCGCCCCGGGCTGCCGATCCGCCACACCGGACGCGTGCTCGGCCCCGGCTTCGCGCTCAAGCGTGCGCTCATCGCGGCGACCGGCGGCCGCGCGCTGGGGCGCCGGCTCGAGGCCCAAGGCAATGCACGCAACACGCAGCTGCTCGGCGTCTACGACTTCGTCAGCACCGACTACCGCGGCCTGTTCAGGCGCTGGCTGGCGGCGCTGCCGCAGCGCGGCGGGCTGATCTTCTGCCACCCGGGCGAGGCCGGCGCAGCGGGCTCGGGCGACGCGATCGCCGCGGCGCGCGCACGCGAGCTGGCCTATTTCGACAGCGCCGACTTCGACGCCGACCTCGCCGCGGCCGGGGTGCGGCTGGCGGTCTGACGCCGACTTGCGATCGATCGACTGGGAATGACGGGCCGCTCGCGGCCCGAAGCGGCCCTTGACCGCTCCGGACCAGGGCCGTTGCGCACCGCTCCCCCCAGCCCCCTCCGAGAGGGGGCACCTGCATGACCGTCGAGCCGGCCTCGCGGCCGGCGTCTCGTTCGAGGCGCTGCGCGTAGCGACAGCGCAGCGTTGCTCGAGAGTGGGTCGACCCGCAGGCCGACTCGTCATCCGAGCTGGAGCCCCCTCGCGGAGGGGGCGCGGGGGAGCGGTGCAAGCGGCCGTTCGGCCCTGAGCGGCCAGCGGCCGCTCAGCCCTCGTCGGCCACCGGCGGCTCGGGCACCACCGTCACCGGCACCGGGCTGTGCTCGAGCAGCGCCAGCGTCAGCTCGCCGGGCGCGTCTTCGGAGGCGCCCATCACGACCGCGTCGCAGCCGTAGTTCTCGATCAGGTCGACGAGCACATGGGCCGGCACGCCGCCGGCGACCTCGCTCTCCCAGGACGCGCCAGCGGCCTCGAGCAGCGCCTCGGCGCCGGCGAGCAGGTCGGCACCGGCGTCGCGCCGCACCTTCGAGAGCTCCTCGGCGTCGTGCGCGACCACCACTTCGTACAGCGACGGCGGCTCCTGCACGTTGACGAGCACGTAGTTCGCGTCGAGGCCCGCCTCGCGCAGGCGCAGTGCGTGGCGCACGGCGTGCAGCGAGCGCGGCGAGCCGTCGACGGGCAGCAGGATCTTCATGGGAGGTACCGGCGATTGCGACAGCGCCTAGGGTACCCCAGCCACTGCGTCAGTACCGGTCGCGCACGCCGCCCAGACGCAGATAGGTGGCGGCGATCCACGCGATCACGCGGCGCTGGAGGCCGGCTCGCCAGCCCGCACGCGCCTGCGTGCCGTCGACCTCGCGCGACGCGGCGATCGCGGCGTCGAGGCGTGCGCTCAGCGCGGCGGCGAAGTCGCGGTCGCGCACGACGACGTTGGCCTCCAGGTTCAGCAGCAGCGAGAGCGGGTCGATGTTCGAGCTGCCGACGGTGGCCCAGTCGTCGTCGACGACCGCGACCTTGGCGTGCAGGAAGGCCGGCGTGTATTCGAAGATGCGCACGCCGTGGCTGCGCAGCTCGGCGTAGAGCGCCTGCGCGGCGAGTGCAGCGATCCGGTAGTCGACCTTGCCCTGCAGCAGCAGGCGCACCTGGACGCCGCGCCGGGCCGCCTGGCGCAGCACGCGCCGGAACCCCCGGCCGGGATAGAAGTAGGGCACCGCGATGTCGATCCGGCGCTGCGCCTGGAGCATCGCCCGGATCAGGCTGCGCTCGATCGAGCGCCGCTGGCGCAAGTTGTCGCGCACGACGAAGGCCGCCTGCACCGGCTGCGTCGACGCCGGTCCGGGCGGCGTGGCCGAGCGCAACCGGCGCAGCAGGCGCACCGTGCGTTCGACCGGCGCCGCGGCGTGGGTGAGCCGGCGCATCTCGTCGCGCCAGCCCCGGCCCAGGTGGGCGCGCGCCCAGATCGCCCGCACCGTGCCGTGGACCTGTTGCGCCAGCGGGCCGTGGACCGCGACCGCGAAGTCCAGCCGCGGCGCCTCGAACCAGCCCTGGCCCGCGTCGAAGCGGTCGTCGATCACGTTGATGCCGCCGCAGAACGCGATCCGGCCGTCGACGACGCAGACCTTCTGGTGCAGCCGGCGCAGCTGCCCGGGCTGCAGCCAGGCCCACCAGCGGTCGATCGGGCGGAACACCTCGAGCCGCACGCGCGCGCCCTGCAGCCAGTCGCGCAACCGCGGCAGCGTGTCCATCGAGCCGAAGCCGTCGACGACGACGTGCACCGAAACGCCGCGCCGGGCGGCGGCGGCGAGCGCGTCGGCGACGCTGTGCGCGGCGTCGTCGTCGCTGAAGATGTAGGTCGCGAGCCAGACTTCGCGCTCGGCGCCGGCGATCGCCTCGCGCATGCGCGGGAAGAGCTCGTCGCCGCCCTGCAGCAGCTCGACCCGGTTGCCGCCGACGAAGCGCAGCCGCGCTCCGGGGTCGCGCGCTGGGGGCGAGGCGTGCTGCGGCCCGGCGGCCGTCAATCGGGCTCCAGCTCGGCGACCAGCGGCAGGTGGTCCGACATGCGCGCCCAGGCCAGCCCGCGCGGAACCATCGTCGACGCGCAGCGCAGCCCGCGCAGGTAGAAGCGATCGAGCGCGAACACCGGCACGCGCGACGGGAAGGTGAGCGCGCGCGCGCGCGCCGGCGCGGGCGCCGCGGCGCGCGTCAGGCCGATCGCGGCCATCGGGGCGTCGAGCTTCTCGCCCCAGTCGTTGAAGTCGCCGGCGACGACGAGCATCTCGTCGGCCGGCACGGTGGCCTCGATGAACTCGGCCAGCCGCTGCACCTGGCGCACCCGGCTCGCGTGGACGAGGCCGAAGTGCACGACCACCGCGTGCACGGTTCCGCCGAGCCATTGCACCGGCACGTGCAGCAGGCCGCGCTGCTCGAAGCGGTGGTCGCTGACGTCCTCGTGCCCGACATCGCCCATCGGCCAGCGCGACAGCAGCGCGTTGCCATGCTCGCCGTGGCGCGTGATGGCGTTGCTGCGGTAGGCGACGTCGTAGCCCTCGGGCGCGAGGTATTCGGCCTGGCCCTGCGCCGGCCAGCCGAACCAGGTGCGGTCGAACTGGCGCGCGTCGCGGGTGTGGAACAGCCGCACCTCCTGCAGGAACACGAGGTCGGCGTCGAGCGACTCGACCGCGAGGCCGAGGTTGTGGATCTCGAGCCGCTTCGCGCGGCCGACGCCGCGCACGCCCTTGTGGATGTTGTAGGTCGCCACGCGCAGCCCGCCCTGCACCGTCGCGGGCGGCAGCTGGGACGATTGCAGCGGGACGAGCCGACTCATGGCAGCGGAGTGAAGCGGGGCAGCTGGAGGATTGCCTCGGCGTTGCTGGGCGAGAAGCAGCGGTCGGCCGCCTCGCGCCAGGGCAGCCACTGGTAGTGCAGGTGCTCGCGCGGGTTCAGCGTCACCGGCGTGCCGGTCGGCACGGTAAGCCCGAAGACGTGTTCGGTGTTGTGCGTGACGCCGCTCGCGTAGCGGTGGCGCCAGACGGGGTAGATCTCGTAGACGTTGCTGAGCTGCCAGTCGCGCAGCGTGCCGCCGGTGATGCCGGTCTCCTCCTCCACCTCGCGCCGCGCGGTGAGCTCGAGCGGCTCGTCCTCGCGGTCCACCGAACCGGTCACGCTCTGCCAGTAGCCGGGGTGGTCGGCGCGCTCGATGAGCAGCACCTGGCCGTCGCTCTGGTGGACCACGACCAGCACCGAGACCGGGATCTTGGGCCGCCGGCTCATCGCTGCCGCCGCGTTCGCACCGCCTGCGCCAGCGCGCGCAGCAGCGGCTCGGTGTCGCTCCAGCCCAGACAGGCGTCGGTGATCGACACCCCCGGCACGAGCGGCTGGCCGGGGCGCTGGTCCTGCCGCCCCTCGAGCAGGTGGCTCTCGACCATCACGCCGACGATGCGGCGCTCGCCGCCCTCGATCTGGCGCGCCAGGTCGGCCGCGACGTCGATCTGGCGCCGGTGCTGCTTGGCCGAGTTGGCGTGCGAGCAGTCGACCATCACCTGCTCGCGCAGCCCGGCGCGGCGCAGCACGGTGCAGGCGGCCTCGACCGCCGCGGCGTCGTAGTTCGGCACCCTGCCGCCGCGCAGGATGACGTGGCCGTCGGCGTTGCCGCGCGTCTCGAAGATCGCCGCGACGCCCATCTTCGTCATGCCCATGAACGAATGCGGGGCGGCGGCGGCGAGCACCGCGTCGGCCGCGACCTGCACGCTGCCGTCGGTGCCGTTCTTGAACCCGACCGGGCAGCTCAGCCCGCTGGCGAGCTGGCGGTGGCTCTGGCTCTCGGTCGTGCGCGCACCGATCGCACCCCAGGCGATCAGGTCGCTGATGTACTGCGGCGACAGCAGGTCGAGGAATTCGCTCCCCGCCGGCAGCCCGAGCGCGTTGATCGCAAGCAGCAGCTCGCGCGCGCGGCGCAGCCCCTCGTTGATGCGGAAGCTGCCGTCCAGCCGCGGGTCGTTGATGAAGCCCTTCCAGCCGACCGTGGTGCGCGGCTTCTCGAAGTAGACGCGCATCACGACGACGAGTGCGTCGGCCAGCTCGCCGGCGAGCGGGCGCAGCCGCTGCGCATAGGCGATCGCGGCGTCGAAGTCGTGGATCGAACACGGGCCGACGACGACGACGAGCCGGTCGTCGCGGCCCTGCAGCACGTCGCCGATGCGCGTGCGCGAAGCCTCGACCAGCGCCTCGATCGCGGGCGTGACCGGCAGCTCGTCGAGGATCACCGCCGGCGAGACCAGCGCGCGCACCGCGGCGATGCGCACGTCGTCGATGCGCGTCGTGTCCAGCGTCGCGTCGCGGTCGCCTGCCTCGCGGTCGTGCGCGGGATCGTCGATCGACGAACTCATCGCATCAGGCTCCCAGCGTACCGGCGTGCGCTACGCAGCGGCGCGTCAAGCGGCCGCCGAGTTGCGCAGCCGGATGTGCAGCTCGCGCAGCTGCGCTTCGTCGACGTGGCTCGGCGCGCCGGTGAGCAGGCATTGCGCGCGCTGCGTCTTCGGGAACGCGATCACGTCGCGGATGCTTTCGGCCCTGGTCATCAGCGTCACGAGCCGGTCCAGCCCGAACGCCAGGCCGCCGTGTGGCGGCGCGCCGTACTGCAGCGCGTCGAGCAGGAAGCCGAACTTGACCTTCGCGTCCTCGGCCGAGATGTTGAGCGCCTTGAAGACCTTGCTCTGCACCTCGGCGCGGTGGATGCGCACCGAGCCGCCACCGAGCTCCCAGCCGTTGAGCACCATGTCGTAGGCCTTCGCGAGGCAGGCGCCCGGGTCGGTGTCCATCAGGTCCTCGTGGCCGTCCTTGGGCGCGGTGAACGGGTGGTGGACCGCGTTCCAGCGCCCGGCTTCCTCGTCGTGCTCGAACATCGGGAAGTCGACCACCCACAGCGGCGCCCACTTGTCCTCGAACAGGCCGTGCGTGCGGCCGAACTCGCTGTGGCCGATCTTGACGCGCAGCGCGCCCAGCGCGTCGTTGACGACCTTGGCCTTGTCGGCGCCGAAGAAGACCAGGTCGCCGTTGCGCGCGCCGGTGCGCGCCAGGATCTCGGCGACGGCGGCGTCGTGCAGGTTCTTCACGATCGGGCTCTGCAGCCCCTCGCGCCCCTTGCCGGCGTCGTTGACCTTGACCCAGGCCAGGCCCTTGGCACCGTAGATCTTGACGAACTCGGTGTAGGCGTCGATCTCGCCGCGGCTCATCTCGCCGCCGCCGGGCACGCGCAGCGCGGCGACGCGCCCGCCCTTGGCCTGCGCCGGCGCGGAGAAGACCTTGAAGTCGACCGTCTTCATCACGTCGGTGAGCTCGGTGAACTCGAGCTTGACGCGCAGGTCGGGCTTGTCCGAGCCGTACCTGTGCATCGCCTCGGCGTAGGTCAGCTGGCCGTAGACCGGCAGCTCGACGCCGATCGCCTTGCGGAACACGGTGCGGATCATCGCCTCGGTGACGGCGCGGATCTCCTCCTCGCCGAGGAACGAGGTCTCGATGTCGATCTGCGTGAACTCGGGCTGGCGGTCGGCGCGCAGGTCCTCGTCGCGGAAGCACTTCGTGATCTGGTAGTAGCGGTCGAAGCCGGCCACCATCAGCAGCTGCTTGAACAGCTGCGGCGACTGCGGCAGCGCGAAGAACATCCCGTCGTGGACGCGGCTGGGCACGAGGTAGTCGCGCGCGCCCTCGGGCGTGCTCTTCGTGAGCATCGGCGTCTCGATGTCGACGAAGCCCTGCTCGTCGAGGAACTTGCGCACCTCCATCGCGACCCGGTAGCGCAGCATCAGGTTCTTCTGCATCGTCGGCCGGCGCAGATCGAGCACGCGGTGCGTCAGGCGCACCGTCTCCGACAGGTTCTCGTCGTCGAGCTGGAACGGCGGCGTGACGCTGGGGTTGAGCACCTCGAGCTCGAGCGCGAGCACCTCGACGCGGCCGCTCGTGAGGCCGGCGTTCTCGGTGCCGGCCGGGCGCGCGCGCACGCGGCCGACGACCTTCAGGCAGAACTCGTTGCGCACGCCTTCGGCGGCCTTGAACATCTCCGGGCGGTCCGGGTCGCAGACGATCTGGACCAGGCCCTCGCGGTCGCGCAGGTCGATGAAGATCACGCCACCATGGTCGCGGCGGCGGTGGGCCCAGCCCATCAACGTGACGGTCCGGTCCATCAGCGCTTCGCTGACCAGGCCGCAATACTCGGTTCTCATGGGAATCACTCCAGACGCAATCGTCGATAAATCGGGGCGGTTTCGGGACGGGGCCGTTCGGCGGCCCTGAGGGCCGGTCGCGCACCCGCCGTTCGCGGGCGCTGCCGCCGGCCCCGTCAATTTCGGGCTGCGGCGGCCTCGGGCGGGGCGACGACCCCCATCGAGATGACGTACTTGAGCGCCTCGTCGACGCTCATCCTCAGCTCGTGGACGTCGGCGCGCGGCATCATCAGGAAGAAGCCCGAGGTCGGGTTCGGCGTCGTCGGCACGTAGACGCTGACGTACTCTCCGGGCAGGTGCGCCGCGACCTCGCCGCCGGGCCTGCCGGTGACGAACGCGATCGTCCACGAGCCCTGGCGCGGGTACTGCACCAGCACCGCCTCGCGGAAGGCGTTGCCGTCGGACGAGAACAGCGTGTCCGAGACCTGCTTGACCGAATTGTAGATCGACTTGACGATGGGGATCTTGCCCATCAGCCGGTCCCACTGGCGCAGCCACCACTGGCCGACGATGTTGGCCGCGAAGACGCCGGTCAGCAGCAGCGCGACCGCCATGAAGACCACGCCCAGCCCGGGCACCTGGCGCAGCAGTTCGATGCGCTCGTGCATCGTCGCCGGCAGCACCGCCTGCGTCGCCGACAGCACCCAGGCGAAGACGCCGTCGAGCGCGCCGAGCAGCCAGGACAGCACCCAGACCGTGATGGCCAGCGGCAGCCAGACGAGCAGGCCGGCAACGATGTACTTGCGCACGAGAGCGGAGATCCGGTTCGGGCGCGGCGTCAGCTGCCCGCCGCGGGGGTGGGCGCCGTCGCCGGCGCCGCCGGGCCGGCTTGTCGGCCGGCTTCGCGTCGCCGTCGGCCGGCTTGGGCGTCGCGCCGCCGCGGAAGTCAGTGGCGTACCAGCCCGAGCCCTTCAGCTGGAAGCCCGCGGCCGTGATCTGCTTGGCGAACGTGGCGGCCCCGCAGGCGGGGCAGACGGTGAGCAGCGGATCGGAAACCTTTTGCAGCACGTCCTGGGCATGGCCGCAGGTGGTGCAGCGATACGCATAGATCGGCATGGCGCTAAGCCCTTGATTCGAAAAGCCGAAATTGTACGGGTTCGCCCGAACCCGGAGCTTCAGCCGCCGAACTGCTGGACCAGCCGCGTGACCAGCCAGCCGGCAAGGAAGCCGATGCCGCCCCACAGCAGCGCCTGCAGCAGCCGACGCGTCGCGCGCTGCTCGGCCAGCAGCGCCGGCAGCAGCGCCGAATCGGCCGGCCGCGCCTGCTGCTGCAGCGCCTGGTGCAGCAGCCGCGGCAGCTCGGGAATGAGCTGCGCATAGCGCGGCGCCTCGTTCTTGAACCGCTCGAGCAGGCCGCGCCAGCCGATCTGCTCGTTCATCCAGCGCTCGAGGAAGGGCTTGGCGGTGGTCCACAGGTCGAGTTCCGGGTCGAGCTGGCGCCCCAGGCCCTCGATGTTGAGCAGCGTCTTCTGCAGCAGCACGAGCTGCGGCTGGATCTCGACGTTGAAGCGGCGCGAGGTCTGGAACAGCCGCATCAGCACCTGGCCGAGCGAGATGTCCTTCAGCGGCCGGTCGAAATGAGGCTCGCAGACGGCCCGGATCGCGCTCTCGAGCGCGTCGATGCGGGTGCCCGGCGGCACCCAGCCGGATTCGACGTGCAGCTCGGCGACGCGCTTGTAGTCGCGCCGGAAGAACGCGATGAAGTTGTGCGCCAGGTATTCCTTGTCGTTGTCGGTGAGGGTGCCGACGATGCCGAAGTCGAGCGCGATGTAGCGGCCGAAGGTCGCCGGCGCGAGGCTGACCTGGATGTTGCCGGGGTGCATGTCGGCATGGAAGAAGCCGTCGCGGAAGACCTGGGTGAAGAAGATCGTGACCCCGTCGCGCGCGAGCTTCTTCAGGTCAACGCCGGCCTCGCGCAGCCGCGCGATCTGGCCGATCGGCACGCCATGCATGCGCTCCATCACCATCACGCCGGGGGTGCACAGCTCCCAGACCATCTCCGGCACCATGACCAGGTTCAACCCGGCCATGTTGCGGCGCAGCTGGGCGGCGTTGGCCGCTTCGCGCACGAGGTCGAGCTCGTCGTGCAGGTAGCCGTCGAACTCGGCCACGACCTCGCGCGGCTTGAGCCGCTTGCCGTCCGCCGAGAGCCGCTCGACCCAGCGCGCGAGCTGGTGCAGCAGCGTCAGGTCGTCGTCGATCACCGCGAGCATGCCCGGCCGCAGCACCTTGACCGCGACCTCGCGGCCGGACTTCAGCGTCGCGAAGTGCACCTGCGCGATCGACGCGCTCGCGACCGGCTCGGCGTCGAAGCTGGCGAAGACCTCCTCGATGCGCCGGCCGTAGGCCTTCTCGACCAGTGCGCGCGCCTGCGCCGCAGGGAACGGCGGCACGCGGTCCTGCAGCTTGGCCAGCTCGTCGGCGATGTCCAGCGGCAGCAGGTCGCGCCGCGTCGACAGCACCTGGCCGAACTTGACGAAGATCGGCCCGAGCCGCTCGAGCGCACGGCGCAGCCGCACGCCGCGCGGCTCGTCCAGGCGCCGGCCCACCGTGGCCACGCGCACCATCAGGCGCACCCAGCGCTGGCGGAACGCCGACAGCGCGACCTCGTCCAGCCCGAAGCGCAGGACGGTGAAGGCGATGAAGACGAGGCGCGCGAGGTGCCGCATCGGCCGGTCGCTTCAGGTGCGCGGCCGCAGGCGGTCGCGCACCTGGGCCACCCCCTGCAGCGCACCGCGCAGCGCCCGCGCCAGCGCCGAGCCCAGCCGGTGCAGCTGCTGCGCCACCGCCGGGCCGAACATGCGCTCGAGGTCGGCGGCGACGTCCCAGCGCAGGTTTTGCAGCAGCCAGTTGATGTCGCCGGCGAGCGTGGCGTCGCCGTCCACCGTCACCGCCGGCATCTCGCCGGCGACGGCGCGCGCGAGCAGCGCCGCCGGGTTCGACGCGTCCAGCCGCAGCCACAGGTCGGCGCCGTCCTCGGGCTCGAGACCGCACCATTCCAGCAGCCCGGCCGGCGTGACGCGGAACACGCAGGGCGGCAGCGGCGGCAGCAGTGCCGGCCAGCCGAGTGCCGTCAGCGCGATGCGCCGGCCCGCGTGCGGCCGCAGCCGCTCGGTGGCCACGCTCTCGGACGCCAGCACATGGTTGACGACCAGCGTCAGGCGCTCCATCACGGCCGGGGCGAACAGGCTTTGCAGGTTCTGGAACATCGGACGATTGTAGGCAGCGCCGGCGTGACGCCCGTCACCGGCCGGCGACCGCGATCGCGCCCATTCCGGGCGAGAATCCGCCCGTTCCGCGGCGCCCGGCGCGCCGCTTGCCGTCCACCTGCTCCAGCGAGTTCCCGCCTTCGATGACGACCGTCCTGCTCACCGGCGCCACTGGCTACATCGCGTCGCACACCTGGCTCGCGCTGCAGGCCGCGGGCTTCGACGTCGTCGGCGTCGACGACTTCAGCAACAGCTCGCCCGAGGTGCTGAACCGGCTGCGCGAGCTGTCGGGGCGCGAGCCGGTGTTCGAGCGCGCCAGCGTCTGCGACGCCGCGGCGATGGAGGGCGTGTTCCAGCGCCACCGCATCGATGCCGCGGTGCACTTCGCGGCCTTCAAGGCGGTCGGTGAATCGACGCAGCAGCCGCTCGCGTACTACGCCAACAACCTCGGCGGCCTGGTCACGCTGTGCCAGGCGATGCAGCGCCACGGCGTCGGGCGCTTCGTCTTCAGCTCCAGCGCCACCGTCTACGGCGACCCCGAGTCGCTGCCGATCCGCGAGAACGCGCGCCTGAGCGCGACCAACCCCTACGGCCAGACCAAGCTGATCGGCGAGCAGATCCTGCGCGACCTGGGGGCCGCCGACGCCATGGCGGTGGCGGGCGGGGCCGCCGGCCCCGCGTGGCAGACCGCCTGCCTGCGCTACTTCAACCCGGTGGGCGCGCACGAGAGCGGCCGCATCGGCGAGGACCCGCGCGGCACGCCGAACAACCTGATGCCTTACGTCGCCCAGGTCGCGGTGGGCCGCCGCCCCTTCCTGCAGGTGTTCGGCAACGACTACCCGACGCCCGACGGCACCGGCGTGCGCGACTACATCCACGTCGTCGACCTGGCCGAAGGCCATGCCGCGGCGCTGCGCCGGCTGCTCGACACGCCGGGCTCGCTGACGGTCAACCTGGGCACCGGCCGCGGCGCCAGCGTGCTCGAGCTGGTCGCCGCCTACGCCCGCGCCAGCGGGCGCGAGATCCCGTACCGCGTCGTGCCGCGCCGCCCCGGCGACGTCGCCGCCTGCTGGGCCGACCCGGCGCTCGCGCGCGAGCAGCTCGGCTGGAGCGCGAAGCATGGCCTGGACCGCATGTGTGCCGACAGCTGGCGCTGGCAATCCCTGAACCCGAACGGATTCGAAGCATGAGCATTCCCGTCCTACCCGTCGTGATGGCCGGCGGTTCCGGCACCCGGCTGTGGCCGCTGTCGCGCTCGGGCTTCCCGAAGCAGTTCCTCGTGCTGTCGGGGCAGACCAGCCTGTTCCAGCAGGCCGTGGCGCGGCTGCAGGGCCTGGCCGGCGGCGGCATCGAGCTGGCGCCGCCGGTGATCGTCGGCAACGAGGACCACCGCTTCCTGGTGCTGGACCAGCTGCGCGAGATCGGCGTCGACCCGGCGGCGGTGCTGCTCGAACCGGTGGGCCGCAACACCGCGCCGGCGCTGACGCTGGCCGCGCTGCAGGCGGCCGAGGGTGACACCGACCCGGTGCTGGTCGTGATCTCGTCGGACCAGACCGTCACCGACGAGCCCGCGTTCAACACCGCGATGCAGCGCGCGGTGGAGGTCGCGGCCGACGGCGCGATCGTGATCCTGGGCATTGCGCCCGACCGGCCCGAGACCGGCTACGGCTACATCCGCGCCGAACACGCGCCGGGCGCGCTGCGCGTCGCGCAGTTCGTCGAGAAGCCCGACCTCGCCACCGCCGAGCGCTACCTCGCGGCCGGCGGCTATTTCTGGAACGCCGGCATCTTCGTGCTCAAGGCCAGCGTCTGGATGGCCGCGCTCGAGCGCTTCCGCCCCGACATCGCCGCCGCCTGCCGCGGCGCCTGGGCCGTGCGCGCCACCGATCAGCGCTTCGTGCGCCCGGGCAAGGCCGAGTTCGCCGCCGTGCCGTCGGAATCGGTGGACTACGCGGTGATGGAGAAATGCCCCGGCCAGCCGGCCGGCAGCGGCATCGACATCCGCATGGTCGAGCTCGACGCCGGCTGGAACGACCTGGGCGCCTGGGAGGCCGTCTGGCAGGTGGCGAAGAAGGACGCCGCCGGCAACGCGGCGGTCGGCGACGCGATCGTCAACGACAGCCGCAACACGCTGGTGCACGCGACGAGCCGGCTCGTCGGCGTCGTCGGGCTGGACAACGTCGTCGTCGTCGAGACGCCCGACGCGGTGCTGGTCGCCGACCGCGAGAAGAGCCAGGACGTGAAGAAGATCGTCGCCCAGCTCGGCGCCGAGCAGCGCGGTGAGCACGCGCTGCACCGCAAGGTGCACCGGCCCTGGGGCTGGTACGACAGCATCGACAACGGCCCGCGCCACCAGGTCAAGCGCATCATGGTCAAGCCCGGCGCCAGCTTGAGCCTGCAGATGCACCACCACCGCGCCGAGCACTGGATCGTCGTCAGCGGCACCGCCGAGGTGACGAACGGCGACAAGGTCATCCTCCTCGGCGAGAACCAGAGCACCTACATCCCGCTCGGGCAGACGCACCGCCTCGCGAACCCGGGCAAGGTGCCGCTGGAGATCATCGAGGTCCAGTCGGGCAGCTACCTGGGCGAGGACGACATCGTCAGGTTCGAGGACACCTACGGAAGAACATGAGCCTCCAGGCTTGTCGCTGCGCGCCTTCGCCACCCCCCGAGGGGGCTCTTGCGGCGGCCCGGCGGAGCCGGATCCGCGCAAGGCCTTGATCGGAAACCCACTGCGACCATGACCCT